>DASUAH010000072.1:0-12884 GCA_035763885.1 Gemmatimonadales bacterium
CGAGCGGCTGCCCCGGCCGGTTACGGCCAAGGACCTCGCGCCCATCGAGCAGCGGCTGCAGGCCCTCGAGTCCAGGCTGGCCGAGCTCGAGGCGGGAGCACCGGCACACCGATAGCCCGGGGAAAGCGCCTCGCCCGGGGTGCGCGAGCGGCTGGCGTTGGCGCGCCGGTCGCTCGCCCCGGCTCCCGCCGACGCTATACTTCCGACGACTCGTCCCGAATCGCTCCACTGTGTCCGACCTCGCCGCGCGCGTCACCCCCGCCCTGGCGGACCGCTACCGGATCGTCCAGCCGGTGGGCGTCGGCGGCATGGCGGTCGTCTTCCGCGCCGACGACCTCAAGCACGACCGCCCGGTCGCGATCAAGGTCCTCAAGCCCGACCTCGCCTCGGCCCTCTGGTCGGGGCGCTTCCTGCGCGAGATCCAGATCGCCTCGCGGCTCCAGCACCCCCACATTCTCCCCCTCTACGACTCCGGCGAGGCCGACGGGCTGCTTTACTACGTCATGCCGTTCGTGGCCGGCGAGTCGCTGCGGACGCGACTGACCCGCGAGGGCCCCCTGCCCATCCCGGAGGCCCTCCGCCTGGCCCGGGAGCTCGCCGAGGGGCTCGGCTACGCCCACGCCCAGGGCATTGTCCACCGCGACATCAAGCCGGAGAACATCCTCCTCTCCAGCGAGCACGCGCTCATCTGCGACTTCGGAATCGCCCGGGCGCTCACGCTCGCGGCTGGCGACACGCAGACCGAGCCCGGCCTCGCGATCGGCACGCCGGCCTACATGAGCCCGGAGCAGTCCTCCGCCGACGCCGACCTCGACGCGCGGAGCGACATCTACTCGCTCGGCTGCGTCCTGTTCGAGATGCTGGCCGGCGAGCCGCCTTTCCGGGGTCCCACCCCGCTCTCGATCATGGCCCAGCACAGCACCACGCGTCCGCCTGCGCTCCGCCGTCTCCGGAGCGACGTCCCCGCCCCGGTCGAGGACGCGATCGCGCGGGCGATGGCAAAGCTGCCCGACTAGCGGTTCGCCAGCGCCGCCGAGTTCGCCGCGATGCTCGACCTCTCCCGGGCCGCTCCAGCCGGATCGGGCTGGGCCCCCGCCGCCTCGCGCGCGCCGGCGATCGTGGTGCTCCCCTTCGCCAATCTGAGCGCCGACCCGGACAGCGAGTACCTGGGCGACGGGATCAGCGAGGAGCTGATCCAGACCCTCTCCCGGATCGAGGGCCTCCGGGTGGTGGCCCGAACCACGGCGTTCGCCTTCAAGGGCAAGCGGGAGGACGTCCGCGATATCGGGGAACGGCTCCGGGTGGACGTCGTCCTGGACGGCAGCGTGCGCATCATGGGAGACCGGGTCAGGGTGTCCGCCCAGCTGGTGAACGCCGCCGACGGCTACCAGCTCTGGTCCGAGCGGTACCAGCGCCGCACGGGGGACGTGTTCGCCCTCGAGGACGAGATCGCCCGCCTGTTGTTGCCCCGCTGGATCTCGCGGAGGGCGGATGCCACGTCCCGGCGGTACAGGAGCACGTTGACGAAGCCGAGCCGTATCGGCCGTTCGCCGATGTCGCTCAGCTTCTGGTTGAGCAGCGCGATGAGGCCGGCCCAGAGCGGCGCGGCGGCGCTGGTGCCGCCCCCGAGGGCGCGCCGTCCACCGACGTACAGCTCGTACCCGGAAGCGGCGTCGGCGTTCGCCGCCACGTCCGGCACCCCGCGACCGACCCAGATGGCGGGATCCGCGTCCTCGCGCAGCCAGCTCCGGTCGACCGCCCGGTGCCGCGGCACGTTGCACCCCGCCTGCCAGGTCGGGCGGGGGAAGTACCCGCTCACCCCGCCACCGGTGGCCATCGGGGCGCTCTTCCAGTGCGGGTTGTTCCAGGCCGTTTCGTCCCGGGCCCGGATGGTCGTGCCGCCGCAGGCGAGGACCGACGGCGACGAGGCCGGGCAGCTCACGTTGGCCGCGTCCTCGTACCCGGTGCCCCCTCCCGGCTCCACGCCCAGTGAGCCGAGGTCGCCCGACGCGCAGCAGACGGTCACGCCCCGCTGCCGCACCTTCTGCAGCGCCAGGTCGATCTGGTCCTTCCAGTTGCCGCTCGCCTGCGCCTCGGCACAGCCCCAGCTGAACGAGAGCACCGTCGCGGCCTCTGGCGTCCGCCCGTCCGACCGCACCGGAGCGGGATCGGTGTCGTCCCGCACGCCCGCCACCGCGTGAATCGCCGCGCGCCAGCCCCAGAGCGTGTTGTTGGCGAAGTACACGTCGATCTCGGCGCCGGGTGCGAGGGCGCCCACGATCTCGATGTCCATCGTGACCTCGAAGGTCGCCAGCGC
This sequence comes from Gemmatimonadales bacterium, assembly GCA_035763885.1. GTDB lineage: Bacteria > Gemmatimonadota > Gemmatimonadetes > Gemmatimonadales > GWC2-71-9 > DASQPE01. Next base: position 2,318 of record DASUAH010000072.1, read on the forward strand.
CCGCGCCATGCAGATGGCGCAGCCCTGCTCCTTCGTGATCGCCTCCATGCTGACCCTGGCATCGTTCATGTCGCCGATGAACGACGCGAGCCGCTTCATCGGGAACGGATCGTTCCCCGGACCCGCTCCGTGCTGGTCGGGCACCGAAATCGCCATGACCTTCGGCGGCCTCGCGAGGCGGAGGACCTCGGTGAAGTACGTGTCGAGGTCGTCCTGATGGTACCCGCCGCCGAACGCGACGATCGCGATCCGCTGCCCGGTCCCGTCCACGCCGGTCGGGAACCGGTATCGCCGGGCGAGCGCGCGCGGGCTGTAGGCGCGCGCCTTCGGGGGAGGGGGAGCCACGGCCGGGGTCCTGAGGGGCTTGCCCAGCGGCGCGTCGTCCAGCCCGATCACGGCCTGCACGATCTCCCCGAGCTCGGCCGGGAGGTGGACCGGACCGCGGTGGGACTGGTAGACGCCGCCCGGGTGATGGAAGTGCTCCAGCTCGACGCCGAAGGCGGCCTCGAGCTGGCTCGCCGCCCCACTCACCTCGACGTGATGCTGCGCCCGGGAACGCCTCGTGACCTCGAGGCCGTGGTCCCGGGCGAACCGCTCCACCGCCTCGAAGTGCTCGGCGGCGGGCAGGTGGGCCGCGGTCAGCTCCTCGTGGGTGGGATGGCTCGGGCGGGACAGCGGCAGGCGGGTCTCGATCGCGTGGATCCTGCGCGCGAGCTCCTCGTCGGGCTCGGCGGCCTTCAGCACGATCGTGACGGTGCGACGTTCGCCTTCGGCCGGCCTGCCCCGGGGCGCGGCGCCCTCGGGGTGACGGGGGATGCTGTGGCTGATGGCAACGCGCGGCGGCCTGGACATGTCCGTTACCGAGGCAATCTTGCGCCCGCAACCGCCGGTCGCCAAGCGGGATCACCGCGAGGCGGCGTGTCACCAACCGAACGCCGTGCTCGAAGGGCGGCGCGATCTTGCGGGGCCAGCGGTGGGTACGTTACGGACCGGAGCAGAGGTCAGCAAGGGACGGTCCTCGAGCCGACCCCCGCTGAGCTGCCCGCCTGGGGCGTATCGCGAAATCGGACGGCGCCGCCGGGCGAACCTCACTGATCCGTCGATGCGCCGGAGAGAGGCAGGGCCGCGGGGGTAGCCGGGGCGAGCGCGGCGGACCCGGTCGAGCGCCGCTCCGCGTCGCGCTTGATGAGCCTGAGCGCCTCGCGGCGAATCAGCAGGATCCCCGGCTTGAACGCCGCCCAGTAGCGCCGGAACCGCTCCCGCGACACCGCGTCCGTGGTGGCGACCCGGGTCTCGGTTCGACAGATCGAGCCCGATTCTCCGAGCGGCTCCACGCTGAAGGCCCAGACGATCTTCACGTACCCCGGCGTCGCGAAGCCGGCGAACTCCTCCGGCGGCACGCCGCGAAGCACCACGTCGGCCTCCCACGGCCGGGTCGCGGCGCCCAGGACGATCGCGCGCCCCGGCTCCGCGGCCAGGATGCGCCAGCCGAGCGCGAGGGCCTGGTCCACGAATGGTCGGGGCGTCGTCTCCGGCGCCGGGGTGGCGCGCATCAGCAGTTCGCGACCGGCGAAGATCGCGCGCACCAGCCACGACCGCTGAAGCTCGAGCTCCCGCGCGGCCGCGAAGGTCACGGCCGCGGGTGCCGCCACGGCGATCTCGTGGCGTTCCGCCACCTCGTACTGCGGCATGAATCCGTCGAGCAACGGATCGGGTGCGCGGCCGCGCCCCGCCCGGCCGTAGCGGTACCACGTGGTCGCGGCGTAGCCCACGCCGAGGAGCGCGGCCGCACCGGCCGCGCCCCCGGCGATGAGTCCGGCTCGCTTCAAGGCTCGCTTCATTTCGTCCTCCCGGCGCTCATCCCGACCGACCTTCCAGGTCGCGCTCGCCCATGACGTGCCGCGCCGCGCGCCCCTGCCCCGGGTGCTTGAGCGCGTCGTAGAGTCGCTCGCCCTTGAGGCGAAGCTCGGCCATGAATCCCCCGAAATCGCGGGGCGTCATGTCTCTGGCGATCCCGGGGACGAGCCCCTTGAGCAGAGTGATGCGATCGGCCAGCGGCAGGGCGGTCGCCCGCTCTATCAGCTTCCGGATCGCCGGATGGTTCAGATCCTCGGTCTCGCGGCTCGTGGTCATCGTTTCACCAGGTACCCGGCTGGGGGTGTGTTGACGGAGCACGGTACTCGCGGCGGCGACCATCGACCGCCCAGCCCCAAGTTAGCATCCCGCCCGCCGGCCCGAGACTCGGGGGTGGCACGCGCCGGGAGCCGGGGATCGTGGACCTGGATGCGCGGGCCCCGGGCCGCTCCTCACGGGGCGAGCCAGCGAGACGAAAAAAGGGCGACCCGCGCTCCCGAGGGAGTGCGGGCCGCCCAGCGCACTGGTTACCCGGAGTCGGAGAATTGCCTTCCCCGTTCTTCTTCCCGTGGCCACCGCTTAACTGTGCGTTTGCGGTGTGGCCTTGGGAGCTCCGGCTTCCATCCCCAGACGGTTCGCGGGCCGTCTGGTTCACCAGTGCGAGCGCTGCAAGTCCGGTTGAATCGCGGATCAACCTCTTGCACGGCACGCCGCCGCGCTACTGCGGCGTGGGCAAGGCGCGCGATTGGCCTTGCCACTCCAAGCCGAGCACGATCAGATCTCAGCTTGGCGACGCGAACATAAGAAAAAAGTCGCGCGCTCGCAAGCATCGAGTTGGTTTTCCCCGAGCTTCCACATTCCTCACATATCCACGCTACCGCTGCGGCTCCGAGCCTCCCGGTCCGAGCCGCTCGAGCAGCTCGCCGAGCCGCCGCATCTCCTCGCCATAGCGAGCCCAGTCGAGGTCCCGCTGGGCCTGCAGCGCAGCGTCGTACCGCCGCCGGGCCTCGGCGGCCACCGCCCGGAGCCCCGTGTCGGCGACCGCCGCCCCCGCGACCCCCGGCGCCCCCGCCGCCCCCGTTGCGACGACCGGCGCGGGCCGGCGGCCTGCCTCGGCAGGCCCGCCGAAGAGCTCGGCCAGGGCGTCATCCAGGGTCTCCCGCATCACCACCCGGTTCTCGTAGGCGACGACCACGCGCTTGAGCTCGGGAATCCGCCCGCCTTCCGCCTGCAGGTAGAGCGGCTGGACGTACAGCAGCGACTCCTCGATCGGGATCACCAGCAGGTCGCCCCGGATCACCCGGGAGCCCCGCTGGTCCCACAGCGAGACCTGGCGGGAGACCTCGGTGTCCTGGTTGATCCGGTTCTCGATCTGGCGCGGACCGAACACGAGCTTCTGCCGGGAGAGCCGGTACACCCGGAGCTTCCCGTAGGCGTCGCCGTCGTTCCGTGCCACCATCCACGCGGCCAGGTTGTCCTTCCCCCGCGGCGTGAAGGGCACCATGTAGATGAACTCGGCCTTCGATTCTTCCGGCAGGCGCATGACGATGTGGCGCATGAACGGCACGGACCCCTCGCGCTCGGCGACGACGGGGACCTGCCACTGGTCCTCCCGGTGGTAGAAGTCCTCCGGCGCGTTCATGTGGTAGGTCGCGTAGAGGCCGGTCTGGATCCGGTAGATGTCGTCCGGGTAGCGGATGTGGGCGCGGAGGCCGGCCGGCATGCTGTCGAGCGAGACGAAGATCCCGGGGAAGCTGCGCGCCCAGGTCCGGATCAGCGGATCGGCGGGGTCGCTCAGGTAGGCGGTCAGCGAGCCGTGGTAGGCGTCGATGACGACCTTGACGCTGTTCCGCATGTAGGTCGTGCCGTCGGTGAGCCGCTGCGCATAGGGATAGCGGTCCGAGCTGGTGTAGGCGTCGAGGATCCATTGCAGGGTGCCGTCGTCGGCCAGCACGAGGTAGGGATCGCGATCGAACCGGAGAAACGGCAGCGCCGTCCTCGCCCGGGTCATGATGTCGCGGTAATAGAGCGCCCGGCTGTCGTTGGTGATGTCCTGCGAGAACAGGATCTTGCTCGAGCCGAATCGGGCGGCGAGCAGGAGGCGGCGCACGAGGTTCCCCACCCGGACGCCGCCGGTGCCGGCGTATGCGGCGTAGACGTTCGCCTCGCCCGCGGGATGGTCGAACTCGCGCTGCCGGGTGCCCACGAAGACAAACCCGCTCGCGAGCTCGCCGTAATAGATCTGCGGACGGGTAACGTTCAACGACACGGTCGAGACCGGCGGCAGGTCCTTGATGAACAGCACCGGCAGACCCTCGACCGTCACCTGGTTGACGGGGCCCAGGGTGAGCCCCATGCCGTGGGTGAACGTCAGGTGCTCGTTGATGAAGGTCCGGGTGGGGAGCGACGCCGCGTTGAGCTCCCGCGGCGAGAGCAGGACCTGCCGGTATTTCTGGTCGATCCAGTAGCGGTCGTCGTCCACCGAGACGAAATCGTAGTAGGTGCGGATCTCCTGCAGCTGGCCATAGGTCTGGAGCAGCGGCTCCCGGTCCCAGAGCCGCACGTTCTCGATGGTCGGGGCGTTGGCCCGGATGTCCGCCAGCGTGAGATCGACCTCGCCGCGCAGGTCGCGAACGTCCACGCTGTCCAACCCCCAGGCCTGGCGGGTGGCGAGGATGTGATTCCGGAGGTAAGGCGTCTCGCGGGTCAGCTCGGTCGGTGCCACGAGGAGCTTCTGCATCGCCTGCGGTACGAGCCCCCGCCCCACGATGGCGGCAGCCAGGTAGCCTCCGACGGCCCAGAGCCCGTACTGCACCAGCCGGCCCCGCACGGCGCCGATCAGGACCGCGGCGGCGGCCAGAGCCGCCAGCACCGCCGTGAGTCGCAATGCCGGCAGCCGGGCGTGCAGGTCGGTGTAGCTGGCGCCGACGAGTGGGCCGGTGGTCGAGTAGAGGAGGCTGGGGATGTCGACCAGCCACAGCCGCAGGCCGGTGAGGAGCAGCAGCAATGCCAGCAGGATGGCGATGTGGAGTCCCGCCGACGGCTCGATCCGGAGCCGGCGCGGGCCCGGGACGATGTCGCCGCGCACCCAGTACACCGGCACCACCAGCATGAGGGAGATGACCGTGAGGGTGAACAGCAGCCCGATCGCGGCCGACCAGGCGGGCAGGGTGAAGACGTAGAACCCGACGTCGCGGGAGAACACCGGGTCGGCGATCCCGAACGGCGTGCGGTAGATCACCCGCAGCACCAGGTCCCAGGCCGGCGTGGCGGCGAGGCCGGCCAGCAGTCCCAGGGCCAGTGACACCGGCAGACTCAGACGCCGCAGCGCCACCGTGATGTTGAGCCGCGGCGCCGACGGCGCGAGCTGCAGCAAAACCGGGTTGGGGACGAGACCCCGCTGCGCGACGCGGAGGTTCAGGTAGAGCATGCCCGCGGCCAGGCCACCCGCCGCCAGGAACAGGAGGACCCGGGTGGTCAGCGTCCGGGTGAAGACGATCTCGTACCCGATCTCCCGGAACCACCACCAGTCGGTGAGCAGACCGGTCAAGGCGGGGAAGAAGATCACCGCCGCCGCGAACGCGGCGATCACCAGGACGAGCGCGGACCGGCGTCGGAGCAAAGGCATGCCTCAGCATCGCGCGGCCGGGCGGGAAGTCAAGCCCGCCCCGGCCGGTGCGGTGCACCCAGGGCGCGGTGGGCGCTGCCCTGGCGCAGGCGGTCTATGCAGGTCCCGACGGCACCGTCGCCCATGCCGAAATAGGCTTCGGGCCCGGCGTCATCATGCTCGGCAGCCCCCCGAGGCCGGAGAAAACCACGGCTCCCGGGGTTACACCGCCCGCGACCCGTAGGGCAGCTACTGGAGCTTCGGGACGTACAGCCCGGGCACCGATTGGCAGGCGGAGTAGAAGGGCAGATGCTGTCGGCGAGTGAGGCGACGCGTCGAGCGGGGCCATCGGCAAGCTTTGGCTGCCTCCGGTGGATTGGGACTATGTCGAGGGCTTTACCAGGGCCGAGCAGCGGCGCATAGTGGAACTGGTGGAGCAGAGTCGTGAGTTCCTGCTGGGAGCCTACCGTGCGAGACATCAGCGCTGAGCCGCGGGCCAAGGCCGTCACCGTATCGGAGGGCTACCTCGCCGTCGAACTGATAGATGACCGGGTGGTTTCGGTCCCGGTGGATTGGTTCCCTCTGCTTGCTGGCGGCACGCCGGAGCAGCAGTCGCGTTACGAGCTGATCGGCCGTGGCTTCGGGATCCACTGGCCGGACCTCGACGAAGACATCCGGGTCGGCCGGCTGCTCGAGCCCTGGCCGGAGCGGGCCCAGGCAGCCGGCTGAGGTCGTCAGCGCGGAGCTGCGGGTGTCGCCGGCGAGACCCGCAACACGCGGCCGGCGCCCTCGTCGGTCACGACGTAGACCAGCCCGTCGGGGCCCTGCTGCACGTCGCGGATGCGCGTGCCGAGCTCGCCGCGGTAGCGCTCCTCCCGCGTGACCTTCCCGCCCTCGAGCGTCAGCCGTACCAGCCCTCCCGGCTGCATCGAGCCGATGAGCACGCTCCCCTTCCAGTCGGGGAACGCGTCGCCGGTGTAGAACGCCATCCCGGACGGCGCGATCACCGGATCCCAGTAGTACACCGGCTGTTCCATCCCCTCCTTCGCCGTGCCCTCGCCGATCCTGGCACCCGAGTAGTCCACCCCGTAGGTGATCACGGGCCAGCCGTAGTTCTTGCCGGCCTCCGGATGGTTCAGCTCGTCCCCGCCCCGCGCGCCGTGCTCCACCGTCCAGAGCTGGCCGGTCTCGGGGTGGAGCGCGGCGGCCTGTACGTTGCGATGCCCGTATGACCAGATCTCCGGCCGCGCACCCGCCCGGCCGACGAACGGGTTGTCGGCCGGCACCGAGCCGTCCGGATTGATCCGCACGACCTTGCCGAGGTGATTCGACAGGTCCTGCGCCTTCTCGCGATAGCCGAACCGGTCGCCCTGGGTGACGAACAGCTTCCCGTCGCCCGCGAACACGAGCCTGGACCCGAAGTGATTCCCGCCCCCGACCTTCGGCAGCTGCCGGTAGATCAGCTGCACGTCCTCGAGGCTCCCTTCGCCGAGCCGCCCGCGCGCCACCGCCGTTCCGGCGCCGCCCTCGCCCGGTTCCGCGTAGGAGAGGTAGACCAGCCGGTTCTCCGCAAAGCGCGGGTCGAGCGCGACGTCGAGCAGACCTCCCTGTCCGCTGGCCTCGACCCGCGGCACACCGGTGAGCGGCTCCGACAGCCGGCCGGTCCGGTCCACGATCCGGAGCCGCCCGGGACGCTCGGTCACGAGGATCCGCCCGTCCGGCAGAAACGCGAGCGCCCAGGGATGCTCCAGCCCGCGGGCGACGGTCTCGACCTGCACGGCGCCCTCGGTGGGCCGTGGGGTCGGCGAGCGCGGCGCCTGGGCCTGTCCGGTCGTGGGCGGGGCCGCGCAGGCAGCCAGCCAGCCGGCGGCGACGACTGTGGTAGTGACGCGGAGCATCACCGGGTCGCGGTTTCGCCGTCCGCGATCACGCGCACCGGCACGGCCAGCCGCCAGGGAGCGAACGGCGAGTTCACGTCGAGGACGAGATCGCCCGGCTCGGCCGGCGTGAACTCGAAGTCGGCGATCTCGCCCGGCCCGGTCATGAGCGGCTCGGTCCGCGGCACCGCCTGCGCGGGCGGCAGGTCGGCGCCGTCCTTCGCGACCGCGCGCCACGCCACCGCGGAGGAGTCGGGTCGCTTGAGCGCGAAGGACGTGCGGGCGTCGCCGATGTTGAACAGCCGGAAGCGGTAGGTGCTGAGCAGTCGAAGCACGATCGGCGCCGGGTCCACCCGGCCGTTGATCACCCCGAAGGCGCTGTCGTCCTGGAACAGCGCACCGACCATCACCAGGCGGTTGGTGGCGGTGTCGAGCGGCGTACCGGGCTCCACCACGATCAGCGGTCCGTACATCCCGCCGAGTATCTGCCGCACCTCGCTGAAGTGGGAGTGATACATGAACGTACCGGCGCGCGGCGGCGTGAACTCGGCGGTGAACGAGTCGCCCGGCGCGATCGGCCGGAGGATCCGGCCCGGGGTGCCGCTCCAGTCGGGCACCCCGTCGGGATAGCTCGTGAGCTCGATGCCGTGCCAGTGCACCGCGGTGGGCTCGAGCATCCGGTTCACCACCGTGATCCGCACCGGCCGGCCGCGCTCGAGCACCAGCGTGGGCCCGGGGACCTGCACCGAGTCGGGTGCGGGCTCGGCGCCGCCCTCGTGCAGCACGTACCCCATCAGGTGGGCCGAGTCGGCCCCGGCCCGAGCCGGCTGAGCGATGAGGCGAAGGATGCGTGGCTCGGCGGCACCGCCGACCCGCGAGTCGCCGGGGGCAGGGGCGGGGGCGGGGGCGGGGGCGGGATTCACGTGCAGGCCGAGCACCAGGCCCGACATGCCATGCCGGATGTGGCCCGCGTGCTCGGGAGCACGCGACGCCGGCGGCTCGGGCGTCAGGTACAGCTCGGGCGAGATGTGGAACGCAAAGTGACAATGGAAGACCCAGTTGCCGGGCTGCGCCGGCGTCCACCGCGCGGTCATCGTGCCGCCGGGAGGGAGCAGCTCCGTCACCACGAGGCGCCGGTCGGCCGGGGCGTAGATCGTGTCCGCCGCCCAGCTTCCCCGGCTGTCCACCGCGTAGTAGAAGCCGTGCAGGTGCATCGGATGCGAGCTTCCGGTGGGGTTGACCCAACGCCAGCGGACGGTGTCGCCCACCGTGTAGGTGACGCGCTCGGTATGGGGCCACGACTTGCCGTTGATCACCATGAGCTCGCGCTCCGGCTCGCCGCGGGCGGAGTCGGCGGGCTTGAACCAGAGGCCGATGACGAACACCCGTTCGTCCGGGTGCGGTGGCGCGCCGGCGGGGTCCACGATCAGCGCGCCGTGGAGCTGGCTGTCGGTCCAGTGCTCGGCCTGCAGCTTCTTCCCGGTCGTCGTCCCCCAGTAGAAGTAAGTGCCCGGCGTGCCGGCGGCGAAGCGCACCGTGCGCGTCTTGCGGGGCGCGACCTGGATCGTGTCGTCGGCGGTGCCCGGCCGAGTGCGGAGCCCGTAGAGCACGAGGGTGGAATCGCGCAGCGCGTTCCTGATGGTCGCCTGGATGACCGTACCCTCGGGCACGCGGATCAGCGGCCCGGGGATCTGGAGCGGCCGGCCGGGCTCGCCGAACGCCTGCACCACGATGCCCGGGCCGTCCTCCGCGTAGGGGCGGAACAGCCCGGTGCGAAGCTCGAGGGAGACGGTGAGGACGCCGTCGCGCAGTCGGCCGGCGGGGGTGCGATTGGCGTTGGCGCGGATCGGCTCCGGCGCCGCCGGCACGACCGGGCGAAGATCGACGGCGGGCCAGGCGAGGGCCGGCGCGCCGAGCAGGACGGCGAACCAACGGGCAGCGGGGCGCATGGGCCCTCGGGGTGGGGGCGAGCAAAAGGTACCGTTCCGGCGTGAGACGGGCAAAGCCGATCCAGGCGCGCCGGCGGGCGCTTTGGCGACATACCAGTCCAGCACCGTCGAGACCCACAGGAAAATCACGAACGGCGGTTCCTGGCCGCGTAGGGGCAGGCGGTGATCGTGCGGCCGCGCCGCTCGAACACCGGGAGCAGCGTTCCGAGCATCAGGCGGAGCCCGGCAACCGAGCCGATGAGGAACTCACTCCGGTACGGCCAGCCGGCGCGGTTGTTAGCGCTCCCGCCTCGCCGATCCGCACCACGACGCCACGCACCTCGGGCATCGCGTCGAGCGCCTCCTCGAACGCCCGGCGATACACCGACCACACCTCCGGGTTGGCCGGACTGAGCCCGCCGTGACGCTCGAAGTAGCGCCGGAGCGGCGGGGTGAGCGGAGCCATGTCGGTCGCGAGGTACACATCCAGCCCGGCGCCGCGCGCGATCGCGAACAGCTCCCGGAAGCGCGCGCGCACCACGCGATGTTTCACTGCCAGCGCGCCGCTCTGGTAGATCGCGGGGAGCGAGTCGAAGGCGACGAGCTCGAGAAAGAGCGGAACGACGAGACCGTTGTTGCCCTGCGCCGCCATGCGATGGACGTAGTCCGACCAGTCCGCGGCGATACGCCGGGCCTCCCGCTCGTCCACGTACGGCGGGCGATCCAGGATCAGCCGGTGAAACGCGGCGCTGTTGTGCGAGTAGTCAGGCCCCCACGCCGCGGTATCGGCGGAGATGCCGACGCCGCCGAGATCCACCAGCCGGAAGCGGAGCGGCGAAAGCGGCGCGATAGGAGCGGCAGCAGCGGAGTGTGACTGGCTGCGCGGCTCGGACCGGACGCGGACCGCGCGGTCCACGGCGCCGGATACCAAAAGGCCCAGCGCGAGCGCAGCGAGCGGGGTCGCTGCCGGCAGACGGGATCGGGGGTGGGGCACCTGCGGGCGGGTCATGCCGCAACATGTCGGGAGCCGGCGCCGCTGTCGACGACCGCGGCGATTCGTTACAGGGAGCACGGTGTTCGTCGTCCGTGACGTCATGGGCAAGAAGGGTTGCTCGCTGGGTCCTTTGACGGACTATGCGACCCTGGATCCTGACGGCGTGAAGAGCGGCAACACTCTTGCCCACGAGCTGGGCCATGCCTGTGGGCTATGGCATTCCTGCAGCAAATCCAACCTGATGTGGAAGAACTCGGACCGCAGCGACGGTGTGGCCACTCCGCGCCGACGGCGAGCAGCCCGCGCA
>DASUAH010000073.1:0-3410 GCA_035763885.1 Gemmatimonadales bacterium
GGCCCGCGGGCTCGGTAACGTCGCGCTGGCGCACCGCGTGGCCGTCGGCTTCGGCGTGTTGACCACCGAGAATCAGTCGCAGGCGGAAGCGCGGGCCGGCGGCGCCGCCGGCAACAAGGGCTACGAGGCCGCGGCGGCGGCGCTCCAGACGGCGGACGTCCTGCACCGGGTGCGCCGTGGAACGGCCCGAGACTAAAGCGCGCGCCCGCGCGCTGCAGCTGCTCTACGCCTGGGACCTGTCGGGGCATCCCTCGATCGATACCGTCGTGACCCGTCTCGCCCGGACCTACGGCAGAATCCCCGAGGGCTACGACCGCGGCGCGGAGCTTGCGGCGCGGGCGGTGGCGGGGCAGGAGGAGTACGACGCGCAGCTGTCGCGGCTCTCCGAGCATTGGCGGCTGGAGCGCGTCGGCGTGGTCGAGAAGAACATCCTGCGTCTGGCGATGGCGGAGCTCGACGAAGGCCGGACGCCGGCGCGGGTCGTGATGGATGAGGCGGTGAAGCTGGCCCACTGGTTCGGCGGGGGGCGCTCGCCGGCGTTCGTCAACGGGGTGCTCGATGCGGTGGCGCGGGAGCTGGGCCGGTTGTGAGGATCCTGTTGGTCAACTGGAACGACCGCGAGAACCCGCACGCCGGCGGTGCGGAGATCCACCTGCACGAGATCTTCGGCCGGCTGGCCCGGCAGGGGCACCGGGTGGATCTGGTCGCGAGCGGGTGGGCCGGCGCCGCGGCCACGGCCGAGCTGGACGGCATCCACGTGCGACGCGTCGGTAGCCGCATGAGCTTCGCGCTGCTGGCGCGCGGCGCCGTCCGCTCGGCGTTGCGCCGGCCGGATGGGTACGACGTGGTGGTCGAAGACGTCAACAAGCTGCCCCTGTACCTGCCGTCGCTCACCGATCTGCCGTTCTGCGCCATCGTGCCGCACCTGTTCGGGACGACGGCGTTCGTGGAAGCGAGCTGGCCGGTGGCGGCGATCGTCTGGGCGGCCGAGCGGGCGATTCCGCGCGCCTACGCCCGCGCCGCGTTCCACGTCATCAGCAACAGCACCCGGGACGATCTGGTGGCCCGGGGCATAGACGCCGAACGCATCGAGGTGATCTATCCCGGGATCGACGCGACCTGGTATCACCCCGACCCCGGGACGCCGCGTGCCGCGCGGCCCACGTTCCTGTACGTCGGCCGCCTGAAGCGTTATAAAGGAGTGGATATCGCGTTGCGGGCGCTCGCGTTGGCGCGTGCGGCGGGGGTGGACGCGACCCTCGAGATCGCGGGTGCGGGCGACGACCGCCCGCGGCTCGAAGCGGAGGTGCGGCGGCTGGCGCTGCAGGACGCGGTGCGCTTCCTGGGTTTCGTGTCGGAGGAGGAAAAGCGCCGCCTGCTGCGCTCGGCGTGGGCGGTGGTCTTTCCCAGCCCCAAGGAAGGCTGGGGCATCTCGAACGTCGAGGCCGCCGCCTGCGGGACGCCGGCGCTGGCCTCCGACAGTCCCGGCCTGCGCGAGACGGTCCGCCACGGTGAGACGGGGTTTCTCGTGCCGCACGGCGACGTGGGCGAGCTCGCCCGGCGCCTGGAGGCGCTGGCCCGGGATCCCGCACTCGTGGAACGTCTGGGAGTCGCCGCGCGGGCGTTCGCGCTCCCACTGACGTGGGACCGCGCGGCCCAGCTGACCGGCGCCCATCTCGAACGGATCATCGCGCAACGGAGGTGAATGCATGCACATCACCGTCACCGCCCGCCACTGCGACGTGACGCCGGATCTGCGCCTGCGGGCGCGGACCCTCGTGGAGCGGCTCGCCAAGGTGGCCGCCCGGCCGCACGACGGTCAGGTGATCTTCAGCGAGAATCACGGCGTGGCCGCGGCGGAGCTGCGGCTCCATACCGTGCGCGGCGCCGTGCTCGTGGGGCGGGCCGAGGGGATGGACCACCGTACGGCGCTGGACCGTGCCGCCGCCCGGGTGCGCCGCCAGCTCGACAAGTCGCCCGCCAAGCGCTCCGGACCGGCGCGGCGGCGCTCGGTGGCGCGCGAGGCCGAGTGAGCCAGCGGCCCCGCGTTCGCGACCTGCTGGCGCGCAAGGGCGCGCTCGAGCTCGAGTCGCTCACCGGCGACCAGGGGCTGGATCGCGAGATTCCCTCGTCGGAAGCGTCGAGTCCGGGGCTCGTGCTCGCGGGGTATACGGCGCGCTTCGTGGGGGACCGCATCCACATCCTGGGCGAAACCGAGATCAGCTACCTCGGCTCGCTCGAGCCCGCGGAGCGGCGCCGCTCGCTGGAGCTGTTCTTCAAGTTCGACCTGCCGTGCGTCGTGATCACCAAATCGCAGGAGGCGCCGGTCGAGCTGCTCGAGCTGGCGGGCACGAGACAGGTGCCGGTGATCCGCACGTCACTCAAGACGGCCGAGTTCTACCGCCGCTTGAAGCCGTACCTGGACGACGTGTTCGCGCCCGCCACGACGCTGCACGGCTCGCTCGCCGACGTGTACGGTGTGGGACTGCTGTTCATGGGCCGCTCGGGGATCGGCAAGAGCGAGTGTGTACTCGACCTGGTGGAGCGGGGCCACCGGCTGGTGGCGGACGACATGGTGCAGGTCACGCGCCGCGGCGTGGACATCCTGATTGGCCGCGGCCACGAGATGGCGCGCCATCACATGGAGATCCGCGGCATCGGGCTGATCGACATCAAGCAGCTGTTCGGCATCCGGGCCGTGCGGCAGCAGAAGCGGATCGAGGTCGTCGTGCAGCTCGAAGATTGGGACGCCGCGCGCGAGTACGACCGGACCGGACTCGACACGCAGCAGACCACCATCCTCGGCGTCGCCGTGCCGCTGGTGACGGTGCCGCTCAACCCGGGGAAGAATCTCACGGTGATCTGCGAGATCGTGGCCATGAACCACCTGCTGCGCTACAGCGGTGTGGACGCGGCCAAGAACTTCAACGACCGGCTGATCCGTCAGATGAGCGAGCGCGCCTCGCTGCGGGAATATCTGGAAGAGGACTATGAGTGAGCTGCGGGGGGTCGTCGTCTCGCACGCCGAGCTCGCGGCGGCGCTGGTCACCGCCGTGCGCGCGATCAGCGGCGTGGATGACGCGCTGGTGGCGGTCAGCAACGAGGGCTGCGACCCGCGGGCGCTGGCCGCGCGCATCGAAGCGGCCATCGGCGGGGTGCCCTCCGTGCTGTTCGTGGACCTGCCGGGCGGTTCCTGCCTCACCGGCGCGATCCGCCTGGCGCACGACCGCTCCGATATCGCGGTCGTAACCGGCGTGAACCTGGCCATGCTGCTCGACTTCGTGTTTCACCGCGACAGCTCCCCCGCGGACGCGGCGCGGCGCGCCGTGGACGCCGGCGGGCGCGCGATCCGCACTCCCGTCGCATGAGCCTCGCCCTCGTACGCCTCGACGATCGCCTGATCCACGGCC
>DASUAH010000074.1:0-6109 GCA_035763885.1 Gemmatimonadales bacterium
GGGCCGGCGGCATCAATCTCAAGATCAGCCGCGTCGGGGGCCTGACGAAAGCCCGCCTGCTGCGCGAGGCGGCCGAGGCATTGGGCGTTTCCCTCACGATCGAGGACATGTGGGGAGGCGATCTCACCACCGCCTCGGTGAGCCACCTGGCCGCCGCGGCCGATCCGGCGCTGCTGTTCACGGTCTCGTTCATGAACGACTGGACAAAGGAGCACGTCGCCGGATACCAGCCGCGTTCGGCCGGCGGCTTCGGGGTCCCCTCCGATCGGCCGGGGCTGGGCGTGGAGGTGGACCGCCGGATGCTGGGGGAGCCGCTGTTCGTGGCCGAGTAGGCCGGAGCGCTAGCGGAGGGGGACGTCGAAGCGCAGGGCGAGCTCCTTCAGATTCAGCAGGTGGATGACGGGGATCCCCCGGCCGGCCATGTGCTGCATGACCCCGTCGACAATCCCCGGGTCCATGCCGCATGCTGGCATGGCCGCAGGCGTGATGAGCCCCGGCGCGGCATTCAGGACGCGGGGACAGCGTCCCAGGCTGGCCTCGCTGCCGCCCACGTTCACGTAGGCGGCGATGGGACGGCCGAGGCGCGCGGCGTGCGCATCATAGAACCGCAGCCTGGCATCGACCGCCGACGGCAGATCGGACGCATCCAGGCGGTCCACGCCCGAGCGCCCGATGGCGGCCAGCACCGCCTCCCTCCCCCCGGGAGGGAACCCGCTGCCCGTGTCGCCCTCCCCACCGGGCATATAGGCCCGGGGCTGCGGCCGCACGACGCCTGCCTCGAGCAGCGCCGCCTCGATCTCGGCCCACGTCCACTCCGGTTGGTTGGCTCCCCACGAGGATGCGCCGAGCGAGGCGACCGTGACGAGGCCGGCGCCGATGGCGTCGGCCGCCGCCGCCACGGCGAGATTCAGGCCCGGGAACGATCCGCTCATCCCGGAAGCGACGAGAGCGCCCGGCCGCACCCCGGCCTGCCACAGCAGATCGGCCACCACCCCCGCCCAGGCCGGATCCACGCTCGTTTGCTTCGACGACAGCGTGCCGAGTGTGGTCGTGAGGAGGGAGAACTCGACGCCGATCAGTCCGGAGCCCGCGGGGTCGGCGCGCCGGTCGATGGCGATCCCGCGCCGCGCGCGTTCCTCAGCCGCCACCGCCAGGCCGCGGGTCATCGTGTCCACGGCCCGGGCCCGGATCTCCGGCGGAGCGCCGCGGGGGTGCTCCAGCGCCAGCCACGCCGTCGGCACCGCGATGTAGAAGGCGGCCACGAGCAGCGCGGCACCGGCGAAGAGCCACTTCCGCCGGGGATGCCACCGCTCCCTCGCAGGCTCGTACCGCCGGAGGCCCATCATCAGAGACCGAGCCTGAAGAACAGGGTCACCAGGATGCGCGTAGCGATCGCGAGGACGAGCGTCACGGCGAGGGTGGCGAGCGGGCCCTGCCTGTCGATCTCGTTGGCCAGCAGCCCCGGGACGATGTAGCCGATCACCCGCCACTCGCCGGCCGCGGCGCCGGCTCCGCTCGAGAGCAGCTCGAACACGTAGGTCGCGAGTAGCCCGCCGACCAGCATCGCCCCGTAGCGTCGCCGTCCGAACAGGATGACCCATCGGCCGAGAACGACGGAGACCACGGCCCAGGTCGCGAGCCCCGCCGCCAGCGTCACGGCGATGCGCAGGGGCTGGTCCATGAAGAGGGCGAGGTATCCCGGCACGACCATCCCGCCCGCGGTAAGCCCGATCGACTCGTACACGAGCAGGTTCAGCAGCACGCCGATGCCCACGGCGGTCTCGACCATCACGCGATCCCTTCCTCTCTCAGCGGAACAGGTCTCCACGGTCCGAAGGCGCGCCGCCACGGTCCGGCCCCGCGCGTGTTGCCGCAGACGACGATCAGATCGCCCCCCGCAGGAGCGGGCTCGGGCGCGCCACCGCCGTCCCGACGCGCCCCCAGGCGGTCCAACGCCTCCGCCGGCGTGCGGACGCCGGTGACAGCCCGGCCCGTCGCGCGGACGAGATACGCGGCGCCCGCGGAGGGGCCTGAGCACCACAGCGAAGACGCGGGCATCTCGGCGAGGGAGCGTCCGAACCGCGCCAGCCGGTCGAGGCGGTCGGGGCGGTGATGGTACACGATGTGGACCTCGCCACCCTCGCCCAGCAGATGCCGCATCCCTGCCATGACGATCTCGAGCGACACCGGGTCGTTGGCGGCTGTGGCGTCGAGGACGACCGCCGTTCTGCCCGCTGCCGCCCGGACCAGCGCGAAGACCGCCGTCCCCGGATCCGGCGGCGCAGAGGCCATCCCCTGCCACGCGGCCTGGGCGTCGATCCCCAGGGCCTCGGCGACCGCGAGCGCCGTCCCGAGGTTCGCGGGGTGATGCCAGGCGAGAACGCCGCGCAGTTCCGCCGGGATGGCTGCCAGGGGGACCGAACCGGCGACCACGACCCGGGTGCCCGCCGCGCGGGCGGCGGGTTCGAGCACTTCAGCGAGCCCGGCCTCGCCGCAGACGAGCAGACCGCGATCCGGGATGGTGTTCCCCAGCGTGCGCGCGATGATCCCGGGCCGGGGTCCCATCGCCCCTTCGTGATCCAGGCGCGCGTTCGTGATGACACCGATCGTGCTGTGGAGGATGCGGTGCTCGCTGACCCACTGCAGCTCGGGCTGGACGGCCATGCACTCTGCGACGAGCGCGGTGCAGCCGAGGGCGGCCGCCCGGCGGACGGCCGCGATCTGCTCGTGGATCCGCGCCGGACCGGACCTCCGCGCGGTCTCCGCCTCCGTGCCGTCGGGGAGGAGCCAGCGGTGGACGGTCCCCGTCACCTTGCCGAGCGTGCGCACGCTGCCGGCCTGCAGGGACGCGGTGATCAGGCGGGTCACGCTGGACTTCCCCCGCGTTCCGTTGACATGGATGCGGATCGGGACGGCCTCCAGCGCGGCGCGGTGCCGGACCCCTTCGACCACCCCCGCGGCGAGCAGCCCTGCGCTCAGAGCGAGCATCCCGAACATTGCGCCACCTGCATTGTCTCCCAGGCGCGGGCCGGAGGCATCGGATGTCCAGCCGATTTCGGATGGGACGCAGCGTCCGCAGCCGGTTCACGGGGCGAGAGCGGTCACCCCCGGTACAGGGGGCACGGCGCGTGGAGCGGCCATTCGTACGCATCCGCATTGCCTAGCGGCAATCATCTGCCTGCCTGACCCTGCCCATCCGAACGAAGGACGATAATCAATTTGGATCAGCAGGATTCTGCAGCGCATCGCCTCGAGAGGGGGGTTCATGCGATGAAAGGCAGGTGGGGCATCCTCGGTGGGTTTGTCGCCGGGGCGTGCAGCTTTGCGCTGATCTCGTTCGTCTGGCTGCCGGCGCAGCCGGTGACCACCGCAGTGTCCTCACCGCCCGAGGCGGCGGAGGACGTAGCCGCCGTGCCGGTCTTCGCGCCAGAGCCGGTCGCCGCCGTCGAGGAGGCGCCGACTGCGACGGTGGGGCCGTACTGCTCGCTGGCCGGCGCCAAGGAGGAGTGCGGCGGTCCGGGCGCGGACTGCGGCTGCACGACGATCACCGTCGGCAAGGCCGCCTCGGCCGACGGCTCGGTCATCACGTCGCACACCTGCGACGGCTGGTACGATGCCGGCCTGAAGGTCGTCCCCGCCGCGGACCACAAGCCCGGCACGATGGTATCGATCGAGAAGAACATGCTCCACGCCGACCAGGTCAAGCCGGAGAAGGTCGGCGAGATCCCGCAGGTCCGGCACACCTACCAGTACTTCCACATCGGCTATCCGATCGGGAACGAGCACCAGGTCCTGATCGGCGAGGACACGATCGGCGGCGACCCGCGGCTCCGCACGACCGAGCTGCACAAGGGCATCATGTGGATCGAGCACCTGGAGATGCTCTGCCTGCAGCGCACCAAGAACGCCCGCGACTGCGTGAAGACCATGGGCGCGCTGGCTGAGAAGTACGGGTACATCGACGCCGGTGAGGGGCTCACCGTCACCGACCCGAACGAGGCCTGGATCTTCGAGATCTACCCCGTCGGGCCGATGTGGACCCCGGACAGCGGGAAGCCCGGCGCCGTCTGGTGCGCGGCGCGGCTGCCCGACGACAGCGTCTTCGTGCGGCCCAACATGAGCCGGCTCGACGAGATCAACATCGCCGACAGCAACAACTACATGTGCAGCAGCAACTACCTCGACCTGGCCGCGCAGCAGAAGATGTACGATCCGGCCGCGGGCCAGCCGTTCAGCTGGCGCAACACCTACGGGGCGGCCTGGCGTGCGAACAAGGCCAGCAGCTTCCCGCGGCTGTGGCGCGCCTTCAGCGTGCTGGCGCCCAAGGCCGCGCCCACCCAAGGCTGGGTGATGGAGCACGCCCCGGACTTTCCGACCTTCGTGAAGCCCGACAAGAAGGTCACCTTCCAGGACGTGATCGCTCTGTTCCGGGACACCCTCGCCGGCACGCCCTACGACAACACCGCGAACCCGGCCTGGTTCATCCGGACCAACGAGGGCTTCGTGAAGAGCCCCCTGGCCACGCCGCAGCTCTACGGCGACGTCGTCGACCTGATGAAGCTGCCCTGGTACCGGCCCATCTCGGGCTTCTACAACTCGTACCACTTCGTCTCGCAGGCCCGCGGCTGGCTGCCGAACGCCGTGGGCGGCGTCTTCTGGTTCGGGCTGGACAACTCGGAGAACAGCGTCCTGGTGCCGGTGTACGTCGGGAACACCTCGACGCCGCCGTCCTGGGCCCGGGCCAACCGCAACAAGGTGGACCGCAGCTCGGCCTGGTGGGCCTTCGGCCTGGTGGACGACCTGGTCAACTACCGCTGGGGCCAGCTGAAGCCGATGGTCAACGCGGTGCGCGATCCGTTGCAGCAGGAGCTGTTCGACAAGCAGGCCTCGATCGAGCAGCAGGCGGCGGAACTGTACAAGAAGGATCCCCGGGCGGCCCGGGACTTCCTCACCAAGTACACGAACGCCGCGATGGGGCGGGCCGAGAAAGCCTACTGGGAGCTGGTCGACAAGCTGATGTACGAGCTCAACAACAACCGCCGCGCGCGGCCCAACCGGCCGAACTTCATGCCGCCGGCCGCCGCGCCCTAGGACGGCCGTGGGCGGTGCGGCGAGGAGTGGTGCGATGATGCGCGGTCATTGGTTCGGGATCGTTCTGGTGGCCGTGCTCGCGGCGGGCGCCGGCTATCCGGCGGCGCTCGCCGGAGCGCAGATCAGCATCCCGCCGGGGACGCCGGCGCTGCTCGAGCCGGCCGTGGTCACGACCTGCGGTCAGAGCCCGGGAGCGCTGATGGTGAAGGTGATGTGTGACGAGGCCAAGGTCGAGTGCGAGCAGCAAGACCTGCTCAAGGCCGCCGACCTGGCCGCGGGCAGGTACAAGACTCTGATCGTCACGATGGGGACCAGCCTCAAGGGGATGGGCGCCGCCGGCGTTAACGCCGACTCGGAAGTGCGGCGGACGCAGGCCGTCCTGGCCGAGGCGCACCGGCTGAAGATGGTCATCGTCGGTGTGCAGCTGGAGGGACCGTCCCGGCGGACGGACCAGACCGATGAGGCGTCGATCCGGGCGGTGACGCCCGAGTCGACCCTCCTTATCATCCGGTCGGATGTGAACGGCGACGGGTACTTCACCAAGGTCGCCGCGGACAAGAAGATCCCGCTGATCCTGATCAAGGAGGCGCTGGACGTCAAGGCACTGCTGCCCGTCTTGTTCAAGAAGACGGCCAGGTAGGAGGAGATCGATGCGGCGGCGGGGCGGCACGACGCAGTGCGCAGCGTCGGGCCGTCCCGTTGCGGCATTTCGATCAACACCTGAGGAGGGAGAGAGATGAGAGCCCTAGTCAGCGCAGCCGCCGTCCTGGTGGCGCTGCTGCTGCTGCTCGTTCCAGGATCCGGCACGGTGAATGTCGGCGGCCCTCCGGTCGAACAGCCGGCCGCGGCCGTCGCGCCGGCGGCCGCGGTGGAGAGCGCCGCCCCGGCGCGGCCCTGCCCCACCTGCGCCAATGAAGGATCCTGCACGGACATCGTCGTGGGGAAGCGGGCCTCGACCGACGGGTCGGTGATGACCTCCCACACCGCCGACTGCTGGTACGACTCGCGCCTGCAGATC
>DASUAH010000075.1:0-7446 GCA_035763885.1 Gemmatimonadales bacterium
ACGCTCGCCGCGCTCGAGGCCACCCTCGCCCTGTACCGGCATCCCGACGCCGCGCGGCGAGAGATCCCGGTGCTCGCGATGCTCACGATGTCGAGCGCGGAGCTCGCGCGGCGCGCGGAGTCGCTCGCCGCCGGCTGCCCCCCCGCGCTCCAGGCGGAGGTCCGGGCCGGTGCGTCCGCCGTGGGCGGCGGGTCCTTTCCCGGCGCGGTCCTGCCGACCGTGCTCGTGGCCCTCGATCCGGGCCCGCTCGGTGCCGACGGCCTGGCGCTCCGTCTGCGGTTGGGCGACCCGGCAGTGGTCTCCCGCGTGGCCGACGGTCGCGTCCTGCTGGACCCGCGCACCCTGCCGGTGGGATCCGACGCCCTGGTAACCGCCGCCCTCCACCGCGCCATCGAGCAGTAACCCGCCGCGGTGCGGCGCCGCGCGCCGGTTAGGCCGGCCTGCCGGCACGGCGACCCGGCTGCCCCGTTCCACCGCCCACCATTACTTTCTCCCGCCATGCCGATGCGCGTCGCCGTCGCGATATCGGGCCGCGGGAGCAATCTCGAGGCCCTGCTCCGGGCCCTGCCCCCCGGCGGGCCCGCCGAGGTCGTGCTCGTGCTCACCAATCGCGCGGACGCCGGCGGGCTCGAGGTCGCGCGCCGGTACGGCGTCCCCGCCCGCGTTCTCGCGGATCCCGCCGATGCGGCCGAATGGACCGCGGCGCTCGACGCCGCCGGCATCGAGCTGCTGGTGCTCGCCGGCTACCTGAAGCTCGTTCCCGCCGGCGTCATCGCGCGCTGGCGGGGCCGGGTCGTCAACATCCACCCGGCGCTGCTTCCCGCGTTCGGCGGACCCGGCATGTACGGCCGGCACGTGCATGAGGCCGTGCTGCGCGCGCGGGTCGCGGAGTCGGGCGCGACGGTGCACCTCGTGGACGAGGTCTACGATCGGGGGCCGGTGCTGGCACAGGCACGGGTTCCCGTGCTGCCGGGCGACACGCCGGAGACCCTCGCCGCCCGGGTGCTCGAGGCCGAGCACCGCCTGCTCCCCGCCGTGGTGCTCGCCGCCGCGGCCGCCGGCCACCCCGTTCCGCTCGGCGCGCCGGCGGAGCTCGCCTCGTGACCCCTCCCCGCACGCCATGCCCCGGGCACTGATCTCCGTCAGCGACAAGCGCGGGATCGTCGCCTTCGCGCAGGGACTGATCGACCTCGGTTGGGAGATCGTGTCCACCGGCGGGACCGCCGCCGCCCTGCGCGGGGCCGGCCTCTCCGTGCTTTCCGTGGACA
Organism: Gemmatimonadales bacterium; assembly: GCA_035763885.1. Lineage (GTDB taxonomy): Bacteria > Gemmatimonadota > Gemmatimonadetes > Gemmatimonadales > GWC2-71-9 > DASQPE01. The sequence goes on from DASUAH010000075.1 coordinate 1,269, forward strand.
AGGTCACCGGCTTCCCCGAGTTGCTCGACGGTCGGGTAAAGACGCTGCACCCCCGCATCCATGCCGGGCTCCTGGCCCGCCGGGACCTGCCGGAACACGTGGCCGCGCTGCGGGCACACGACATCGAGCCGATCGATCTGGTCGCGGTGAATCTCTATCCGTTCCAGATGACCGTCGCCAAGCCCGACGTGCCGTTCGACGACGCGGTGGAGAACATCGATGTCGGCGGGCCGTCCATGCTGCGGTCCGCGGCAAAGAACCACGAGTCGGTGATTGCCGTGGTCGATCCGACCGACTACGGCCGCGTCCTCGCCCTCCTGCGGCAGGGCGGAGTGCCGCACGAGGTCCGCCGCGAGCTCGCGGCCAAGGTCTTCGCGCACACCGCCGACTACGACGCCGCGATCGCCCACTACTTCACGCCCGGCGAAGACGCGCTGCCGCGCCGGCTGAGCCTCTCGATGGAGCGGCTTCAGGTGCTCCGCTACGGCGAGAACCCCGACCAGCGCGGCGCCCTGTACGTCACCGAGGAGCCGCGCGGGATGCGCGACCTCCGGCAGCGGCACGGCAAGGAGCTGTCGTTCAACAACCTCCTGGACGTCGATGCGGGCGCGTGGGCCGTGGCCTGCTGGCCCACCCGGCCGGCCTGCTGCGTCGTCAAGCACACCACGCCCTGCGGCATCGCGGTCGCGTCCACCGCCGTCGAGGCGTTCCGGAAGGCTCGCGCCACGGATCCGCTGTCGGCGTTCGGCTCGGTGGTCGCCTTCAATACGGTGGTGGACGAGGCCACCGCGGCGGCGATGAGCGATCTCTTCGTCGAGGTGGTCGTGGCACCGTCGTTCCACGAGGAGGCCATCGCCGTCTTCGCGCAGAAGAAGGCGACCCGGGTGGTCGAGCTGCCGGTGAGTCGCGGGGTCGGCTCGCTCGACTACAAGCGGGTGCGCGGGGGCTTCCTGGTGCAGGACCGGTTCACCTTCGACCCCGGTGACGAGGGGTGGCGCGTGGTGACTCAGCGGGAGCCCACCGAGGGCGAGTGGGTGAACCTGCATTTCGCGTGGGCGGCGGTCGCGTCGGTGAAGTCGAACGCGATCCTGCTGGCCCGCGACGAAATGGCCATCGGCATCGGCGCCGGGCAGATGAGCCGGGTGGATGCGTCCCATCTCGCGGTGTACAAGGCCCGCCAGCAGGGCCACGACCCCCGCGGCGCGGTGCTCGCGTCCGACGGCTTCTTCCCGTTTGCCGACGGGGTCGAGGAAGCCGCGGCCGCCGGTGTGACCGCCATCGTACAGCCGGGCGGCTCGGTTCGCGACGCCGAGGTCATCGCCGCCGCTGACCGGCACGGCATCGCCATGGTCCTCACGGGCAAACGACAGTTTCGGCATTGAGTGCATCCGTCGCGGGTTCCCGGTGCATCTGCGGTGATCATGACTGAGCCGACCCTCCGCGCTCGCGAGCAGCCTCCGTACGTCTGGGCCGGTCTGACCGGCCTCGTGGTGTTCGCCTTCTACGTGGCCACGCTGGCCCCGACGACGGCGTTCTGGGACACCTCCGAGTACATCGCGGCGGCGAAGGTGCTCGGCATCCCGCATCCGCCCGGCAACCCGCTCTTCACCCTGCTCGCGCACAGCTGGGGACTCCTGCCGCTCGCCGCGTCCTACGCGGTGCGCATCAATCTCTTCGCGGCCGCGACCAGCGCGGCCGCGGCGGGGCTGTGGTTCCTGGTGGCCGAACGGTGGCTGCGCGCCATCGTGCCGGTCCGGTGGGGCCGGTACGCCGCCGCGTTCGGGGGGGTGCTCGTCGGGGCGACGATGTGGACCGTGTGGAACCAGTCCACCGTGAACGAGAAGGTCTACACCGTCTCGCTCCTCTCGATCGCGCTCTGCATGTGGCTGGTGGTGCATTGGGGCGACGAGGAGCCGGGCGCCCACCGCGACCGCTGGCTGGTGCTCATCGCCTACGTCATGGCGCTGAGCAGCACCAACCACATGATGGCGTTCCTGGCCGTGCCGGCGCTCGCCGTGTACGTGCTCTGGACCGACTGGCGCACCGCGGTGCAGCCGTGGGCGATCCTTCTCGGCGTCTCGCTGGTACTCGCGGTGAGCGGCGCGTGGACCGGCATCGGACTGTCCGACCCCAAGGGCCTGCTCCTTCTCCTGGTCGTGCTCGGCGCCGTCGGCTACGCGCTCTGGCGCTCGCCGCTCGATCCGCTGGTCTGGCTCGGACTGATCGCCGTCGTCGTGGGCATCTCGCTCAACTACGTCTACCTGCCGCTGCGGGCGGCGCAGTTCCCGCCCATCAACGAGGGCGAGCCCACCGCCTGGCAGGCACTGCAGGACGTGCTGAACCGGGTGCAGTACGGCAAGCCGCCGCTCAGCGAGCGACAGGCTCCGTTCGGGGCGCAGCTGGCCAACTTCTGGCAGTACTTCAACTGGCAGTTCGCCCGCGACTGGGGACGGCTCGGGCGGGTGGCCACCGCTCTCTTCACCGCCGTGGGCCTGACGGGACTGTGGAGCCTGTGGCGCCACGACCGCCGGGCCGGGCTCGCGGCGGCCGCGCTGCTCGGCACCCTCACCGTCGCCCTCGTGTTCTACATGAACTTCAAGTACGGGTTCTCCCAGTACCTCGACCGGCCGGACCTGCCGCGCGAGGTGCGCGAGCGCGACTACTTCTTCCTCGGCTCGTTCTCCGCCTACGGAGTGTTCGTCGCGCTGGGCCTGGGCTCGCTGCTCCGCGGCGCGGCGGAATTCCTGCGCCAGCGCCTCGGCGAGCGGGCATGGGCCGCCGCCACGCCGGTGCTCGCGATCGGGCTCATCCCGCTCTTCGGCAACCGGGTCACCGCCAGCCGCGCCGGCGAGACCCTCGCGCGCGACTTCGCCGTCGACATTCTCCAGTCGGTGGAGCCGTACGGGATCCTCATCACCGCCGGCGACAACGACACCTTCCCGCTCTGGTACGCGCAGGAGGTCGAGGGTGTCCGCCAGGACGTCACCCTCGCGAACCTCTCCCTCATGAACACGCGCTGGCACCTGCGCCAGCTGCGCCGCCGTGGGACGCCGGTATTGGACCCCGCCAGGGCGGCGGAGCTCTGGCGCAGCGGCGCCTGGGAACGGCCGGAAACGCCGGTGTTCTCGCTCGACATCCCCCAGCTCGACAGTCTTCCCGAGGTGATGCAGGCGCCCGAGAAGGGCGGCGGCATCCAGGTCGACAGCGTGACGATCACCTTCGGGCAGGACTACCTGCTGCTCCAGGATCTCGCGACGATCTTCCTGATCCGGGACAATCTCGGCAAGCGGCCGATCTTCTTCAGCTGGAGTGACGGCGGCTATCCGGACCAGACGCTCGGCCTGTCAGCGTACCTGGTGAGCCAGGGACTCGTGCGCAAGCTGGTGCGGGCGCCGGTGGCGCCCAACGACTCGATCGTGCTCAGCCGGGGGCTCGGGTACCTCGACCTGCCGCGGACCCGGGAGCTGATGTGGAACGTGTACCACTGGCAGACGGCGGCGCGCGACCGGCCCCGCGGCTGGGTGGACGCGCCGTCGTCGTCCATCCTCCAGCTCTACGCGATCGTCTATGGCGGCGTGGCGGAACCGCTCCGCAACGCCGGGGATTCGGTCAGGGCGGCGCGGGCCGACTCGATCGCCCGCGCGGTGAGCGAGAACATCCGGCGCCGGGACGCCTGGTAGGCCGGACGGTCGGACGGCCAGACGGCCGGACGGTCGAGTGGCGCCAATACAAGCGGCCCTCCGGTGTCCGGGAGCACCTGAGGGCCGCGACGCAGCGCTGGCCGTCCGGCCGTCCGACCGTCCGACCGTCCGGCATCAGTCGATTCTCGTGAGGCCGAGCCCAACGACCCGGCCGGTCACAGCTGCTCCGGTGTCCTCCGCGCCCCGCCAGGATTCCCAGGTCAGCGGGCACCCGGTGCCGAACGGCGGGTCGGGATGACCGGGGCGACCGAGCAGCTCGTGCAGCATCTCGTGCCGCACCACCAGCTCGTGCCTCACGTACACGCTCGCGATGTAGATGTCGTGGCTGTTGTTCCACCGGCCGACGCAGCGCCCGCTGGGACACTCGAAGCTCTCTCCGTCAACCACGTGCCAGCGGATGCGATCGAAGTCGCCCTCGCGGCCGGAGCAGGCTTCTGTGCGCGCGAACCAGGCGCGGTACTCCGCTGGCGCTTCCATGGGCGCGTCGCCCTCGGGCGCGAAGCTGCAGCCGGCGAGCAGAACGACCGCGGTGGCGCTAGCGCGGCCGACGGCCGCGCGCAGATTGGCTGGGTCCATCGAGTCCCCCGGACGGGACGAGGCCGCGGGGAGCGGCCTCGACTCAGGCGCGGGTTATCGGCATGCTGTGGACCGGGGTTGACCGGATCGGTGAAACCACTCGAGCTGCCCGACGACAACTCATTCCCATCCAGGCACTTGAGGAGCAGCAGCGAAAGCGGGCTCTGCGGGGAGGCGGGGGCCGTTCCGTGCGCCAGAGGGTGACCCCCTCCACGAGACATCCCGCAGAATGCCAGAGCGTGGAGCGCGCGTCTCGCCCGTCGCTCCCTTGGCGCCGGTGCGCGGAACCAGGTCAGCGCCGACGCCAACCGCAGTGGCGGTCGCGGGCACACCGCCAGCCGGAGCGATCGGATGCCGATCGGCCGGCGGGCCTCGGCTCCGCGCGGAGGTACCTTGTTCAAACGATTGTGCGGGAATAGCTTGCAGCTTCAGGCGTGGTGGCCGAGTGGTTGAAGGCAGCGGTCTTGAAAACCGCCAAGGGGGCAACCCCTTCGTGAGTTCGAATCTCACCCACGCCGTCGCCGGCAGCCCTCAAGGTGCATCGCGCACGTGCCGATAGTCGCTCAGACGACACCCCGTCATCCAATGCCCGACCGGTGCCGATGAGCGCGACTGTCCCGTATTCGCCCGAGTTTCCGTTCACCAGCCGCAGCCGCATGACCGACCGTGACGCGCTGCTCACGCAGATCGTCACCAGCGTCTGGGCGGCGATGCTCGAGCTGCCGGTCCTAGTGCGCCAGGGTCGCGACAATCTCGACGGCGCCGACGCGCAGCTGCACACGCTCACCGGGACGGTGCACGTCACCGGCGCCTGGGACGGTACCGTCGCCGTCGCCGCGCCGATCCTGCTCGCCGGCGAGTGCGCCGCCCGCCTGCTGGGCCGCGATCCCGGCTCGCTCACCCTCACCGACCTGCAGGACGCGTGGGGCGAGCTGGTCAACGTGGTGGCCGGCAACCTCAAGGCGCTCGTCCCGCCGTCCTGCCACCTGTCGATGCCGGCGGTGGTCGAGGGGACGAGCTACACGTACCGGGTGCCCCGGAGCCGGGTGCTCAACGAGCTCACCTTCGCCTGTCTGGGGAAGCGGATCCGCGTGACGGTGCTGGAGCGGGACGACGCAGCGGCCTGAGCCTCACCCCCCGATCAGCGCCCGCACCCTGGCCGCGAGATCCTCCTGGGTGAACGGCTTGGCGAGGAACGGTGCCTCGGGCCGGAGCAGCCCGCCCTGAAAGATCTCCGACGCAAACCCCGACATGTACAGCACCGGCTTGGCCGGCCACCGGGCTGCGACCTCGCGGCCGAGCTCGCTGCCGTTCATGCCGGGCATCTTCACGTCGGTCAGCACCAGGTGGATGGCGGCGGGGTCCTGCTCCAGCGTGGCCAACGCCTCCCGCGCGTGGCTCGCCTGCACCACCCGATAGCCGCTGTGCGTGAGCATCCGGGAAGCGAGCTGGCGCACCGCGCCCTCGTCGTCCACGACCAGCACGGTGAACCCCCCGGGCGGGCGCGTGAACCGTCGTGCCTCGACGGCGCTCTTGGCCATTCGCTTGCTCCACGAAGCAGGTTGTTCGCTGGACCCTCCGAACATACCGGCCGGGCTCGGGCGGGGGCAAGCGGGGCCTGTGCCCCGCAGTCCAGGCGCGCCCCTTCGCGTCACCGCCGGCGCAGCAGGTGTCATGCACCGCTTCCATCCTCATGACCCGCCCGGCGCGGCGCGCTCGCGGGGTTGCTTTGGCCCACACGGAATGCGAACTTCCGCTCGCGCTGGAGTGGTGGCCGAGTGGCTGAAGGCACCGGTTTGCTAAACCGGCATAGGGGTGATAACCCCTATCGAGGGTTCGAATCCCTCCCGCTCCGCTGAACCGCAGTGACAAGTGAGAAGTGAGCAGTGAGAACCGCGCCG
>DASUAH010000076.1:0-4545 GCA_035763885.1 Gemmatimonadales bacterium
TTCCAGAGGATGCCCGCGCAACCCTCGGGGCTGATGACGGAGTAGTAGGCGAACTCAAGCAGGCTGACGCGGTCCCCCACGCCGATGCCCAGGGCGCCCCCCGACCCCCCTTCCCCGATGACCACGCAAACGATCGGCGTGGGCAGGCGGGACATCTCCAGCAGGTTGTGGGCGATGAGCTGGGCCTGGCCGCGCTCCTCCGCGCCGATGCCGGGGTACGCGCCGGGCGTGTCGATGAGGGTGACGACCGGCGCGCCGAACTTGGCCGCGGTCTGCATCAGGCGGAGCGCCTTGCGGTATCCCTCCGGATGGGGCATGCCGAAGTTGCGCTTCAGGTTCTCCTTCGTGTCCCGGCCCTTCTGGTGGCCCACGAGCATCACCGAGACGCCGCCGAGCCGCGCCCAGCCGCCGACGATGGCCGGGTCGTCGCGAAACAGCCGGTCGCCGTGCAGCTCGATGAAGTCGGTGAAGATCGTGCTCAGGTAGTCGAGGGTGTAGGGGCGGCGGGGGTGGCGGGCGACCATCACGCGCTGCAACGGCGTCAGGTTGCGGTAGATCTCCGCCCGCAGGCTCTCCAGCTTCGCCTGGAGGCCCTGGAGCTCGCCGTCGACGTCGATCTGGCGCTCCTCGCCCAGACGCTTCAGCTCGTCGATCTGGCGCTCGAGCTCGAGCAGCGGCTTCTCGAACTCCAGCGTGTACGCTGACGGCGGCATGCCCTCAACCCGCTTTCACGTAGTGGACGGCGTCGCTGCCGAGCAGATCGCGCAGGGCCCGCACCAGCTCCTCCTCCGCCGCCACGCGCACGTGGCGCGAGCGGAGCCGCACTGCCTCGCCGTTTCCGTCGGACCACTCAATATAGACCGGGACTGGGCCGGGGTGAGCCCGGCAGAGCGCCGCGGCCGCCTCGAGCGTGTCCGGCCGGGGCGCGGCGGGCGAGCACCAGCGGAGGCTCAGCCCCACCTGACCCGACGACCGCAGCTCCGCCAGCGGACGCACGCCTTCGACCACGAAGGGCGCCCGGTCCTCGCCCCGGTCGCGCAGGCTGTACCCGCCCCCCAGCAGCATGGCCGAGTCGGGCGCCACGATCTGGTTGAGCCTGGCCCAGGCCTCCGGGAAGACGATCGCCTCCGCGGTGCCGTGGAAATCCTCCAGCACGAGGCGGGCGTACTCCTTGCCCGTCTTCTTGGAGATCTGCCGCTTCACGGCCGTGACCACCGCCGCGATGGTCACCGGATGCTCGCTCCACTGGTGCAGCGTCGCGGTGGTGCGGGTGCCGAACAGCTCGGCTTCGCTCCGGAACCGCTCGAGGGGGTGGCCCGAGATGAAGAAGCCGAGGACCTCCTTTTCCCGGGCCAGCCGTTCGGCTTCCGTCCAGGGCGGGACGTCGGGAAGGGCGGGCCCGCTCCGCCGCTCCGGCGCCCCGCCGCCCCGCTCCCCGCTGTCCCCGAACAGCGAGACCTGGCCCGCTTCCCGCTCCTGCTGCTGCAACTGGGCTTCGCCGAGCACCCGGTCGAGCGCCTCGCAGAGCTGCTTGCGGTGCCCGCCCAGGCCGTCGCACGCCCCCGCCACGATCAGCGATTCGAGCACGCGCTTGTTGCAGAGCCGGAGGTCGATGCGGTCCACGAAGTCGGCGAGCGAGGTGAACGGGCCGCTCCGGCGCCCGGCGATGATCGACTCGATCGCGCCCTCGCCCACGTTGCGCACGGCGCCGAGGCCGAACCGGATCCGGCGCTCCCCCACCACGGTGAACTTGAATCCGGACTCGTTCACGTCGGGCGGCAGGATCTCGAGCCCCAGCTCGCGCGCCTCGTTGATGTACTGTACCACTTTGTCGGTGCTGCCGATCTCGGATGAGAGCAGCGCCGCCATGAACTCGGCGGGATAGTGTGCCTTGAGCCAGCCGGTCTGGTACGACAGGACCGAGTACGCGACCGAGTGGGACTTGTTGAACCCGTAGCGCCCGAAGGTGACGATCTGCCGGCCCAGCTCCTCGATGACGGGGCGCGGGTGGCCCTGCGCCACGGCGCGCTCCACGAACTTCGCCACCTCCTGGTTCGCGAGCTCCTGATCCTTCTTGCCCACCGCCTTCCGGAGCACGTCCGCCTCGGCCAGCGAGAAGCCCGCGAGCACGTTCGCGATGCGCATCACCTGTTCCTGGTAGGTGATGACGCCATAGGTCGGCTCCAGGACTTCCCGGAGCAGGGGGTGCGCGTAGCTGACCGGCTCCTGGCCGAGCTTCCGCCGGATGAACACCGTGTGCATCCCGGCGTCGAGCGGACCCGGCCGGAGCAGCGCGTTCGAGGCCACCAGATCGTCGAACCGGTCGCACTTCATCGCCCGCAGGGTGTCGGTGGCGAGCGGCGACTCGAACTGGAAGATCCCCGCCGTACGTCCCTGGCGGAGCAGGGCGTAGACCGCGGGATCGTCGAACGTCAGGGCGTCGATGTCGATCCGCTCGCCCGTGCGCGCCGCGATCATCTCCACCGCGTCGTGGATCACCGTGAGGGTCTTGAGGCCGAGCATGTCCATCTTGAGCATGCCGACCTTCTCCAGCGCGATCATGTCGTACTGCGTGATGATCGCGTCCTCCCCGTCCGCGCTCTGTCCCGCGCCCTTCGTGGGGGCGGTGCAGACCGGCACGTAGTCCGACAGCGGTCCCGGCGCGATCACCACGCCGGCCGCGTGCACCGACATGTGCCGCGAGATCCCCTCGATCCGCGAGCTCAGGTCGACCAGCCGCGCGTAGGCCGGATCGCTGCGGAGCAGGTCGCGGAGCTCGCTCACCTTCTCGGCGGCTTCGGGGATGGTCAGGCTGTACGCCGGGCCGGACGGGATCAGCTTGGTGATCCGGTCGGCCTCGCCGGGCGGAATCCTGAGCACCCGCGCCACGTCCTTCACCGCCGCGCGCGCCTTCATGGTCCCGAAGGTCACGATCTGCCCGACGCTGGTCCGCCCATAGCGCTCGCGAACGTAGTCGATCACCTCGCCCCGCCGCTCGAAGCAGAAGTCCACGTCGATGTCCGGCATCGATACCCGCGCGGGGTTGAGGAACCGCTCGAAGAGCAGGTCGAAGCGGAGCGGGTCCACGTTGGTGATGCCGAGCCCGTAGGCGACGAGGGACCCCGCGGCGGAGCCGCGGCCCGGGCCGACCGGGATGCCGCGGGCGCGTGCCGCCGCGATGAAATCCTGCACGATGAGGAAATAGCCGGCGTAGCCGGCCTGGCTGATCACGCTCAGCTCGTACTCCAGCCGCTCGCGGACCGCGTCGGGGAGAGGCGAGCCGTAGCGCCGCTCTGCCCCGGTGCGCGCGAGGTGCTCCAGCAGCGTCTCGTCGCTCGGGTACTCCGCGGGGCGGGGAAAGCTCGGCAGGTAGTACCGCTTCTCGAACGAGAACTCGCAGAGATCCGCCACCCGCGCGGTGTTGTCGAGCGTCTCCGGGTGCTCCCGGAAGAGCGCGCGCATCTCGGCTTCCGACTTGACGTACGACTCCTGGCCGGTGAACCGGAAGCGCCTGGGGTCGTCGAGATCGGCGCCGGTGCCGATCGCGAGCAGCACGTCGTGCGCCTCGGCGTCCTCCCGGCGGAGATAGTGCGCGTCGTTGGTCGCCACGACGCCCAGCCCCAGCTCCCGCCCCAGCCGGAGCATTCCCTCCATCACCAGCTTCTCCTCGGGGATGCCGTGCTGCTGGATCTCGAGCCAGAAGCCGTCCGGGCCGAAGAGCCGTGCGAAGTACTCCGCGCTCTCCCGGGCCCGTTCCCAGCTCTGCTGCCGCAGCCACTGCGCCACCTCGCCGGAGAGGCACGCCGCCAGGCAGACGATCCCCTCGGAATGCCGCTCGAGCGTCTCGCGGTCGATCCGCGGCCGGCGGTAGAACCCCTCGGTGAAGCCGATGGACGTGAGCCGCACGAGATTGCGGTATCCGGCGCGGCTCTTCGCCAGAAGAACCAGGTGGCTGTACGCCGCGGGTGCCCACGCCGGCTTCTGCTGCTCGCGGCGCGAGCCGAAGGCGAGGTAGGCCTCGAACCCGAGGATCGGCCGGATGCCCTGGGCCTTCGCCTCCTCGTAGAAGCCCCACGCCGCATGGAGGTTCCCGTGGTCGGTGACCGCGAGGCTATCCATGCCGAGCCTCTTCACGTGCGCCACCAGCTCGGGGAGCCGGTTGGCGCCGTCGAGGAGGGAGTACTCGCTGTGGGTGTGGAGGTGAACGAAGGCCATGGGCTATGGAGCTATGAGCTATACGCTATGAGCTACGAGCTGTGAGTCATGGGTCGGGAGCCGTGAGCCCGGTTCGCCATCTCGCGACGCCACCTGTGACCGGCGACGGAGCGGACCCATAGCTCACAGCTCATAGCTTACAGCTCACAGCTCACCGCCTACTCGAAATCTGGTTTCCAGCTCGTCCCACACCCGCTCGCTCGCCACCCCGCGGCTCTGCAGCAGCACGATGAGGTGATACAGCAGGTCGGCGGCTTCCGAGGCGAGGCGCGAGTCCTCCTCCCCCAGCGCGGCCACGACGACCTCGACCGCCTCTTCGCCGACCTTTTG
>DASUAH010000077.1:0-43420 GCA_035763885.1 Gemmatimonadales bacterium
GCGTAGATGCCGAAAAAGGTGGCTTCCAGCTGGTTGTCCTCGATCACGCACCCGCTCACCTGGTCGAGGCGGATGCCCGCGCGGTCCTCGGTATAGCTCGCCCCGACGTTGCGGATGGTGAGGCCGCGGATGACGACGCCGTCGGCGCGAACGGTGAGCACCTCGTGCTGCCCGCCACCATCGAGGACGGCCTCGCCCTCCCCGACGATCTCCACCCGCTTGTCGACGACGAGCTGCGGCTCGCGGTACACGCCCGCCCGAATGACGATCCGGTCGCCCGGCGCGGCGAGCGCCAGGGCCGCTGCCACCGACCGCACCGGCCCCCGCGGGTCCACGACGATGTCGCGCGCCATGGCCGGCGTGAGCGGCAGCAGCGCCAGCAGCGCCGCGGCGATCATCGCCCCGTCCCGCCTGCCCGACGCCCGACTACCCATGGCGCGCGGCGTGCGGCAGCGCCCGCACCTGCTCCCACGTGAGCGGCTCCGCACCGAGCGCCGCCCGGAGGCTGTCCGCGCGCGGTCCGGGTCGGGTGGCGATGACGTGGCTGCCCATCGGCGTGTTGATGCCGGCCGCCCGGAGGTAGGCGGCCCGGGTGGCGTCGAGGAGCGAATCCGGCTCGAGGAAGTCGTTGACCCAGAGGGAATGGATCTTCGCGGCGGGCACCGCCCCGGCGGCAACGAAGGCGGCGAGACAGCCGGGATCGTCGAAGACGAACAGCTTGCCCGTCCGGGTGACCAGCTGCGCGGCGAAGCGCGGCTCCGCGATCGTCATGTGGCATTGATCGCAGTTGGCCCTTCCGTACTCGATGGTGCCGGGCCGGGGGGCGCCACAGGCGATTGCCAGGACTGCGAGTGCCGCTCCCCGCCCGGAGAGCCTCACGCGACCAGCTCCCCCGCACGGGTACCGACCGCCAGCCGCTGGTCGGCGGGAGAGCCGGCCCGCAGGCGCTGCGCGCGACGGTACTCGAGCACGGCCACCACCGCCGCCGCCGCGACCACGGCGAACGCCAGCAGGCCGCCGAGATCGGGCCACGACTCCGCCCGGAAATTGAGCAGCGCCTTGCCACCGATGAGTGGCGGCTGATAGCTCATGCCCGGGACCTTGATCGCGGCGCTCGGGTCGAGGTTGTGCCCGTAGTCGTAGCCCCAGCGCCAGAAGTCGGCGAGGCCGGCGGCCGCGGCAATCACGAGCGCCGCCAGCCATGCGTACAGCACCCCGCGGCGGCCGCTCGCCGCTGCCGCCAGGCCGATCACGATGAGCCCCGCCGCGATCCACGGCATGAGGCGGAGCTCCGGAATCGCGTCCGGCTCGATCCGCTGCATCCCGATATAGTGATTCAGGTTGTTGATGCTCGCGAGGTCGTTCGGGCCCCGTCCGGTGATGCCGTCCACCCGGATGCGGAGTCCCAGTCCTTCGGGGTACTGCGGGGCCGTCAGGTCGATCCGCCAGAGCGGGAGAACGTAGAGCGCGGCCAGCAGCAGGGCGGCGACCGCCACAATCAGACGAGACGAACGGCGCATGAGAGCCTCGGCAACCCGTGGCGGGAGGGAGCCACCGGCGTCCCTCCCGCCACGGGAGCTCACTTCGGAGAGTTGTAGGTAACCTGCGTGGCCGACCCGCGGGGGGAGACCCGCACGTATCCCTGCATCTCCTGGTGGAGCGCCGAGCAGAAGTCGGTGCAGTAGAACGGGAAGACGCCCACCCGGTTGGGCACCCACGTCACCGTGCGGGTCTGGCCCGGCATCACCAGCAGCTCCGAGTTGTTCGCGCCGGTGATGGCGAACCCGTGGGGCACGTCCCAGTCCTGCTCCAGGTTGGTGATGTGGAAGTACACCGAGTCACCGACCTGGACCCCCTCGATGTTGTCGGGCGCGAAGTGGCTTCTGATCGTCGTCATGTACACGTCCACACGGGTCCCCTTGCGCACCACCCTGGTCTCCTTCTCGCTCTTGACCGCGAACGGATCCGTGTTCTCGCCCAGCTTGTACGCCTTCACCTGCCGGTCCTTGATGAGGGAAGCCGGTATGGCCTGCGCGTAGTGCGGCTCGCCCGTCGTGGGGAAATCGAGCAGCAGCTTCATCTTGTCGCCGGTGATGTCGATGAGCTGCGCCGACTGGCTGAGCGTCGGGCCGGTGGGAAGATAGCGGTCCTTGGTGATCTTGTTGAGCGCGACCACGTACTTGCCGTACGGCTTCCGCGAGTCGCCGCCCGGAATCATCAGATGCCCGATCGAGTAATACACCGGGATGCGATCCAGCACCGTGAAGTCCTTGAGGCTCCACTTCACGATCTCGGAGGAGAGGAACATCGAGGTGTAGGCGTTGCCCCGGCCGTCGAACTCGGTATGCAGTGGCCCCAGGCCGGGCTCCTTCACCTCACCCGCGACAATCGCCTCGTACTTGAGCACCGGTATGCCCGAGACCTCCCCGTCGAACGCCTTGTCCGCGATCGCCTTGCTGATCCTGGTGAACGAATGCACCGGAATCACCGTGGCGAGCTTGCCGCCGGCGGCGATGTACTCGCCGGAGGGATCGACGTCCACCCCGTGCGGCGACTTGGGGGTCGGCAGGTAGTACACCGCCCCGGGACACGCGGCAACCTCGAGCACCTTGACGCCTGAGAGCATCTCGCTCTTCGCCGTGTGCGCCTCGGTCATGTAGTTCCTCGCGTAGCGCGCCGGCTGCTCCCTGGCCTTGCCCTGCGCCACGCAGGCCTCCGCCTGCTTCCAGTTCACGGCGGCGATGTAATCCTTGTCGTTCTTCGAGGCGTTCACCTCCTTGAGCGCGTTCGCCTGCTCGCTGTTGTACGAGGTGAAGAACGCCCAGCCGTGCGACGGGCCCTTGCCCGCGTGGGCCAGGTCGTAGTCGAAGCCGGGCATGAGGATCTGGAAGGCCAGGCTCATCCGCCCCGTCGCCGAGTCCACCTTCACGAAGGTGAGCACGCCCTTGAACTTCTCCTTGTACTCGGAGAGCGGCACGTCGGCCTGGGGTGTCGGCACGCTGAACCGGGTGGCCGACACCGCATACTCGGTGTTCTGGGTGATGAACGGCGACGCGTGGTTGCCGGCGGCGTGCGGGATCTCGAGGATCTCCTCGGTTTCCATCTTCGCGAGGTCGATCCGCGCGATCCGCGGCGTGTTGTTGCCGTTGATGAAGAGCCAGCGGCCATCCGGCTCGCCGCCGGTCTGCGACAGCTCGGGGTGGTGCGCGTCGTCCCACGGCACGAACCCGTAGCTGGTGTTCAGCATCCCCTTGCTCTGCTCGCTGTAGCCCCAGGCCTCCTCGGGATCCTGCGAGAAGACCGGGATCTCGCGCAGCAGCCGGCCCGACGGCAGGCCGTAGACCGCGACCTGACCGCTGAATCCGCCCGACAGGAAGGCGTACAGCTCATCGTAGTGCCCGGGTGCGACGTACACCCGCGACGCGGCGTCGCCCACCGCCCCGGCGCCGCCGGGCTCCGCCTTCCCGCACCCGGTGTTGGCCGCGGCGGCGGCGGCGATGAGCATCGCCGCGACTCCCATGCGCCGCGCGCCCGTCGAATTGGACATGGTGCTTTCTCCTGTGGCTGGTGCCATGGTTCGCGGATGACTCACTTTGCCTCCCCGCCCTCGGTTCGAAGGTGCTCGAGGACCGCCCGCGCCTCGTCCCGCGTGAGACCCTGGTTCGCCATCTGGGTCAGAAACTCGGCCAGCAGCTTCTTCGCCTCGGGATGTCGGGTGTACATCTCCTCGGGATTGAGGATCATGTTCATGATGTAGGCGGGAGTGCGCCGCTTCGTGACGTCCCCGAGCGCCGGGCCCACGTACCGCTCCCCCATCTTGTGGCACGCGCTGCACTTCTCCTCGAAGATCTTCTCGCCCCGCTCGGCGAGCGCCTTGTCCACCGGACCCAGCGTGATCTCCTCCTTGACCGGTCCGATGCCGTTGGCCAGCTCGAAGGGAGTCAGGCCCTCGGCGCCCGCTGCGGGCTGGGCCGACGGCGCTGCCTCTTCGGGGGCCGCGGCCTTCTTCCTGTCGCGGGAGCAGCCGGCGAGCACGACGAGAGCGATCAGCGCGTGAGAAACGAGATGGCGTGCCATGGGATGAGCGACTCCTGCGCTCGGGAAATGGAGGAAGGTCGTCGCGACGAAGCTAGCCCGGTGACCGGAGCGGTCCGATGAAGGTCTCGTGAAGATTCCTTCAGGGGCTGCATTGGTCGGGGTCGGCGGAACTCCCCGGCTTCCGTTCCGACGCCGAGAAAAGTATCATATCACCATGAGCATATGATGAATGGATCGTGAAACCTCCCCCGGGTTGGAGCCAGGCCTGCACCGTGCTGTCACACACCGCAGAATACGCCCTTCGCACCGTGCTCTTCATCGCCGAGCGCGGTGACAGCGAGCCGGTGAGCGTGGATGAGATCGCCGCGGCGCTCCGCATCCCGCGGAACTACCTGTCCAAGACCCTGCACCGGCTCGCTCACGAGGGCGTCCTGCTCTCCAGCCGGGGCAAGGGCGGGGGGTTCCGGCTCGCCGTTCCGCCGGAGCGGCTGCGGCTGCTGCAGGTTGTCGAGCTGTTCGATCGCATCGGGGCGGGACGGCAGTGCCTGCTCGGGAGGCCGGTTTGCAGCGATCAGCGCGCCTGCGAGGCACACGCCCGGTGGAAGGATGTGGCCGGTCAGCTCGCCGCCTTTTTCCACGAGACCACGGTGGCGGATCTACTGGGTGAGTCCCGGCGGCCGATCGCGGTTCGGGGCTAGGAGAGGATCGCCGGATGGACTGGTTCGTTCGGGCGTTCATCAAGGCGAGCGTGGCCTGGCTCGCGGCCGGGGTGACCCTGGGGGTGGGCATGGCGGTGCACGCGCCCTGGGTGGTGTACCGGCCGGCGCATCTCCACCTGAACCTGCTCGGCTTCGTCGCAATGATGATCTTCGGCGTGGGATACCACGTGCTCCCCCGATTCGCCGGACACCCCCTTCACCGCCGCGACCTCGCCGCCGCGCACTGGTGGCTCTCGAACGTCGGGCTCATCCTCATGGCGGCCGGCTTCATCCTCCGGCCGAACGGCGCAGCCGGCACGGCTGCCGGCGCGATCCTGACCGGCGCCGCGCTCTCCGCCGCCGGGGCCTACGCGTTCGCCTGGAACATCTGGCGGACGCTCGACGAGGCCGCGCGGGCGCAGCGGGCCGCGGCGGCCCGCGAGGCCGCCGGCCGCAGCCGCCCGCTCCCGATGGCGCTGCACTGAGGGATGGATCCGCTCGTTCGCCGCTATCTCAAGACCGCCATCGGCTTCCTGGCGGCGGGTCTGCTGCTCGGGGCGGTGATGCTGGTCCGGCGCGAGCTGTACGGCGGGTACGCGTCCCGGTGGTGGATCAGCGCGCACACCCATGCCCTCCTGGTGGGTTTCGTCATGATGATGATCCAGGGCGTGGCGCTCTGGATGTTCCCGCGGCCGGAGCGGGGGGACGCGCGCTACCGGGCGGAGCTGGCGGAGGCGGCGTACTGGCTGATGGCGGTCTCGACCCTCGCGCGCCTGGCCGGCGAGCTGTTGCGGCCGGCCGTGGCCGCACCGCCGCTGCGATGGCTCGTGGTCGCGGCAGGCCTCGGACAGGTTGCGGGGCTGCTGCTCTTCTTCGCGAACCTGTGGCCGCGGATCCGCTCGGCGGGAGCGCGGGCCCGGGACGCCCTCGCTAAGTCTCCCCCCTGACGAGCTGGGCGCGCCAGCGGCCCCATACGACTGCGTACACCGCGAGGTTGAGTGCGACGACCAGCCCGCCCAGCACCATCTGGGTGGGCCGGGTGAGGCCGAGGGGGTACAGGAGCGGAAGGATGTAGTGGGCGACGAAGTCGCCCTCGTACGCGGTCTGGCCGGCCCGCGCGCGGAGCTGCTGCTCCAGCGGCGTGAGGGGGCAGATCGCTCCGGTGAACTCGATCCAGGCGCCCCACAAGGCGGCCGGGACGTGCAGCCATGCGACCTTCGGCCAGCGGAGCGCGAGGAGACCGCCACCCACCACGAAGACGACGAAGAGGAAATGCACGACCACGAGCAGATCTGCGAGCAGGAGACTGCTCATGTCGTGCCCCCCGCCTTCCCGTCTGCCCATCGCACGGCGTCCACCGGCGCCTTGCCGTCAGCTCGCCGCAGCGTGCTGCCTTTCCTTCTCGCTCTCCGCGGCCACCTTCGCCGCGACCTCGGGCGGCGCCTCGGCATAGCCGTGGAATGACTGGCGGTAGGTGCCCCGTCCGTGGGTGATCGAGTGCAGCGTCGTCGAGTAGCGGTAGAGCTCCGCCTCGGGGAGGATCGCCCGCACCTTCGTGAGCCGTCCGTCCTGTTCGGTCCCGAGGATCTGGCCTCGCCGCGCGCTCAGGTCGCCCATCACGTCGCCGAGCACGTCTTCCGGCGCCCAGACCTCGACATCGACCAGCGGCTCGAGCAGTACCGGCCGGGCCTTGGGTGCCACGTTTCGGAACGCCAGGATGCCGGCCATCTTGAACGACATCTCGTTCGAATCCACATCGTGGTACGAGCCGTCGAAGCACTCCGCCCGGAAGTCCACCAGCGGATACCCGGCCACCACCCCGCGCACCGCCGCCTCCTGGATCCCGCGATCCACGGCCGGGATGTACTTGTTCGGGATCACACCGCCCACGATGTCGTCCACGAACTCGTAGCCCGAGCCGCGGGGAAGCGGCGCGAGCCGGATCCAGCAGTCGCCGTACTGCCCGCGGCCGCCGGTCTGCTTCTTGTGCTTGCCCTGCCCCTCGGCCTTGCCTCTGATGGTCTCGCGGTACGCGACGCGGGGTCGCACCAGCTCGGCGTGCACGCCGAACTTCCGCGTGAGCCGGCCGAGGATCGTCTCGAAGTGACGCTCGCCCATGCCGTGGATCAGCGTCTGGCCGAGCTCGGAGCTGTACTCGAAGTGGAAGGTGGGATCTTCCTCGTGGAGCTTGTGGAGCCCGGCCGCGAGCTTGTCTTCCTCGCCGCGCTGCTTCACCACGACGGCGGAGGTGGCCACGGCGGCGGGGAACGGAATGGCGGGGAGCCGCACCGGGTAGTCGCGGCGACAGAACGTGTCGCCGGTATGCGTGTCCCTGAGCTTGGCCACCGAGCCGATGTCGCCGGCGCGGAGCCGTTCCACCTCGATGCGCTCCTTCCCCTGCTGGACCGACAGGTGATTCAGCTTCTCGTCCACGTCGTGCTCGGCGTTGTGGACCTCGCCGCCGTTGGCGACCTCCCCGCTGTAGAGCCGGAAGAACGTGACGTCGCCGACGTGCGGCTCGGACACCGTCTTGAACACCCGCCCGAGAAGCGGCGCCTGGCTGGGCGCGCCATCGATGATCGGCGGGGGCACCTCCGCTGGTGAGGGAAACAGCTCCACCATCTTCTTCAGCAGCGCGCGCACGCCGTAAGTGAGCTCGGCGCTGCCGCAGAAGAGCGGCACCACCTCGCCCCGCAGCATCCCCTGCTTCACCGCCTTGACGAACTCCTCGCGCGGGATCTCCTCGCCGCCGAGATACCGCTCGATCAGCGCGTCGTCCGTGGCCGCGACCGCTTCCGTGAACTGGTCCATGTACTGGCGGAACCGCTCCTCGTATTCGGGCGGGGTGGGGACGACGTCGTACTCGCCGGTCTTCGTGCCCTTCCTGTAGAGGTGGCAGTGCCCGGAGAAGAGGTTGATGATGCCGTGAAAGTCGTGGCCGTCGCCGATGGGAATCTCCACCGGTACCACCTTGGGCGTGAGGTGCGCCCTCACGTCCTGGAACACCCGCTCGAAGTCGGCGTGCTCCTTGTCCATCATCGAGACAAAGAGGATCCGCGGCAGATGCAGCTGGTCGCAGATGTCGTACGCCTTCTCGGTGCCCACCTCCACACCGGCCGTGCCGCCCAGCACGACGACCGCCGCGTCGGCAGCGTGGAGCCCGGTCACGACCTCGCCGAAGTAATCGAGGTAGCCGGGAGTATCGATGAGATTGATCTTGGTATCCATCCACTCGGCGAAGCCCAGGCCGAGGCTGATGGAGTGCTTGCGGTCGATTTCGTCCGGCGAGTAGTCGGTGAGCGCCGTGCCGTCCTTGATCGAGCCGTGCCGCCGGCTTGAGCCCGAGACGAACCCCAACGCGTCGACCAGCGAGGTCTTGCCACTGCCGCCGTGGCCGACGAACGCCACGTTGCGCAGGGCGTTCGAGCTATAGACCTTCATGGCCGCCACCTCCCGAGTTTAAGGGATTCCCATTTTGCCCTCGGTGCAGGGGGTTGTCAAATGAGGGTGACCCGCCACACAGCGCCCGCCGCCCGAAGGTTTCAGAATCGGGTATACCTCCTGCATGGGAGGCATCGTGCGCAGCTCGCCAAGGACCGCGCCGCTGGCGGCGCCGGCGCTGCTCGCGCTGCTCGCGGCGTGCGGCGGTCAGACGCGTTCGAGCGATCAGGTGGCGGCGGAGCCGCCGGTCTCGGTCGATCGCATCACCGACCATCCCGAGGCGTACGTGGGCGCGAGGGTCACGCTCACGAGCGACGTCGGGAAGGTCCACGGCCCGCGCGCGTTCACCATCGAGGACAGCGATCCGGCGCTGCCCGAGAAGCTGCTCGTCGTCACGCGCCGGGGGGTGCGGGAGCTTCTCGCGGACGGGCGGAACCTCATGGATGACGACGTCGTCCTCGTGACGGGGGCGGTGCGGCGCCTCTCGGTCGCCGAGCTCGAACGCGAACTCCAGCTGGATCTGGATCCCGAGGTCGGCCGGCACTTCCAGGGCAAACCGGTCCTGGTTGCGTCGGAAATCCGGCGGGTGGCGAAAGAAGAGGACGAGCCGAGCCGGTGAACTGCAGTCAGCAGTGAGCAGTGAGGCGGGGCTTCGGTGTCCTGCTCGCTGCTCATTCATTGCACCTGGTACAGGTCGATCTCCTTCCCCTGCAGGTACTTGTCGAACCAGTTGAGGATGTGCTGCAGGCGCGCGATGCGGTGCGATGGTCGGCCCATCCGCGAGAGACCGTGGGGCTCGCCCGGGAACGTCACCATCACGACCGGCTTCCGGAGCGCCTTGAGCGCACGGAACATGACCTCGCCTCCCTGGGCCGGGGGCGTGCGCAGGTCCGCCTCGCCCTCGATCAGCATCAGCGGCGTGTTGATCCGCTCGACGTAGCGCACCGGCGACCGTGCCCGGAACTCCTCGGGATCCCGGAAGGGGGTCGAGCGGAACCAGAACGGCGTGAACTGCGAGAAGTCGGCCGTGTACCAGAACGCTCCCCAGTCGCCGATCGAGCGCTGTGCCACCGCCGCAGCAAACCGGTCGGTCTGCCCGATCACCCAGTTGGTGAGGAGCCCGCCTCCGCTGCCGCCGGTGACACCGAGCCGCCTGGGATCCGCGTAGCCCCGCCGGATCAGCGTGTCGACGCCGATCATGAGATCCCGGTAGTCGTCGCCGGGGTACCGGTACTGGATGATGTTGGCGAACTCCTGCCCGTACGTCGTACTGCCCCGCGGATTGGGGGCGAGCACGACGTAGCCCCGCGCCGCCATCAGCTGGAATTCGTGGAAGAACGACCAGCCGTACGCGAGGTGGGGGCCGCCGTGGATGTCGAGGATGAGCGGACGGGTTCGGTCGGCCGCGAACCCCGCCGGCCGGTAGACCCAGGCGTGGATCCGCCGGCCGTCGAAGCTCGGATACCAGAGCTCCTCCGGGGCCGCGAGCTCGACTTGGGCGAGCAGCGAATCGTTGTGCGCGGTGAGCCGCGTGAGGCGGCGCGTCGCCGTCTCGAGGAGGTGGACCTCGAGCGGGTGGGTCGGGTCGCTCAGTGTGAGAGCGAAGCGCGCGCCGTCCCGCGACGCGGTATACGCCGCGATCTCCCGGTCGCCGCCAAGCAGCACCTCGCGGCGACCGGTCATGGCGTCGAACCGGATCAGCCGGGAGCCGCCGTGCTCCGTGGTGACCGAGACGAGACCGGACCCGTCCGGCAGCCAGAGCAGCGGACTCGAGCCCGCCCCGCCGCGCGGCGGGCGCTGGTCGGTGATGATCTGGTCGCCCACGTCGAAGTCGTAGTCGTCGGTGAGTGACACCGCCCGGCCGTCGCGCGTCACGAAGAGCTCGGGTTCGGTGGACGACTGGATGCGCGGCGGGTTCCGGAACCCGACGAACGCGATGGTCCGGCCGTCTGGCGAGGGCACGGCCCCGCCGATCGGCCCCGCGATGTCCACCACCGTATCGAGCGCACCGCCGTCCGCGGGGACGGCGTACAGGTTGGCGTCGGGGGCCGCGTAGTAGGGCTCCAGCACTCGGTCGGAGGTGAAGTAGATGCGCGCTCCGTCGGGGCTCCACTCGACGTCATCCTCGTCGAACGGCCCGGTCGTGAGCTGCCGCGCCGGCGCCGGCCCCTCCCGCCCGAGATCCACCTCCACGCGCCAGATGTGGCGGCGGCGCTCCGGATCGCGCCAGCCGTCCCCGTCCAGGCGGTATTCCGCCCGCGTGATGATCCGCACGTCGCTCGGCTTCTGCGTCGAATCCGCGGCCGAGTCGCCCGGCAGCGTCACGCTGGTGAACGCGATGCTGCGCCCGTCGGGCGACCAGACGGCCGGTCCGGCGCCCTTCGCGAGCTTGGTCAGGCGCCGGGGCTCGCCCGCGCCGAGCGGCAGGATCCAGAGCTGCGCCGGCTCCTTCTCTCCAGCGCGGAGGAAGGCGAGCGCGTCGCCGGCCGGCGACCAGCGCGGCGCCGCGTCGCGGGGGCCGACCGTGAGCCGGCGGGGCGCGGCGCCATCGGTGCCCACCACCCAGACGCTGGCGTCGTAGCGGTCCTCCTTCTCGTTGGCCGTGACGAGCACGTAGGCGACCTGCCGTCCGTCGGGCGAGATCTGGGGGTCGGCCACCCAGCGGATCCGGAGCAGGTCCTGCTCGGTCGCCGGCCGCCGCTGGGCCAGGGCCGGCCGCGCGCCCCCGGCCAGCGCGAGCGCCGCGAGCGCGGCGCAGGGCCATAGCATGCGAGTCATGTGCAGTCGCTCCTAGCGATATCCCGCCGCTTGCAGCTGGAACAGTTCCGCGTACAGGCCCCCCTCCGCCACCAGCTCCTTGTGGGTCCCCTGCTCCACCAGCTCGCCCGCCTTCAGCACGAGAATCCGGTCGGCCATGCGCACCGTCGAGAACCGGTGCGAGATCAGCACCGCCATCTTGCCCGCGGTGAGCTCGGAGAACCGCCGGAACACCTGGTACTCCGCCCGCGCGTCGAGCGCCGCCGTCGGCTCGTCCAGCACCAGGAGCTGGGCTTCGCGCAGGTAGGCGCGCGCGAGCGCCACCTTCTGCCACTCGCCGCCCGACAGCTCCACGCCGCCCTCGAACCGCCTCCCGAGCATCTGGTCATACCGGCCGGCCAGCCGGCTCGCGACCGTGTCGGCGAGGCTCCGGCCCGCCGCGTCGCGGATGGCGGCGTCGTCCTGGCGCCGCTCGATGCTGCCCACCGCGATGTTCTCGCGCAGCACGAAATCGTAGCGCACGAAATCCTGGAAGATCACGCCGACGTTGCGCCGCAGGCTGGCCACATCGTACTCGCGGAGGTCGCGCCCGTCGAGGAGGATCCGGCCCTCGCTGGGGTCGTACAGCCGCACGAGCAGCTTGGCCAGCGTCGTCTTGCCGGCCCCGTTCTCGCCGACGAGGGCGACGCGCTCGCCCGGCCGGAGCGCGAAGCTCAGGCCCCGCACCGCCCAGCGGTCGGATGCCGGATACCGGAACCCCACGTCCTCGAACACGAACCCCTCGCGGATCGGCACCGGCACCGGCGGCGCGCCCGGGCGGGACCGGATCCGCGGCTCGAGCGCCAGGAACGAGAACAGGTCGTCGAGGTAGAGGCTCTGCTCGTAGATCTGCGACAACGAGAGCAGGGTGCGCTGGATGAGGTCGCGGCTCTGGCGGAACGAGCCGGCGAGAAACGTCAGCACTCCAATGGTGAACGGACCGGCCGGGCTCCGGTGGCCGGTGACGGTCAGATAGATGATCACGACGTACGCCGCATAGTAGCCCAGGGTGCCGATCGTCGCGAGAAGCGTGGACGCGACGCTGCGCCGCACCGCGAGCGCGCGGTTCGCCTCGTAGAAGTCGCGGCTCACGCTCGCGTAGCGGTCCACCAGGAAGTCCGACAGCCCGAAGAGCTTCACCTCCTTGGCCGATAGGTCGCTGGCCCCGATGTAGCGGAGGTAGTCGAGCTGGCGACGCTCCGGCGTCCAGGAGTAGAGCAGCGAGTATCCCAGGGACGCGAAGTGCGTCTCGCCGAGCAGCGCGGGCAGCACCGCCACGACCAGCAGCACCAGCAGCCACGGGACATAGAGCACCAGCGCGGCCGAGAGCGAGAGCAGCGTTACCAGGTCCTGCAGCGTGGCGAGGAGCAGCGTGAACAACCCGATCCGTCCGACCGTCTGGCGCCGGGCGCGCTCCAGCCGGTCGTACAGCTCGGCGTCCTCGAACTGCTCCAGGTCGAGCGTGGCCGCGTGCCGCATGAGATCCACGCTCGTGCGGTTCGCGAACAGGTCCCCGAGCATGCTCTCGAACAGCGCGGACGCCCGGCTCATGGCCTCGCCGGCGACCGCCACCGCGAGCTCCGCGGCCAGCAGCAGCCCGAGCCGCCGCCACGACGCACCTCCTGCGGTCACCGCCACCACGACTTCGTCCACGATCAGCTTGCCGACCCAGAGCACCGCGAGCGGCACCGCCGCACGCAGGAGGCGGAGCGCCAGGATCGTCACCACGTACCGCGGCTCGGTGGCCCAGACCAGCCGGAGCAGCCGCGGCAGGTGCCGCAGCGCGCGCAGCCGCTCCCGCCAGCTCGGCGGCGCGGCCGCGGGTCGCCGGTGGCCGGGGTTGGGCAGCACGGTGGGATGCGCGAGCGGAAGGGCCATGAGGAATGGTAAGCGGGAAGCGGTGAGCGGCGAGCGGTCACCTTATTATTGGCGCATGCCCCCGGCACAGACCGCGCTCGTCACCGGCGCGACTGAAGGCATCGGACGGGCCACCGCGTTCGCCCTCGGCCAGGCCGGTTACCAGGTCGGCGTGTGCGCCCGCACCGTCGCTCGGGTGGACGCGCTCGTCGCCGAGCTCCGCCGGGCCGGCATCGCCGCGGCCGGCCACGCCGGTGACGTCGGAGCCGAGGCCGACGCGCGCGCCATCGTGGCGGCCGTCCAGGCGGCGCTCGGCCCGGTGGACGTCCTGGTCAACAACGCCGGGGTGCTGATCGCCCGCCCGCTCGAGGAGCTGACTCCCGCCGACTGGGACGTCACGATGACGACCAACGTCCGGGCTTTGTTTCTGATGACCCGCGAGGTGCTGGCGGGCATGCGGCGACGGGGGCACGGCGCGATCGTCAACGTGGCGAGCCTCGCCGGCAGGAACGGGTTCGTCGGCGGCACCGCGTACGCCGCGTCGAAGCACGCGGTCCTCGGCTTCAGCCGCTCCCTCATGCTGGAGACGCGACGCGACGGCATCCGCGTGATCGCGGTGTGTCCCGGCTCAGTGGCGACGGCCATGCTCCAGCATCAGCCGCTACTCCCCGCCGATCCGGCGAAGATACTTGCCCCCGACGACGTGGCGGCCACCATCCTCCACGCGCTTCGGCTGCCTGAGCGGGCGCTCGTGAGCGAGGTGGACCTCCGCCCGACCAACCCGTGAGCCCGCGGGACCGCCTGTCCACAACCGTGGACCTCTCGGCGGCGAACGCTTGACGGCCAGGTCCCGGGCTGTAGGCTATCGGACTAACCCCAGCCACCCTGGGCGGAGGTCCGTATGGGACTGATCCTCACCCTGATCATCGGCCTGGTCGTAGGCCTCGTGGCGAAGTTCCTCCTGCCGGGCAAGGATCCGGGCGGGCTGATCGTCACGACATTGCTGGGCATCGCCGGCGCCTTCGTCGCGCGGCTGGTCGGGCAGGCGCTCGGCTGGTACGCGGAGGGCGAGGCTGCCGGGTTTATTGCCTCGGTGGTCGGCGCCGTGCTGCTGCTCCTGGTCTACCGGCTGTTTCGGGGGCGAACGCCGGCGCGCTGACGCCGAGTTGTCGCCGCCGGGCCAGGTGATCTAGGTTGTACACGATGCGCGCCGTGCCGCGAACCCGGTTGAGGGTCCTGCTGCTCGCCCTGCTGGCCATGGGCGGCTGGCTGGGCCTGCCCGTCGCGGACGCCGTCCTGTATCACACGTTCACCAGCGGGTCCGAGCGGGCGGGCGCGCACCTCGAGCCGGCGGGCGGCGTCTGCGGCCATGCCGACGTCTGCACCCTGGGCGGCGCAGCGCCGCCGTCCGCGCCGACGCCGCCAAAGCCGGCCTCCCCGCGGTTCGCGCTCGGCGCCGAGCGCCGCCCAATCACCCCGCCCCCGGCCGCACCGCGGGTCTCTTACCTCCCGTCCTCACAGCAGTCCAGAGCTCCTCCAGCGCAGACCGCCTGACCGGAGGGTCCGGCAGGCGAGCACGCATCCGCCGCGGTCACCCGGTGGCCGCGGTGCACACGTCCAGCACGTTCGAGCTGTTCTCCTTCGGCGTGCACGAGGGGACTCAGGAGTTCGACATCGGCGACCCGACACTCAGAAACGAAACCTCCATCAACACTGACCGGCGGTCCGGGTGCAGAGCGGGTCCGTGGCAGGCGAGATCGGCGGGTTCTTCAACGCGGTCAACGACTTCATCTACCCCCGCCCCACCGGACGCTTCGACGACGACCCCGCCGACCCGGGGGCATCTGGGAACCAGGAGTACGAGATCTCGCAGGGGGACGCGCGGTTCTACGGCTTCGAGGGCACCGTGGACTGGAATCCGCGGAGCTGGGTCGAGCTCCGCGGCACCACCGACTACGTCTGGGCGGAGAACCGGACGCTCGACCAGCCGCTGCCGTGGATCCCGCCGTTCCGCGTGACCTACAGCGTGCGCTTCGAGCGGGAGCGGCTGGGACCATTGCAGGGCGCTTACGTGTCCGCTGGAGGGGAGTCGAACGGGCGGCAGACCCGCGTGGATCCGAACGAGTTCACCCGGGGATCGAGTCACCGCCCGGCTATACGCTGGCGAGTTTCGGGGCCGGCTTCGCGGTACCGACCGGGCGCGGCGCGGTCACCGTGGACCTGACGCTCGCAAACGCGTTCGACCAGCGGTACACCCGGTTCCTCAGCCGTTATCGGGAGTACGCGCTCGACCAGGGCCGGAATCTCATCGTTCGGGTGGGGACGGAGTTCTGAGCTATCTGCTGGTCCGCTTCCATCCGGGCGCAACCGGCGCCGGCATCGTCGCCGTGCGCCGGGCCAGCTCCACGTGCGGCGCCAGGATGTCGGCCAGCTGCTGCACCTGCGCGATGTCGCTCCGGCCGATGGCGCCGTAGCCGCGCCCGGTGAGAACGATCGCCCCCACGATGCGCCCGGCCACCCGGAGCGGCACGATGAGCTCGGCGTGGCTGCCGCTCTCCATGAGGGCGTCGGCCAGCTCGCTGCGCAGCACCTGTCCGACGGTGGTCCCGGCCACCGGGACGAGCGGCAGGTCCGCGAGGTGGCGCGTCTCGCCGGGCTCGAGCATCACGACCCGGTCGCCTTCCACCATCCGCACCGCGAGCGTGATCCGGTCGCACGGCAGCATGGCGCGGACTTCCTCCGCCAGCCGGCGGGTGGCGTCCGCGAGCTTCGGGGTAGTCGCGAGCATGTCGGC
Source organism: Gemmatimonadales bacterium (assembly GCA_035763885.1). Lineage (GTDB taxonomy): Bacteria > Gemmatimonadota > Gemmatimonadetes > Gemmatimonadales > GWC2-71-9 > DASQPE01. The sequence goes on from DASUAH010000077.1 coordinate 15,625, forward strand.
AATGCGGGTGAGGTGCGCCGGCGCGCTCCGCAGCGTGCCGAGCTGCTTGCGCACGATGTAGAGCTGGGAGCCGAGCACGTAGGCCTCGATCTTCGGCGCGAGCAGACGACCTGCCTCCTCCAGCAGGGCGGCGTCCGCGGCCTGGTACAGGTCCGGGGTCGTGCTCATCACCAGCAGATGGGCCGCGAGGTGCCCGCTCGACATGACGCGCGTGCCGAGCACCGAGCGTATCGCCTGGCCGGCGGGGAGCTCCTCCGCAAAGAGGTCCGCGGGCCAGTCGGGGCGGGTCGTCACATCCAGCGCCCGGAACACCGGCTCCCCCTCGAACAGCGCCACCAGATCGAGGCGATCCCGTCCAACGACCAGGGCGGGATCTCCCCAGGGCGGGGGACCGGGGTGCCCCGCAAGCCGGTACTGCTGCCCCGGCGCCGGGCCGGGGATCAGCACTTCCAGCAAGTCGTGCGGGAGCCGCGGCCGCATCGCGCCTGATACCCGGGCGAACAGGTCGCGCGGCGATCGCGCCTCGGTCCAGGCGGCGGTGACCGCCGACGCGACATCGGTCTGGCCTTCCGGTCCCGGGCTCCAGCGCCGGGCGAGCAGCGCCAGGCTGGGTGCCAGCGCCTCGGCCACGCGGCCCGCCAGCACACGCTCGGCCTCGCCATAGCGGTCCGGGGTGAGGTCCGCGAGGAGCAGGAGCCCGACGTCACGATGGCCGAGCCGGACCGGCAAGCAGAGTACCGACGGGTACGCCCGGAGGACGATGGCGGCGACGGCCGCAGTCTGCTCGCCGGTGAGGACAGGATCGGGTACGGGGACCGGGAGATTGTCCTGCGCCAACTCCTCCGGTGCGAGGAGCGCCACGCCGCCGCCGTCGGGGTAGAGCCACAAGGCCAGCAGCGTGTGCGGCAGCTCAACGCCGACCGCGTTGGACAGCGCCGCGTGCCAGGTGGCGAGCACGTCCGCGTCCGGCACCGTCTCCTCGGCTCGCAGCAGCGGAATCAGGGGCAGCGCGGGCTTGGCCATGCCCAGTCGCAGGCGCATGACGTATGCCCCTCCGGGGTGAGTTCGTATCTTGTTGTCGTTCAGGGGGATGCCGTGAGGGACGCGGCCGATCGCCCGCGGCTCCGCGCGCCGGTGCCGCGTTCCGCGGCTCCGCGCTTGCAGCCTGCTTTCCTCAAGTCACGCAAGCAGATAGAGAGTGCTTGACATACCCCCTCCCCCTATATATCCTGTGGCGGGTTCGCGCCACACCAGCCGGTCCTCGAGAGGAGCATCCATGCGCACCCTCACGCTGCATATCGACGGGATGAGCTGCGGCCACTGCCTCAACGCCGTGAGCCGCGCCCTGGCAAGTCTCGCGGGTGTCACGGTCGATTCGGTGCAGATCGGCCGGGCGACGGTACGCTACGACGAGTCGCTGATCGATCCACAGACCATCGAGACGGCCGTCGAGCAGGCCGGCTACCCCGCACGGGTGGCTGCATGAGCGGCTCCGAGCTGCTCGTCACCTTCGGCGGACTGGCGGCGATCGCCTGGGTGAACTGGTACTTCTTCCACGCGCCCGCCGCCGCGGCCGTCGCGGACACCGACGGCCTGCAGCGGTTCCGCATCGAGGTCGACAACGGGTATGAGCCGGCCGCGGTGCGCGTTCGGGCGGGCCGCCCGGTGCGGCTCGAGTTCCACCGGGTGGACCGCTCGAGCTGCACGGAGGAAGTCGTGATCCCCGACTTCGGGATCCGCACCTTCCTCCCCACGCAGCGCACCACGGCGGTCGAGTTCACCCCGTCGTCGCCCGGCACGCACGAGTTCGCGTGCGGGATGGGGATGGTGCGGGGGAAGATCATCGTCGAGGAGCGTGAGGGGGATCGCCGGACATGACCGAAACCTGCAGCATCCCGGTTTCCGGCATGACCTGCGCCGCGTGCAGCGGCCGGGTGCAGCGCAGCCTGGAGACGGCGCCCGGGGTCGCGCAGGCGTCGGTGAACCTCATGACCGGCACCGCCACGGTGGACTTCGATCCCGTCGCGACGTCGCCCGAGCGGCTCGTCGAGGTGATCCGGGAGACCGGTTACGGCGCCGAGCTGCCGGCGCCGGGCGTCTCGGCGGAAGAGCTGTTCCAGGCGCAGGACGTGGAACGGGCGGCGGAGATCGCGGGCCTGCGCCGCAAGCTCGGGTTGAGCCTGGTGGTCGGCATCGCGGCGATGGTGCTGAGCATGCCGGCGGCGGTCGGCGTGCCGGCGGCGGCGGCCCGGTGGGGGCTGCTCGTGCTCACGCTGCCGGTCGTATTCTGGGCCGGCCGGCACTTCTACCAGCGGGCGTGGGCGGCGTTCCGCCACCGCAGCGCCGACATGAACACGCTCATCGCGCTGGGCACTGGCGCGGCGTTCGGGTTCAGCGTGGTGATGACCGTCGCGGCCGAAGCGGTGGCGGCGCGCGGCCTGAAGCCGCACGTGTACTACGATGCGGTGGTCTGGATTATCGCGCTCGTGCTGCTCGGCAACCTCCTCGAGGCGCGGGCGAAGGGACGTACGTCGGGCGCGATCCGCCGGCTGATCGGACTCCGGCCCACCACCGCGCGCGTCATCCGCGACGGCCTGGAGACCGACGTGCCGATCGCCGACGTGCGGGTGGGCGATGAGGTCCTCGTGCGGCCGGGCGAGAAGATCCCGATGGACGGCGTCGTGCTGGACGGCCGGAGCCTGGTCGACGAGTCGATGCTCACCGGCGAGCCGGAGCCCGTGGCCAAGGAGCGGGACGCCGAGGTGGTGGGTGCCACGCTCAACCGGAACGGCGCGCTCCGGGTGCGGGCCACTCGTGTCGGTGCGGACACGGTGCTCTCGCACATCATCCGCATGGTGCGCGAGGCGCAGGGCTCCAAGGCGCCGATCCAGAAGCTCGCCGACCGGATCTCGGCGGTGTTCGTGCCGGCAGTGATCTCGATCGCGATCGCCACCTTCGTGATCTGGTACGACTTCGGGCCGGACCCGAAGCATCTCCGGGCCCTCGTGTCCGCCGTCACGGTGCTGATCATCGCCTGTCCCTGCGCGATGGGACTCGCGGTGCCCACGGCGGTGATGGTATCGACCGGCCATGGCGCCGAGCTCGGCGTGCTGATCAAGGGCGGCGAGTCGCTGCAGCGCGCCGGCGAGGTGCAGAACGTCGTGCTCGACAAGACCGGCACGATCACGGAGGGGCGGCCGGCGGTCACCCGCGTGGACGCCGATGACGAGACCCTCCGCCTGGCGGCATCGCTCGAGCGGCTGAGCGAGCATCCGCTGGCCGAGGCGATCGTGGCCGCCGCCCGCGCGCGCGGGCTCGCTCTCGAGGACCCGGAGGCGTTCGAGGCCGTGCCCGGGAGGGGGGTCGCGGGCCGAGTGGCGGGACGCGCCGTGCTGCTGGGCAACCGCGCATTCATGGCCGACCGGGGAATTGACGTGAGCCGCTTCGAGGAGGCCGCGGCCGCCGCGGCCTACGCGGCCGCGACTCCGGTGCTGGTCGCGATCGATGGGGTGGGGGCCGGACTCCTCGCCGTGGCGGACCCCGTGAAACCCACGAGCCGCGCGGCCGTCGAGCGGCTGAACCGGATGGGGCTCGAGGTCGTGATGCTCACCGGCGACGACCGGCGCACGGCCGAGGCTGTTGCGCGGGCGGTCGGCATCGAGCGGATCGTGCCGGAGGTGCTGCCCGATCGGAAGCTCGACGAGGTTCGGCGGATCCAGGCCGAGGGCAAGGTCGTCGCGATGGTGGGGGACGGGCTCAACGACGCGCCCGCGCTGGCCCAGGCCGACGTGGGGCTCGCGATCGGCACCGGGACCGACGTGGCGATGGAGACGGCGAGCATCACACTGATGCGCGGCGACCTGGTGGGCGTTCCGCTGGCGATCGCGCTCGCGCGCCGGACCATGCGGGTGATCCGGCAGAACCTGTTCTGGGCGTTCGTCTACAACGTGATCGGCATCCCGATCGCGGCCGGCGTGCTCTATCCGTTCGGAGGGCCGTTGCTCACGCCGGCCTTCGCCGCCGCGGCGATGGCGGTGAGCAGCGTGTCGGTGGTGACCAACAGCCTGCGGCTGAGGAAGTGAGGAGCGGTCACGCCGTCGCACTCGATGTCGAGGCGAAGCACGGAGCGCCCAGCTCCTGCGCGGGGTCGGGGGCAGGCCTGCGGGCCGCCCGACGCGCTCAGTCGCCCGGATGGAGAACCCCTGCGAGCAGTTCGAGACTGTCCACCAGCGCCGGCCCCGGCCGGCTGAAGAGTCCCGCCCCGTCGAAGACTTGAATCCGGCCGCTGCGCGCGCACGGAAGCTCGCGGAAACCCGGCCGCTCGCGCAGCACCGCGACCTCCCGGCGAGACCGCTCCACGGTGAAGCCGCAGCAGGCCACGATCAGCACCTCCGGACGCCACGCAGTGAGCTCCCTCCACTCGATCGTGCGGCTCGGCTCTCCCGCCCGCCCGATCCCATCCTCCCCGCCGGCGAGCGCCACGAGCTCGGGGTTCCAGTGCCCGCCGCACATGAGCGGGTCAACCCACTCGAGAAAGCCGACCCGCGGCCGGCGGGTGAGGCGGGCGCTGCGCGCGCGCACCCGCTCGACTCGCGTCCGGAGGTCCGCCACCAGCGCGGCCGCCTCCGCCTCCCGCTCGATCGCCCGGCCGACCTCGATAACCGACTCAAGTACCTGATCGAGCGTGCACGCATCGAGGCTCAGCACCCGCGGCGCCGTGCGCGATACGCAGAGCGCGCCGTCCACCTCGCTCTTGGTCACCGCGCAGACGTCGCAGAGCCCTTGCGTGATCACCAGGTCAGGGTCGAGCGCGGCGAGCGCTTCCGTATCGATGGTGTAGAGCGATTCGCCGCGCGCGAGGCAGTCGCGCACGGCGTGGTCGATCTCGCGGCTCGACACGCCCATCGGCACCGCGGTACGAGTGAGCCGCGGCAGGCCGAGCGCGCCGGCGGGGCGGTCGCACGAGTGGCTGATCCCCACCAGCGATTTGCCCGCGCCCAGTGCGCAGACGATCTCCGTCGCGCTCGGGAGGAGCGAGGCGATCCGCATCAGCGGGGCCTCCACGCCGCGACGCGGGCGCACACCCGGCTTCGCTCGTCCGGCGTGAGCGCGAGCCACGCGACGACCTCGGCGATGGTGCGCCCGCAGCCATCGCACACGTCGTCCGGTCCGAGGCGGCAGGTGCCGCGGCAGGGCGTGGTCCCGTTCGGTTCGTCATGGGCGACCGGGAGCAGGTCCGCATACACGAAGCCGTCGCGCTCGATCACGGGGCCGGCGCGGACGGCGATCGCCCGGGCGAACATCGGCCCCGCCGACACGAAGGTGTGGAACTCGCCCCGCTCGCCGCAGCGGTCCACGTCCGCGGGCAGCCTGGCCGCGAGTGACGCATCGATCGGCCGCCCGGCCAGCTCGCGCGGCAGCCTGGCCGGGTCGAGGCAGACGATGTGCGCGCGGACGCCGGCCCGCAGCAGCTCGGCAAGCAGCGCGGTCGTATCTCGACCCCACAGCGGGAAGAGCGGCGCCAGCCCGCTGCCGGAAAGGAGCCGCTCGCGGTACGCCCGCACGTCCTCCAGAAACAGATCGCCGAACGCCACATGCGTGACGGCACGATCGCGCCGCAGCCGCTCGAGCGCGTCGAGGGTCCGTTCCTCGTAGACCTCGTTCGAGCACGGCCAGGGGAGCGGCACCTCCGCGAGCGGGAGCCCAGCCGCAGCGGCCTGCATGCGCGCCAGCTCCGCGCGCACGCCGTGCATCGAGACCCGGCCGAACTCCGGCACGACGCTCGTCACCAGCCCGACGACGTCCACCTCGGCGCCGCGCTGCAGCTCGTACAGCGCCCACGCGGCATCCTTCCCGCTGCTCCAGGAGACGACTACCCGCGGCCGGCCCGACATGTTCTCAGCGCCAGGCGGAGGTCACGCCTACCAGGATCACCCGCCCCCGCGCCGGGAAGCCGGCCGCCTGCTCGTACGACTCGTCGAAGACGTTCTCCACGCGGAAGCGGAGCCCGACTCCGGGCACCTGCCGGCGCGGCTGGAGCACGGTGACGGTGCCGCTCACGTCCAGGGTCACGTAAGAGGGCAGCTCGATCCGTCGGGTCGGCTCCGGAAACTGGGTGAACCTGAGATCCTCCCGCCCCCCGACCCAGGTGAGCACCGCCCCGAGCCGGACCGGCAACCGCCAGGCGGTACGCACGTGCATCGAGAACGAGTGCTCCGGCCGCCGGATCAGTGGCTCGCCGGCCACGAACTCCGCGTCCGCGCCGGTGTCGAACCCGGCGTCGGTCACGCGGGTGTGGAGCCACGTGTAGGCGACGCCTCCCGCGAGCGGGCCCGCGTCGCGCACTTCCACCGCCGTCTCGATCCCGTCGGCGCTCGCTCTCGCGATGTTGAAGTAGTTCGGATCGCCGGGCGCGGGCGGCGCGAAGGTGAACTGGATGATGTCGCGGAACCGCTGGCGGAAGCCGGTCACGCCGAGCGTCACGCGGCCGGTGGCGAGGGTCTGCTCCACGCCAGCCTCCACGCTCGTGGAGCGCTCCGGCCGGAGATCCGGGTTTCCGACCACGAACCCGGTCGCGAAATTCTCGAAGAAGGTGGGCTCCTTGAAGGCCGATCCGGCCGAAGCGCGCAGCCGGGTCGCCGGGGCAGCGAAGGCGAGCGCGCTCACGCGCCAGGTCTCGAACGTCCCGAACCGCTCGTTGTCGTCGATCCGTCCGCCGGCGGTGAGCCGGACGCGCGGAGTGGGCGCCAGCGAGCCCTCGAAGTAGAACCCCCAGTTCTCCCGGCTCGCCTCGAACCGGTCGGTGCTCGACCCGAATCCGAAGTCCGACTCCGAGACACTCGACTCCTGCTGGTCGTCGTACCCGACGCCCGCCATCGCAACGAGCTGCCTGAGCCCCGAGAACACCAAACGGGCATCCGCGCTCCAGCGCTCCACATCGGACCGCCGCACAAAGAGCGACGTCGGGCCCGGCGGGGGATCGGGGCGGTCGTCCGAGCCGACACTGCTATTCTGCCGCCCTACGAGGAGGCGGGCCTCGAGCGGGGGCAGCAACCGGTGCGCGACATCGAGCGAAATCGTCGTCTCCTCGTCGGTGGCGAACTGGTTCCGGTCCACAACCGCACCGGTGAAATCGGTCGGAAACCGGAAGAGACCGTCGGACCAGCGCAGCGCGAGCGCCGCACCGGTGCGCGGGCCCGGACGGGCGCGGAGGAGTCCGCTCGCCACCGTGTTGCGGAAGTCGTTGTTGAACTCGTAGGAGCCGTCGGTGGTGAACCGCGAGAGCGAGGCGGAGAAATCGACCGCATCGGCGCCGCCACGACCGGCGCCTTCCCACCGGACCGTCCCGTAGGTTCCGGCTTCGACGGCCGCGTCGACGGCGAGCCCGCGTGTTCCCACCCGCTCCCGTCCCCCGCCCCGCGTGATCACGTGGACGACCCCGCTCACCGCATCGGAGCCGTAGAGCACGCTCGCCGGCCCGCGCAGGATCTCGATTCGCTCCACGTTGTCGGTGCTGAGATACGCGAAGTCGTACGCGCCGCCCGGCTGATTCACCGGAACTCCGTCCACCAGCACCTTCACGTAGTCGCTTTGACCGCCGCGCAGGAACAGCGAGGTAGTGGCGCCGAACGAGCCGCTCTGCACGATCTGCACCCCGGGCACCTGGCGGAGCGCGTCGCCTACGAACCGGAGCCCCTGCGAGCGGAGCTCCTCGCCGGTGAGCACGGTGAGCGTCGCCGCGACCGATTCGGCCGGAACCGGAAAGCGGTTCGCGGTGACCACGAGGTCGGGGAACCTGGTGGTGTCGGCGGGCTGCTGGGCGGCGAGCGGCGAGTGGCGCGCCGCGAGCGGGAAGCTCACCGCGAGCGTCGCGAGCACGAGCACGGGGCGGATCATGGCCGGCCTCTGGAGCGGGTGAAGGTGTGGGTTGCCGCATCAAGTGCGGCCAGGCGCCGGCGGAGCTCCGCAACGGCGAGCGGCGCGCGGAGTCCGGCGCGGGTGAGGGAGGGGTCGAGCGGCTGGAGCACCCGGCGGGCACGGACGGCGTGGAGCACCCGCCACTCGGGGCGCTCAAGCACCCCAGCCCCCGCGGCATCCACGACGAGAATCGCGTCGGGATCGCGCGCTGCGATTGCCTCGAGCGTGACCGGGACCGACGAGGCGCGGACGTCGCCAAATGCGTTCCGGCCGCCGGCGAGGTCGAGCAACTGGCTCAGGAACGCGCTCGCGCCGAGCACGACCGCCGGATCGTGCCAGGCAAGGAGGAGCACCGAGCGCGCGGCGCTTCCAGCCGCGCGGGTGCGCGCGGACTCGGCCGTCACGGCGAGCTCGAACGCGCGGGCGACCGAGTCCGCCGCGCGCGACGCGCCGGTGACCGTGCCGAGGAGCCGGGCCGTGCGCGGGACGTCCGCGAGCCGGTCGGTGCGGAGCCGGAGGACCGGTATGCCCAGCTCGCGGAGCTGCGCCGTGGCCGGTGCGTTCGGCGCGGTGTGATAGAGGAGGACCAGATCGGGACGGCGTGCGATCACCGCTTCAACGTTGGGCGGGAACCCGCTCCCAAGGCTCGGCACCCGGGTCACGCCAGGCGGCCAATCGCACCACTGGGTACGGCCCACCACCCGCGCCCCGAGCCCGGCGGCGAACAGGATCTCGGTCGTGGTAGGGATGAGCGAGACGATCCGTCGCGCCGGCGCGGCGAAGTGCATCGTGTCGCCCGCATCGTCGACGACGGCCAGCGCCCCGCTCGCCGACGGGCCGCCGGTGCGGCACGCGATGAGCGCGAACCCGAGAATGAGCGGGAGCGCTCGCGGGAGGCCCGTCAAGCGATCCGCCCATCCCCGGGGAATCGAGAATGGGCGGACGCGGGCCGAAGCAAAGAGGCCTGGGTCGCCACCGGTCCCTCCCCCGAGGGTGTCGTGGTGGCGCGAGCAGAGAGGTCTCCTGGCTTCGGGCCCTCGCTCGCCTTCCCGGTTGCCCAGTGGCGTGTGAGCGAGGTATGTCGTGCCCGTTACAGTGGCGGGGCCGCGCCGGATTCGCACCGGCTTCCGAGCGTCTGCGCTCGCGGACTTCGGTTGTGAGACGCGGGAGCCATGATAGGCGCCGGATGGCTCGGCCGCAAGACTGCGGCGGTTCCCGGAGCGGGCCGACCCAGACCGGTGTTCCTCCAGTCGCTGCTGTGACAGGACGCGGCTGGCGTGCGTCTCTTCTTGAGGCGCGACTCGATCTCGATCTGGGAGCCGGGATGCGATTTCAGCTCAAGTTGTTGCCGGCGGCGGCCTTATTCAGCGTGGCGCTGGGCTGCGGCGACGGCGGCACGGGCCCCGCAGACGGGGGCGACGGCCCCCGCCTGGCCGCGCAGTTCGAGCGTCTCGCGGACTCGGTCGCCGAGGCGGGGTATTCTCCGACCGCGGAGGCGCTACGCCACGCCGCCGAGGTCGTGCGCCTCACCGGTCACGCCACACCGGTCAACCTGACGATCGACGGCGCCGCGCGGAGCTTCCTGGCGGTAGCCGAGCAGCTCGACTTCCCGCTGCTCGAGTGTGTCTGGCCGGCCGACAGCGGCGTGGTGGTGCCCCCCGATAAGGGCGTGGTCGTGCCCGACAGCGTGGTCCCGGTGCCGGCGCCCACGGAGGCGGCACCCGCCGAGTGCACCCCGGCCGGCACTCACTCCATGCGCACGCTCATCGCCTGGGAGCCGGAACACATGGCCGAGGTCGTGCGAATCGTTGCCGATCTCGGCTCGGCCGGAGTCCAGACCGGGGTCCCCGACGTCATGACCGGGCTGCCCACCAGCGAGCCGAGCGGCGGCGGCGATGCGCCGACCGTCCCCGGCGATTCCGGCGGCGGATTCACGGGCTATCCGGGCTTCATGGGTGAGTACCTGGTGCGCGACGTCGGCAGCTGGTGGGCTGTCGAAGGCACGCAGGAGAACGCGCTGGAGAGCGCGGGCGGTGGCTGCACCGCCGATCGCACCACGTTCGACTGGGCCGAGCTGACGTGCGAGGCGGCACGGTTCCGCTTCGGGTTCAGCATGCGGGTGGAGGCGCTGCGCTACGAGCCGCTGGCGATCTGGGCTCCGGGTAACGAGCCTCCTTCGGGCGGCGCCGAGGGCACCCACACGCTCGCCCTCCCGTCGACGGCGGTGGACGGCGTGCGGCTCACCGTGGTCGGGTGGTCGCCGCCGCCTTTGCCTCCGCCCGGACCGCTCCCGCCGGATTCGACCGTGGTGCACCCGTAGCCGGCCTTCGCGCGCGCCGTGATCGCCTCGGTGTCCTCGGTGATGTATGTGTTGTTCACCCATTCGGCCTGGTTCCGCTCCACGTTCAGCACCGCGAGCAAGGCCTCGGCGGAGTCGACGAAACGCCGGGCCTCGGCCACGGTGGGCGCGCCGCGGGCGCGGAGCGCTCCGGTCTGGGCGGTGACGAGGGGTGCGGCCGGCCCCAGCAGCAGGGCGACGAGGCCGAACGCGAGGCAGCGGCTGGCGATCAAGCGACACTCCGGTTGCGCGCGCAGACGCACGACCGCCGTCACGTCGGCGGCGCCTGCCCGCCGGTCCGTTTCATGTCCCGTCCAACGGTGCGCAGCGCGCCCAGCATGACCAGGCCGCCCAGCAGCGCCACGCTGGGCAGCACGAACACGGCGACGTCGATCCCGAACCGGTCGCTCAGTGCGCCGACCAGCGGGAACGCGATCGCGTCGCCGGCGAGGTGGATGAACAGCAGATAGGTTCCCGCGACGGTCGCCGCCACCCGCGCCGGCACCACGTCGAACAGTACCGCCGAGAGCGGGCCGTTGTACCAGGACAGGAAGAAGAACGCGGTGAAGAACACCGGGGTGAAGATCGCCGGATCGCGGACGGTCAGCAGCCAGATCGCCATCGGTCCGCCGATCATCAGCCCGAGGGATACCATGAGCACGCGGCCCCGCTCGGTGTGGCGCCGGAGCCAGTCGGCGAGCGCGCCGCCGGCCAGCGTGCCGGCGGTCCCGGCGATGAGCCCCCACTTGCCGAGGAGCGTCGCCGCCTCCGACGACGACAGGCCCAGCTCGCGGGCGATGAACGTCGGCCCCCACCCCACGATGCCGTTCATCCCGAAAGAGATCATGGCCCCCGCCACGAACACGAAGCTGAGGGTCGGCGTGTCGAGCACCCGCTTCCCCGCGGCCACGATGTCGTCGAACGCACCGCCGATGCCGGCGCCGAAGGGCGTGCGGCGGAACTCGCCGCGATGCGCGAGCCGCACCCAGCGCACGATGTCGAGCGCGAGGCCGATCCCGACCGCCGCGCCGAAGGCGGCGACGTCGAGGCGCGACGTGGCGCCGTACACCTGGTCGAGCACATACGCGACGAGCGCGCCGGTGACGACGCCGAGCAGGGTGAATCCGAACTCCTTCCAGAGCGCCGTGAGTCCGCCCTCGAGGGTCCGCAGATACGCCCGGAAGGTGAGGCGCGTCGGCGCCCGCGTAGGATCGACGAGCCGCGCGGCGAGCAGCGCGCAGAAGAGCCCGGGAAGGCCCACCGCCAGGAACGCCACGCGCCATCCGTAGGACGCCTCGAGCACGCCGCCGAGCCCGATGCCGAGCACGCCGCCCAGTGCGATCCCCGAGGCGAGCACCCCCATCGCGCCGGCGCGGCCCTTCCCCGGGAAGTAGTCGGCCACCAGCGACGACGCGGCGGGCCCGAATGCCGCCTCGCCGATGCCCACGGCCGCCCGGCAGGTGAAGAGCTGCCAGAAGCTCCGCACCAGACCGCCGAGGAAGGTGAATACGCTCCACAGCGCGACGCCGCCGGCGATCACCGCCCGCCGCGAGCGGAGGTCGCTCATCACGCCGAACGGCAGCGCCGCCACGGAGAACACGAGGATGTACGCCGAGCCGAGCCAGCCGAGCTGCGTGTCGCTGAGGCCGAGGTCGCGCTTGATCGGCTCGAACAGCGCGAAGATGACGTTGCGGTCGAGGTAGTTGAGGAGATTGATGAAGGCGAGGAGGCCCAGCGCGTACCCGCGGTAGGCGCGCGAGATCGCCCCCGGCGGAGCGGCGGCCGGCTCGGCGCCCGGACCGGTCACCGGCGCGCGACCGTCTCCGTGCCCCCGGCACCGGGATGCGGGTGCGCCAGCGACTCCTCCGCGCGCCGATCACGGAAGTCGACCGCGGCGCGGTATTCGTCCACCAGCCGGCGCATCATGGCCTCCCGGCGCTCGTACAGCCGCCTGAGCGGCCGGGGCTGGTGCCGGGCGAGCGCGTACGCGGTGAGCAGCGGCAGCGCCACCGAGTTGTCGGCGTACACGACGACCGTTCCCGGCAGCTGCTCGGGGTCGATCTTGCCCCAGCTCACCGCCTCGGCGGGAGTCGCGCCCGACAGCCCGCCGGTATCGGGCCGCGCGTCGGTCATCTGGAGGAAGTAGTCGTGGCCCCGCTCATCGATGCCGAGCACCTCCTGGATCTGCGGCTCGGTCTGGAGTATGAAATTCTTGGGGCTGCCGCCGCCGACGATGAGGCACGCGCTCCGGCCGCCGCTGCGTTTGGCGTCCAGCACGATCGCCGCGCTCTCGTTCACGTCGGCGGACACGTCGAACCGGAGCTTCGACCCCGCGAGCGCCTGCTCGGCCACGTTCATGCCGATCGAGCTGTCGCCCGGCGAGCTGGTGTAGATCGGCACGGCGAGCTCGTGGGCCGCCGCGAGCAGCGACCGCCGGGCGAGTCCGAGCGCTCGCTCGCGCTCGCGCAGATAGCCGCCGAGCAGCCAGTGGTACTCGGCCGAGCTCATCGGCCGCTGGAACTCTTCCCCCGCGCTCACCTCCCGGACGAACTTGTCGGTCGAGAGCAGCACCGAGTAGTCGAAGAAGATGTCGTAGATCCGGACCACCCCGTTGTCGCGGAGCTCGACGTCGTCCGCGCTCGGCGTCCCGCGGTGCATCGCGAGCCCCAGCCCGAAATGCGCGTCGTGGTACAGGTTCGCCCCGGTCGAGATGATCCAGTCCACGAACCCGGCCGCCATCAGCGGGATGATCGAGCTCATGCCGAGGCCGGCCGGGGTCATCGCGCCGGTGAGGGTCATGCCCACCGTGACGTCCGGCTCCAGCATCCGCCGCACGAACAGGTGGCAGCCCTCGCGCAAGCGCCCCGCATTGTACGCGAGGAAGGCGCTGTCGATGAGGTCGGCTGTGCTCTCGCGGCCGTCGATCGGCCGCGGGTCGATGCGCTGCCCGCGCAGGTACGGGGCGGAGGGGCGGGTCATTCCTTGAATCGCTCCTTGTCGGCCGGCGCTTCATTACGCGCGTCGATGACGATCCGCACCGCCTCCGCGGGATCGTCGGTGACCTGGAAGAGGTCCAGGTCGTGCGGGCTGATCTTCCGCTCCGCCGCTGCGGTGTCGCGCAGCCATCCGATGAGCGGTTCCCAGTACGCGCGCCCGAAGAGGATCACCGGAAAATGCTTGACCTTGCCGGTCTGGATCAGGGTGAGCGCCTCGAACAGCTCGTCGAGCGTGCCGTAGCCGCCGGGGAAGACGATGAACGCCGTGGCGTACTTCACGAACATCGTCTTGCGCACGAAGAAGAACTTGAAGTTGAGGCTGCGCATCACGTAGGAGTTCGTTCCCTGCTCGAACGGCAGCTCGATGTTGCACCCGATCGAGAGCCCGCCGGCCTCGCGGGCGCCCTTGTTCGCCGCCTCCATGATGCCGGGACCGCCGCCCGTGATGACGGGAATCCCCGCCTGCGCCAGCTGGCGCCCCGTCTCGACCGCCGCGACGTAATGCGGATCGTCGGGGCTGGTCCGGGCCGACCCGAAGATCGACACCCCGTCGCTGACATCGGCCAGGTTGTCGAAGCCCCAGACGAACTCGCCGAGGATCCGGAGCGCGCGCCACGAGTCCGAGGCCTTGTGGAGCTCGACCGCCTCACGCGGGGCGGGGCTCTCGAGCAGGACCTCGTCTTCCGTCGGCGGCTTCGTGTCGCCGATCGCGCGGAACGGTTTGGTGTGCTGTGCGCTCACGGCGCGAGCAGCTCCACGAGCGCACGGTGGTCGTCGCGCTCGTTGTAGAGGTAGGGGGATATGCGCACGTGGCCGGGCCGGGCATCCGCGACCCTGGCCGGTGCACCGATCACCCGGCGGTAGCGCTCGCGCAGCTCGGCGAGCGCGGCCCACCAGACATCGCACCCGGCCGATGCGCCCCGGCTTTCCCGCAGGTCGAGGTACCCGCTCACCCTGGCGCGCGAGCGCCGCGACAGCGCACCCAGCGAGCAGCTGTTGAGGTAGCGCGCATGGTGGAAGACGGGGAACTCGTCCCTCAGGCGGGCCACGGGCGGCGCACTGGCAGGAGCGGCGGTCATGGCTTCCGAATATACCGCGCCCGGCGGGTTATTATACGCCCCATGGCGGCCCCCTCCTGGCCCTCGCTGGCGGCCCGGCTCGCCGCGCGCGCGGCGTTGCGGCCCAGACTCGCGCTCGACCTGCTTCGCATGGCCTGGGCCTTCCGTCGCCGGGAGTGGTGGCGCCGCCCGCCCTTCCTGCCGGTTCCCGACCGAGCCTACCTGCGCTGGCGGATGTACACCGCCTACGCCGACGAGGACGCGGTGCCCCCCGTGGACGACGTGATCCGGTTCGCCCGCTGGCGGCGGGAGACGATGCGGCTGTGACCGTCGGACGGTCGGACGGTCGGACGGCCGGACGGTCCGTGGCCCGAATCGCGAGCGGGTACGTCGATGCGCGGCCGCGCGTGGTGATCCTCGGCGGCGGGTTCGCGGGCCTCCACGCCGCCAAAGGCCTCCGCCGCGCCCCGGTTCATGTCACCGTGGTGGACCGGCGGAATCATCATCTGTTCCAGCCCATGCTCTACCAGGTCGCGACCGCCGCGCTCAACCCCAGCGACATCGCCAATCCGATCCGATCCGTGCTCCGCAAGCAGATGAACACCGACGTGCTGCTGGGCGAGGCCGTGTCGGTGGACGTGAGCGCGCGTGAGGTGCTGCTCGCGGACGGCGTCGGCCTGCCCTACGACTACCTCGTGGTCGGCACCGGCGCCCGCCACTCCTACTTCGGGCACGACGAGTGGGAGGCAGTCGCCCCCGGACTCAAGAGCCTGGAGGATGCGCTCGAGATCCGGAAGCGGGTGCTGCTCGCGTTCGAGCTCGCCGAGCGGGAGCTCCTCCCCGAGCGGCGCCAGGCGCTCCTCACCTTCGTGGTCGTGGGCGGCGGGCCGACCGGCGTGGAGCTGGCCGGCGCACTCGCCGAGATCCGGAACTACGCGCTCGAGCGCGATTTCCGGCGCATCAACCCGCGCGCGGCGACGGTCATGCTGATCGAGGCCGGCCCCCGGATCCTCTCGAGCTATCCCGAGCGCCTGAGCGAGCGCGGCGTGACCGCGCTCCGACGGCTGGGCGTCGAGGTGCGGGTGAGCACCACGGTCACCTCGGTGCGCGACTGGTCGGTGCAGGCGGGCGACTGGACCATCCCCACGAGAACGGTGCTCTGGGCGGCCGGCAACCTCGCCAGCCCGCTCCTCCGCAGCCTCGGCTGTCCGCTCGACCCCCAGGGACGCGCGATCGTCGAGCCGGACTGCTCGATCCCGGGCCACCCCGAGGTATTCGTCCTGGGCGACGCGGCGCACTTCGAGGACGAGGAGCAGGGACTCCTGCCCGGGGTCTGCCCGGTCGCGATCCAGATGGGGGAGTACGTCGCCAGCCTCATCGCTCGCGAGACGGCCGGAGAGCCGGGCCGTCCGGCCTTCAGCTACTGGAACAAGGGCCAGCTCGCCGTCATCGGCCGCGGGCGCGCGGTGGCCGATATCGGACGCCTGCACTTCGATGGGCTGTTCGCGTGGCTCGCGTGGATCTTCGTCCACATCTTCTTTCTGATCGGCTTCCGCAACCGGCTGCTGGTGATGATCCAGTGGGCGTACTCCTACGTGACCTACCAGCGCGGCGCGAGACTGATCACCGGTGAGGCCGGCCCCGGAACCCCGACGCGACCGGTCACGGACCTGCCCACCAGCCCGCCGGCAGCGCGGGCCGGCGCGTCGAGCCCCGCCGCTGTGGCCGACGCGCCAGCCGCCGGGCCATGACGCTCACGGCCGATCGGGTCAAGTCGGCTGCGCGCGAGCTCGGCTTCATCGCCTGCGGCATCACCGACCTCGCCCCTACGCCGCACGCGGCCATCCTGGATGCCTGGCTCACGCGGGGTTACGCCGGCAGCATGCGCTACCTCCACCGGCAGGCCCGGAAGCGCAAGGACCCGCGTCTCATCGCCGGACAGGCCCGCACCGTCGTAGTGGTGCTCGATAACTACTACTCCGCGGAGCCGCCGGGCGAGAACCGCCCGCCCCGAATCGCGAAATACGCCAGGGGCGAGGACTACCATCGGGTCACCCTCCGGCGGCTCGACCGGCTGGCCGACTATCTCCGGGAGCACGGCGCCGCGTACGCACGCGGCTTCTCGGACGCGGGGCCGGTGCCCGAGCGGGAGCTCGCCCAGCGGGCCGGCCTCGGGTGGATCGGGAAGAACACGATGCTTGTCCGGCCCGGGGTCGGATCGTTCTTTTTCATCGGATCGGTATTCACCGACCTCACGCTGCCGCCGGATCCCCCGTTCGAAACCGACCACTGCGGGAGCTGCACCCGCTGCCTCGAGGCCTGCCCCACCGGCGCCTTCGTCGATGCGCGGGTGCTCGACGCCACGCGGTGCATCTCCTATCTCACGATCGAGCAGAAGGGCCCCATCCCCGAGCCGCTGGCGCAGCGGCTCGACGGCTGGGTATTCGGGTGCGATGTGTGCAACGACGTGTGTCCCTGGAACCAGCGGTTCGCCTCGGACACGACGGTCCCCGAGTTCGGCTCGCGGAGCGATGTGCGCGGGGCCGAGCCGGATGTGTTCGAGCGGATGGATGAGGAGGAGTTTGCCCGGCGGTTCGGCGATTCACCGTTGCAGCGGGCGGGCCTTGCGGGCATGCGGCGGAACTTCCGTGCGGCGCTGGGTCCCGCTACCGCCCCGCCCCCCCGCTCCCCAGCTGCGGGCGCGGCCGGCGGCGAACGAGGTTGAACCGCACGATGTGCACCAGCGCGGCGACCCCGTCGCGCCAGTCGATTTTCTTGCCCTCGGCGTAGGTGCGCCCGGAATACGAGATCCCGATTTCCCAGATGCGTGCCTCGGCCTGCGCCAGGCGCGCGGTCAGCTCAGGCTCGAATCCGAACCGATCGCTGGTGAGGACCAGCGATTTCATCAGCGGCGCGCGGACCATCTTGTAGCAGGTCTCCATGTCGGTCAGGTTCAGGTCGGTGAACATGTTCGACAGAAGCGTGAGCAGCCTGTTGCCCATCGAGTGCCAGAAGTAGAGCACCCGGTGCGGGCCACCGAGAAAGCGGGAGCCGAACACCGCGTCGGCCTTGTCCTCGCTGATCGGCTGCAGCAGCAGGGGCAGCTCGGCCGGATCGTACTCCAGATCGGCATCCTGGATCACGATGACGTCGCCGGTGGCATGCTGGATGCCGCTGCGGATTGCCGCTCCCTTGCCCCGGTTCGCGGGGTGGTGGACGACGGCGTCCAGATGTCCCTCTGCATGCAAGCGATCGAGCACCGCGCCGGTCCCGTCGCCCGAGGCGTCATTCACTGCGATGACCTCGAGGTCGAGCGGCACCGCCCGCACCCGCTCGACCACGGCCGCGATCGTGCGGACCTCGTTGTACGCCGGGATGACGACTGACAGGCGCAGCGAGATGGGCATGCGCTCTCCGGTGGTGGAATCGGCGCGGGGCCTGAGGGATCATACATCGCCCTGCAAGCCCTTGCCCGGCGCCCGGGGCGCTGCGTAGTTCCGCAACGATGACGCCCCCGGTTTCGATGCGCCCCGGATGCGCGAGCGACGCGCCGACGCTGGCGGATTTTGCCGCCCGCGCGTTTCGGGACGCCTACGCGCATCTGATCGAGCCCGCCGAGATGCAGCGCCTGCTTCTGTTGCAGTTCGGGGAGCGGCAGCAGGCTGCCGAGCTCGCCGATCCGCGGGCCGCGTACGTCCTCGCGGAGATCGAGGGCCGGCTGGCGGGCTACGTGCTGGTACGGGCGGACCGCGCGCCGCCGATCGGCGAGGTGGCCGTGCCGGTCGAGCTCGGCCGATTGTACGTGGACCGCCGCTGGCACGGCAGGGGGATCGCCCCGGCGCTGATGCGAGCCGCGATCGGGGCGGCGCGGCGCCTGGGTGGCCGCACGCTCTGGCTCAGCGTCTGGCAGCGCAACCCGCGGGCGGCAGCGTTCTACCGCAAGTGTGGCTTCGTGACGGTCGGCACCGCGAGCTGGGACCTCGCCGAGGACGTGGTCCCCGACGACATCATGGCGCTCGACCTCGCATCGGCGGGGGCGGAGCCGGCGGGGTGACGGCTCCCCTTCCGCTTTCAGCCGCCGAGCAGCGCCGACTCGATCGGCTGCGGCGTATCACCACCCTGCTTGACAACGCGATCGGCATACCAGGTACCCGGTTTCGCATCGGGCTGGATCCGATCCTCGGGCTGCTGCCGGGGGTCGGCGACGCGATCGGGACGGCGCTCGCGGGGTACATCCTCGTGGAGGCGGCGCGGTTCGGCGCGCCGCGCAGCGTGCTCTTCAGGATGCTGATCAACATCGGCATCGACACCGCCCTCGGTGCCGTGCCCGGCCTCGGCGACCTGTTCGACTTCGTGTGGAAGGCGGACGCGCGCAACCTCGCGCTGCTGCATCGGCACCTCGAGCAGCCGGTCCCGGCGCGGCGGGCGAGCCGCCGCTTCCTGTTCGCCGCCGTCGGCCTCATGCTTCTCCTCGCCGCCGGTGCCGTGGCGCTGGCGATCCTGCTCGGTCAGCAGATCGCCCGGCTGTTCTGACGCCGGCGCGCTTTCCTCTACGGAGCCGCGCCATGCGATTCGAGACCCTCACCGTGCACGCGGGCCACCGCCCCGATGCCGCGACGGGAGCGGTGAGCCCGCCGATTCATCTGTCGACCACCTTCGAGCGCGCCGCGGACGGGAGTTTTCCGGGCGGCTACGTCTACATTCGCGACGCCAACCCGAACCGGCGGATGCTCGAGGAGTGTCTGGCGGCGCTCGAAGGCGGGGCGGCCGCGGCCGCGTTCGCCTCGGGGATGGCAGCGACCCACGCGATCCTGCAGGCGCTCTCGCCGGGCGACCATCTTGTCGTCCCCGACGACGCCTACTACGGCACGCCCAAGCTCCTGCGGGAGATCTTCGAGCGCTGGGGACTCGCATTCGCGGCGGCGGACCTCACCGATCCCGCGGCCGTCGAGGCCGCGCTCCGCCCCACGACCCGGCTGATATGGATCGAGACGCCGTCGAATCCGCGGCTGCGGCTGACTGACATCGCGCGCGTCGCGGACATCGCGCATCGGGCGGGCGCGCGGGTCGCGTGCGACAACACCTGGGCCACGCCGGCCCTCACGCGGCCCCTCGCTCTCGGCGCCGACCTGGTGATGCACTCCACGACGAAGTACCTGGGCGGACACAGCGACGTCCAGGGGGGCGCGGTGATCGCGCGCGAGGACGACGACTTCTTCCGCCGGGTTCGCCTGGCGCAGACGCTCGTAGGAGGAGTGCCGTCGCCCTTCGATTCGTGGCTGGTGCTCCGCGGCGCCGGGTCGCTCGCCTGCCGGATGCGGGCCCACTGCGATCACGCCGCCGCGGTGGCGCGCTTCCTCGCGGGGCACGCGGCGGTTGCGACGGTGCACTACCCCGGGCTGCCGACACACCCCGGGCATGCGGTTGCGTCGCAGCAGATGGCGGCGTTCGGGGGGATGCTCTCGTTCGAGGTGCCGGGCGGCCGGCCCGCGGCGATGGCGCTGGCTGCGCGACTCCGGCTGATCACGCGCGCGACCAGTCTCGGCGGGACCGAGAGCCTGATCGAGCACCGGGCGTCGGTCGAGGGGCCCCAGACCCGCGCACCCGAGGGCCTCCTGCGGATGTCGGTCGGGCTCGAGCATCCCGACGATCTGATCGCCGATCTCGATCAGGCGCTCCGGGCGTGAATGACAGCTCTCGGCGCCCTAAGCACCGGGTTGATACGGCGAGATGCTCGCCGCGTGGGGACATCCCCGGAAGCAGTCCTCCACGATCTGCCCCTGCTGCTCCATGCCGTACTCCGAGAAAGGCAGACCCGGCTCCCACGCATAGGGGCTGTGGCCCAGGCCAAGCCGGTGGCGCAGCTCACGCACCCGCTCGGCGAGGCCCCGGGTGTAGTACCGGAGAAATCCCCACGCCTGGTACTGGGCGCAGTGGGTGAGCTCGTGCGCCAGCACGGGTATCGACTGCGCCACCGGGTCGGGCAGGAATACGTGGTTGCCGAGCGTCACCGCGCGGCCGCAACCGACCGTGAGCACCACGGACCGCGCCGCCCGCGCCATCCGTCCCCCGCGCCCGCGGTGCACCCGGACCCGCGACAGGTCGAGCGCGGCGCACAGCAGTCCCAGGGCGCGGCGCTCTGCCGCGCACAGCACCCGCTCACCGCCCACCGCCCACCGCTCACCTGCCAAGAAACTCCCCCACCGGCGCCAGCGGCTCGATGTGATCGCAGAAGATCTTGAACGTCGCCAGGATCGGCACGGCGAGAAACGCGCCCGCCACCCCCCAGATCCACCAGAAGAAGAGCAGCCCCACGAAGATCGCCACCGGATTCAGCGTCAGCCGGCGGCCGAGCACCATGGGCACTGCGAAGTTCCCCTGCACGAAGTTGATGGCGACGTACACCGCGGGCACCAGGAGCGCCTGCCACAGGTTGTCGAAGACGGTAAGCCCCACGACAGCGAGAATGCCCGTGAGGATCGCCGCGCCCACGTACGGAATGTACTCGAGCACCACCGCCAGCACGCCCCAGAGCACCGGGTTGGGCACGCCGAGCAGCGCCATGGCGGCGGCCACGACCACGCCCTCGGCGAGGTTGAGCAGGGTCATGATGAAGAGATAGGCGGACACCGACGCCTCGGTCTCGCGCGCGATCGTCACCGCGCGCTTCTTGTCCCTCAACTGCGGCAGCACCTTGATCAGCTTCTGCAGGAACAGGTCGCCGGCGGCGAGCAGGAAGTACAGCAGGATCCCCACCTCCAGGGCTCCGGTCACGATCGACTGTGTCGTGCCGAAGAGCCGCTGGCCGAGGCTGGGCCCCCGCACCACGACCTCGCGCGCCGCGCTCTCGCCGGCAACGCTGGTCGCCTCTTCGACCTGCTCCGCGGTCCGTTTCACCTGCTCCACCGGCCGCCGCAGCTGGCGGAGCTCGTCGCGGGTCTTCGCGATCGTGGCCGGTGCCTTGGCCAGCCAGCCGCGGGTCGGCTCCGCCAGGCTGTAGATCGTCACCCCGATCGCCAGCACGAGGCCGCCTAGCACGACGGCCGCACCCGCGGGTTCAGGCACGCGCATCCGCTTGAGCGCGCGGACCAGCGGGCTCAGCAGGATGTCCAGCAGGATCGCGAAAACGATCGGGACGAAGAACGCCCGCGCGAAGTACAGCGTGTAGAAGAACGCGAGCACGAGCAGCCCGGTGATCGCGAGCGAGGTGATCTCCACCCGGTCGCGTAGCGCCGCGCCCATCCGCCCGATGTCCGGCTCGAACGAGGACCGCTTTGCCGTGTCCACGATGGCCCTTGTCCTGTCACGCGGGGTCGCGCTAAGGTTACGCGGCCCGCCCTGGTCTCTCTGTGTGCCAGCGCACCACCGGGGCCTCCCACCTCGATCCGACGGCATGGCGCGTATCTGGCAAACACTGGTGTCGCTCTGGACCTGGCTCGTCCTGGTCCTCTGCCTCGCCCTCTGGCTGCCGGGCATGGCGCTCGTCCGGCTGTTCACGGCACGGTCCGATCCCGGCCGCTACGCGGTCGGATTCCTGTTCCGGAGGATTGGGGTCGTCACCGCGAAGCTGAATCCCCTCTGGACGTTCCGCTGCTCGGGCACGCCGCCGGCCGATCCGCGCCGGCCCTATGTCGTGGTCGCGAACCACGAGTCGTTCGCGGACATCCTCCTCATCAGCCATCTGCCGTGGGAAATGAAGTGGCTCTCCAAGGCCGAGCTCTTCCGGCTGCCCCTGCTCGGCTGGCTGATGCGGCTCGCGGGCGACATTCCGGTCTGGCGGGGCGAAGGGCGGAGCGCGGTCGAGGCAATGCAGCGGTGCCGCGAGGTGCTGAAGCGCAGGGTGTCGGTGATGATCTTCCCCGAAGGCACTCGCTCGACCACCGGCGAGATGCTGCCGTTCAAGGACGGCGCCTTCCGGCTCGCCATCGACGCGGGCGTGCCTGTCCTGCCGCTCGCGCTCTCCGGCACCCGGACCGCGCTCCCCAAGCGGGGCTTTCTCTTCGGCCGATCGGTGGCGGAGGTGCGGGTGCTGGAGCCGGTCGAGACGGCGGGCCTCAGGCCGGCCGACGCCCGCGCGCTCCGCGAGCGGGTGCAGGCGCGGATCGCCGCCGTGCGCGAGGAGCTGAGGGCGGCCCAGGAGGCGGCGCGCTCCTGCTCGGGCTAGACCGCGTCCCGGCCGAGATCACCGGGCGCCCGCGTCCGGCCCACCGCCCCGGCCAGCGCCAGGAGAGTGAGCGCGTACGGCAGCACCAGAAACAGCTGGTACGGTACGTCGAGCCCGAGGGCCTGGAACACGAACTGGAGCGCCGTGGCGGCCCCGAAGAGGAGCGCGGCGAGCGCGGCGCCGGCCGGATGCCACCGCCCCAGCACCACGATCGCGATCGCGAGGTACCCCCGCCCCGCGGTCATCCGCTCGGCGAAGGCCCCCACCTGGGCGAGCACGAGGCTCGCACCCGCCACGCCGGCGAGCACGCCCCCGAACACCGTTGCGGCGAACCGGATCGCGCGCACGCTCGCACCCGCCGCCCGCGCCATCGCGGCCGATTCGCCCGTCGCGCGCAGGGCAAGCCCGGTCCGGCTGCGGAACAGCGCCCACCAGATCGCCGGAACCAGCAGCAGCGCCGCGTACGTCAGGGCGGGCTGCGCGAACAGGGCCGGCCCGAGGAGCGGCAGGTCCGCGAGCGCCGGAACGGGCAGCGGGTCGAGAGTCGGGACCGTCGCTCCCGCCCCGCCCCCCACGATCCACTGCCGGTAGACCGCCCCGGTCAGGCCGACGCACGCCAGCGTGAGCGCGGTGCCGGCGATGATCTGGTTCGCCCGCGCCAGTACCACCACGGCGGCCAGCACCGCGGCGACGGCGGCGCCCGCGGCGGCCCCCGCGCCGACGCCGACCCACGGGCCGCCGCTCGCGGATCCCATCGCCGACGCGAGCGCGCCCGCCAGCATCGCGCCCTCGAGTCCGAGGTTGAGCACGCCGGCCCGCTCCGCCACCGTCTCACCGAGCGCGGCGAGCAGGAGCGGCGTGGCCACCCGCACGGACGCCGCGAGAAAGCCCGCCACGGCGCCGGGGTCGAGCACCTCGGTCATGCGGTGTCGTCCCCCACGGCATTCGGCACCATCGCGCCGCGTCGCACCGCGTCGGCAAGGAGCACGGTGAGTATGACGACGCCTTCCACGACGTAGACCGCGACCGCCGGAACCCCCGCCTCGCGCTGCATCGCACTCGCGCCCGCCTCGAGCGCGCCGAACAGCACCCCCGCCGCGAGCACCCCGAGCGGCCTGAGCCGCGCCAGCAACGCGACTGCGATCGCCGAAAAACCGTAGCCGGGGGAGAGATTCTGGTAGAGCGCGTACGAGACGCCGCCGATCTCGAGTCCTCCCGCGAGGCCCGCCAGGGCCCCCGACACGAGCAGCGCCGTGGCCGCCACCCGGCGGACGCGGATTCGCCCGCTCACCTCCGCGGCGCGCGGCCCGGTGCCGGTTGCGAGGATCTCGAAGCCCCACACGGTGCGCGCGAGCACGTACGCGATTGCCACGGCGCCCGCGCAGGCGAGCGCGAAACCGAGATGCAGGCGGGTCCCCGGCAGGACCGGGAGCCGCGCCGCGCCGGCGATCATGTCGCTCTGGGGATAGATCCCCCTCGCCTCCTGCAGCGGCCCCTGCACCATCCAGCTCACCAGCACCTCGGCGACGAAGTTGAGCAGCAGCGTGCTGATCACCTCGAGTACGCCGAAGCGGAGCTTGAGCCAGACGGGCAGCGCAACCCAGATTGCCCCCGCCGCCGCGGCAACGGCCCAGAGCGCCGGCACGGCGACCACCCGCGGCCATGCGGTGAGCTGCACGCCCAGCCAAGTCGCGGCGATCGCGCCGGCGTAGAACTGGCCCTCCGCGCCGATGTTGAACGCGCCGGCACGGAACGCGAGGCAGATCCCGAGCCCGATCACGACCAGGGGCACGGAGCGCACCAGCGTCGCCGACGTGACCGCGTACCACGAGCCGAACGCGCCGCGCCAGAGGGCGGCGAACGCCGCTGCCGGGTCGTAGCCCGTGAGCCAGAGTCCCATGGCGAGGACGCCGAGGCCACCGGCGAGCGCCAGGACGGCGGTGAGCGATCCGGCGCGCCTCACCTGCCCCCCTCGGTGCCCAGCATGAGCGCGCCGACCACCGCGCGGTCCGCTCCCGCCGGTACGGGTCTGACCACGCCGGCAGTGACCACCACCAGCCGATCACAGCGCGCCAGCAGCTCGTCGAGGTCGCTCGACCACACCAGCACCGCCGTGCCGGATTCGGTGGCGGCCCGGAGCTGGCGCCACAGCGCACGCGTCGCCTGGACGTCGAGACCGCGGGTCGGGTTCTCCGCCACGAGCACGCGCGGCGCGCGCGCGAGCGCGCGCGACAGGACCAGCTTCTGCTGGTTCCCGCCGCTCAGCGTCCCGGCCGGCGCCTCCGTATCGCGGGCGCGTATCGCGAACCGCTGGATCAGTGCCGCGGTGTGCGCGCGCGCCGCCGCCCAGTCGATCCGCGCGCCGCGCACCCACGGGGCGTCGCGCCCGAGCCCGAGCACGACGTTCTCGGTCAGCGACAGCTCCGGAATGAGACCCTCGCGGGTCCGGTCCTCCGGGACGAACGCGACCGGCTGCGCCACCTCGAGCGCGCCGGCCGTGGCCTGAATCAGGCCCGCCACCGCCCGGAGCAGCTGGCGCTGCCCGTTCCCCTCGATCGCCGCGAGCCCCAGGACCTCGCCGGCGGCCACCTCGAGCGCCGCGCCGCGCACGGCGAGGCCGTGGCCGTGCTCCCGGGGAACATCCAGCCCGGTGCAGCGCACCACGGGAGCCCCGCCACCGCCGACCGCGCGACGGGGAGCGGTCATCTCGACGGCCTCCGCCGCCTCGCCGATCATGGCCCGCGCCAGCGACTCGGTCGTCTGCCCCGCCACCGCGCCGGCCAAAACGACCCGGCCCCGGCGGAGCACCGTCACCCGGTCTGCCAGCCGCAGCGCCTCCTCCAGCTTGTGCGTTATCAGCACCGCGGAGCCGCCGGCAGCCGCAAAGGCCCGGATGCTCCGAGACAGCTCGTCCACCTCGGGGGGCGCCAGCACACCGGTCGGCTCGTCGAGCAGCAGGATCGTGGTGTCCGCGGCGAGCGCCTTCAGGATCTCGAGCCTCTGCTTGAGCCCCGCCGACAGCGACTCGGCGGGAGCGTCGGGATCGAGCGGGAGGCCGGCCCGTCCGGCCAGCGCCGCCACGCGGGCGCGGAGCGCCCGCGGCGTCACCGGCCACCCCGCGGTGAGCGCGACGTTCTCCGCCACGGTGAGCGCGGGGATCGAGGTGAAGTGCTGGTGCACCATGCCGATGCCGAGCCGGCGCGCGTCACGCGGGGACCCGAGCGACGCGGGACATCCGCGGACCCGGACGGCGCCCGCATCCGGGCGCACCAGCCCGTACGCGACGTGCATGAGCGTGGACTTGCCCGCGCCGTTCTCGCCGAGGAGCGCGTGTACCTCTCCCGCGGCCAGCGCGAAATCGGCCCCGTGCAGCGCCTGCACGGGGCCGAACCGCTTCTCGATGCCCTCGAGCTCGAGTGCCGGAGCGGTCACAAGCCGGTCGGATGGCGATGGAACTCCCACGGCACGCCGAAACGCCCCGACAGGTGGGCCGCGAGCGCCTGCACGCCGACCTGCTCGGTCGCGTAGTGGCCGGCGTAGATCAGGTTGAGACCCCACTCCATGGCGTCGAAATAGGTGTGGTGCGGCCCCTCGCCCGTGATGAACGTGTCCAGCCCCGCGTCGCGCGCCTCGGCGATCATCGTGCCCGCTCCGCCGGTCACGATGCCGATGCGGCCGAGCCGCTCCGGACCGCCCGGAATGAGTCGCGCCGTGGTGGTGAGTGCATCGTCGAGCGCGGCGACGAGCCGCTCGCGCGAGGCCAGGGCGGGCGGCGCGCTCCCCCAGGCACCGATGGAGATGCCGCGGTAGCTCCCGAACCAGCCCTGCACCCCGATCCCGAGCCGTCTCGCCAGCTCGACGTTGTTGCCGACCTCCGGGTGCACGTCGAGAGGAATGTGCGCCGAGTACAACGCCGTGTCGGCGCCGAGGAGCGCCCGAACCCGCTGCATGCGACGGCCGGCGAGCGGGACGTTGCCGTCCCAGAACAGGCCGTGGTGCACCAGCAGCAGGGTAGGCCCGGGAACGCCGCCTCCCGCCTGCCTGCCCGCCCCGACGATCGTTTCCAGCGACGCGTCCACCGCCGCCACGATGCGCGCCACCGCCCCGCCGTTCTCCACCTGCAGCCCGTTGATCGCGTTCGTCTCATCGGGTACCTCTCCGATCCGGAGATACCCGTCGAGGTACGCGACGACTTCCGCCAGCGTGACCGTCATCGCAACGCCACGGACGGTGGGGCCGCCTGGAGTGTCCCCGCCGCGATCGAGTCGGCGGCGGCGCGGAGTCGCGCCTTCAATCCCTCCGGCACCAGACTGTCCAACGCCGGGTTGGGCGCGTACCGCAGCACCCCGCTCGCCAGCCCGAACGCCCGGACCCGCGGCCGGAACGTCCCCGCCCGCACCTCGCGCGCGGTGAGCAGGAGCGCCCGGGGGATATCGATCACCGCCGAGCCGATCACCCGCTCCGGCGCGAGGCTCGCCTGGTCCGCGTTCGCGCCGAACAGGTAGACGCCCGGAGTCTCCCTCGCCGCCTGGAACAGCCCCAGCCCCGCCGCGTCGGCGTTGTGGGTGAGCATGTCCGCGCCCACGCGGATGAGGGCGAGAGCCGCCTCGCGGCCGGCTGCGGCATCGTCGAAGCTGTTGAGGTAGATCTGCCGCGAGTCGACCTCCGGATTGACGGCTTGGGCGCCCCGCACCCAGCCTTCGTACGCGGCCTTGATCGGCGGCAGCTCGATCCCGCCCACATATCCGATCACGTTCGACCGGGTCAACCCGCCGGCGATCATCCCGGCCAGATAGGTGGGGTCTTCCAGCCGGAACACGATGGCCGACACATTTCCCGCGGCCCGCTCGCCCGACGTGATCACGAAGGCCGTCCTGGGGTACTCCGCGGACACCCGCTCGGCGGGAGCCTGGAACTCGAACCCGTGACCGAAGACGAGGTCGTATCCCCGCGCGGCGTAGGTTCGCAGCGCTTCCTCCTGCTCCGCCGGCGTCCGGGCCTCGATATGCGACGTCGCGACCTGGAGCGAGTCGCGGATCTGCAGGAGCCCCCTGTACGCCTCGGAATTCCAGGCCGCGTCGGCGATCGAGCCGGGCGTGATCAGGGCTACCCGCATGCCCGTCGACTCGCGCCGCTCGCCGCAGCTCACTAGCGCCAGTAACGCGACTGCAACGGCACACAGACGCAATACCACGACGGCCTTGATCGCGGCAACGCTCATTCTTGCACAGATTTAGGCGGGCTTTTCAACCAATGTGGAAGGTCAGGGCTGTCCGACCGGCGCGACAGCATCCTCGATCCGAACCTCGCCGCTGACCCGGCC
>DASUAH010000078.1:0-28293 GCA_035763885.1 Gemmatimonadales bacterium
GGGCGACCTGCGGTCGGACCGGCTGAGCACGATCGGCGACCAGATCGGCGCCACCCTGCCGACACTGTTTCCCGCGCTGCCGCCGTCGGGGCTCGAGGCAGGGCGCGAGTGGACCGACACCGCCCACCGGTCCCTCAGGGCGGACGCCTTCGACGCCACCGAACAGGCGATCACCAGTTACCGCGCGGCACCGGGTGACGGCGGGTCGATCATGATCCAGAGCCGGACCACCTTCCAGCGGAACGGGACGAGCGGGCAGGCAACTCAGCCGATGGAGATGACCTCGGGGGGCATCCGGGAGGGCGTCTATCGCTTCGGTTCGGGTGCGGTGCTGGCCGGCGAAGGCACGGACTCCTCCGAGATCACGATCACTGTCCCCGCGGTGGGCCAGACGGTGCCGGTGAGCCAGCGGGGGCGGTGGAGGGTGGAGAAGCTGAGGTAGGCTCCCGGTCTAGTCCACCAGCCTCAACGGCATCACGAGCGCCAGGAAGCTCGCCGGGTCGTCCCAGCCTACGGGTTCCACGGTGGCGGCGCGCTCGGGTGCCTTGAACGTCATCCGCACCTCGTCGGTCGGGATGTACTTGAGGATCTCAAGCAGATACGCCGCATTGAACCCGATCTCCAGCGGGTCGCCGTCGTAGGCCACGGTGACCTCTTCCTGGGCTTCGCCGAGGTCCGGCGTCTGTACCGACAGCTTGCAGGTGCCGCTGGCGAAGGCCATGCGGATCCGGTGGGTCTGGTCGCTTGCCACGATGCTCATGCGGCGGAGCGCTGCGGTCAGCGCGGCCTTGTCGGCCGCGGCCGTCTTGTCGTTCTCCCGCGGGATGACCTGCTCGTAGTTCGGGTACGGCCCCTCGATGAGCCGGGTGAAAACCTGGGTCGTCGCGGAGCGGAATCCGAGGTGGTTCTCGCTCCGGGCGATCTCGATCTCGTCGTCGGTGCCGAACAACCGCCGGATCTGTTCCAGCGCCTTGGGCGGAATGATCAGGTCGGCCTGACCGCCTCCGGACATCGGCACGTCCATGCGGGCGAGGCGGTGCCCGTTGGTCGCGACCATGCGCATCCGGTCGGGGCGCAGCTCCCAGAGCACGCCGTTCAGGATCGGGCGGCTCTCCTCGGTGCTGGCGGCGAACGCCACGTGGCTGATGAGCTTCTGCAGGTCCCTCGCGGGCGCCCGCCACCCGCCGTCAAACTTGACGCCCGGGAACGCCGGGAATTCCTCGCGCGGCAGGCCGAGGAGCCGGAACCGGGAGCGACCGCACTCGATCGTGACCCGCTGCTCGCCGGTGGCGACGACCCGGATCGGCGCGCTCGGCAGCTCCCTGACGATCTCGACGAGCTTCCGGGCGGGGAGCGTGATCGCACCCTCCTGATCCACCGAGGCCGGGACGCTGGTGCTCACCGCGATGTCCAGGTCGGTTCCCGACAGCCGCAGGCCGTCGCGCGTCGCCTCGAGCAGCAGATTGGCCAGGACCGGCAGCGTCGTCTTGGTAGGCACGCTGGCGGCGGCCGCGACCAGCCCTTCCTGCAACTGCTCCCGCGTGATCGTCAGCTTCATCCGCTCCTCGGCGCGCTACTGATAAAGACTACGGGACAATTGTAAGAACTAGCAGTAGTAGTAGAGAGCCCGCTCGTGTGGATCGGCGGCGCAAGCCGCGATCGCGTCTGGCGCTGCCCTCCGCCGGCGCGGCCGACAGCGTGTGGAGCGCGCGGATTGCGGGGCCCCTTTCCCGCACGATCCAGACTGCCCACACACCCGTGCCGTGCGGCGGGGATTATTCTGCGCACAACTCTTGTTTCGCGTACTCCACTTTTTCCCGGAACATCCGGTCGCGTGACATCTGGCGGGTCACCTTGTCCACACTGTGGATCACGGTCGAGTGGTCGCGACCGCCGAACGCCTGGCCGATCTCCACCAACTGCATCTGCAGCAGCTCGCGGGCGAGATACATCGCGATCTGCCGCGGTACGGTCAGGGTCTTGATGCGGGCCTTGGAGCGCAGCCCTTCGGGCGTCACGCCCCAGCGCCGGGCCACCACCTCCTGCACGCGGTGGATGGTGGGCAGCGGCTTGGCCCGGGCGTCGGCGGCATCCTCGCCCGGCCGGATCTTGTCCGACAGCGCCTCGCGGGCCAGCTCGATGGTGATCTCCTTGTGCTTGAGCGAGGCGAAGAGGAGGAGCTTGATGATGCAGCCCTCGAGCTCGCGCACGTTGGACCGGACGTGCTCGGCGATGAAGCGCAGCGCGTCGTCGGGGATCGTCATCTCCAGATGGTCCTGTTCCTGCTTCTTGCGGAGGATGGCGATGCGGTGCTCCAGATCGGGCTGACCGATGTCGGCCACCATGCCGGACTCGAAGCGGCTCACGAGCCGGGCCTCGAGGCCGGGGATCTCCTTGGGTGGACGGTCGGAGGTGAGAACGATCTGCTTGTTGGCCTGGTGGAGGGCGTTGAACGTGTGGAAGAACTCCTCCTGCGTCTGCTCCTTCCCTTCGAGGAAGTGTACGTCGTCGACGAGAAACAGGTCCACCTCGTTGCGGTACCGGCGCCGGAAGTCCGGCATGGTCCGGCTGTGGATGCTCTCGATGACCTCGTTGAGGAATTGCTCGGCGCCGACGTACAGCACCCGGGTATCGGGAGCGCGCCGGAGCCGGGCGTGCGCGATCGCCTGCATGAGGTGGGTCTTGCCCAGCCCGGTGGCGCCGTAGATGAAGAGCGGATTGTAGGCCTTGCCCGGGGCCTCGGCGATGGCGTGCGCGGCCGCGGCCGCGAGCTCGTTGGACTTGCCGATGACGAACGTCTCGAACGTGTAGCGTTCGTTCAACGGCTGATTGCTGCCACCGTTCGTCGCCGCGGCGGCGGCGGCGGCGCCGGCCGTGGCCTGCACGAAGAAATCCATCTGCGGGCGCCGCTGGCGCTCTTCCTGGACCCGGAAGACGATGGCGGCGGGACGACCGACGACCTCCTCCGCCAGCCGGGTGAGCAGGGGGCCGTGCTTCGTCTCATTCCACTCGGCGGCGAAGTGATCCGGGGCGCCGACGATCAGCTGCTCGCCCTCGAGCGCGATGGCCTCCGTGGGCTCGAGCCAGTTTCGGATGACGTCGGCGGGGAGTTCGCGCTGCGCCGCATCGAGGATGCGCTTCCAAGCTTCCTTGGCTGACAGCTGCATCTCAGCTCGAGCACGGTGGGGAGTTTGCAAGGGCAGCCGATAGTACGGGTCGGCTGTGGAAAAGTCAACCGGTGTAGACCGCGGTGTCGTGCTTGACGCGCGGCGCCTTGCGCGAGTAGCTTTTCGGGCTCACTGGAGGATCGCAGGCACCATGAAGCCCACCTATCGTCCGCGGAACAAGCGCCGCATCACGAAGCACGGCTTCCGCGCCCGGATGGCCACGCGCTGGGGGCGTGCGGTGCTCTCGCGCCGGCGCAAGAAGGGCCGCAAGGCGCTTACCGTCCGCCTCCCGTCGAAGCACGGGGGCCGCTGACGAGGGCACGCCTCCCGCGAGCCGCCCGGCTCACGCGGGCGGCCGACCTCCGCCGGTGCTTCGCCCAAGGGCGTCGCCGCCGCACCGAGCACCTCGAGATGATCTGGATGGGCAACACGACGGGCCACGCGCGGATCGGACTGATCGTTCCCAAGCATCAGTCGACCGCCGTGGCCCGGAATCGTTTGCGCCGGCGCCTGCGGGAGATCTGGCGCCGCGAGGTGCGCGCATCGGTGCCGGGGTGGGACGTCGTGGTGCGGCCGCGGCGCGAAGCCTACGGCGCGACCTTCGAGCAGCTCCGCGGCGAGATGGTGGGCTGGGCCCGGACCGTGAGCGGCGCGCGTGAGCGGTGAGCGGGAGGTGGGCATGGCGGCCGGGGTCATCGGCGGCCTGATTCGCGGCTATCAGCGCTTCGTTTCTCCCGGCCTCCCGCCGGTGTGCCGGTTCACGCCCTCGTGCTCGCAATACGCGCTCGAAGCGGTGACGCGCCACGGCGCGCTCCGCGGCTGCTGGCTCGCGGCGCGGCGGCTGGTCCGCTGCCATCCATTCCACCCGGGCGGGTTCGACCCGGTCCCCTGACGTGATTACCTGATCTGTATGGATCGCCGAGTTGTGTGGGCCATCTTGCTCATGATGGTCATCGCGGTTGCGCCGGCCCTCTTCACCAAGCCCAAGGCGACGCGGGGCGCCGGCCCCGGCGCCCGGGACACGGCGGTACAGCCGGCCGGGCCGGCCCCCCGCGCGGACACCTTGCCCCGCCGCCCCCTCGCCCCGCCGCCCGCCCCGGACACGGCCCGGGGGCGGGAGGCGGCGCCGGGGGACACGGTGATCGTTTCCTCACCGCTCTACACCTACGGCATCGGCACGCGCGGGGGACGCCTGGTGACGGCGTTCCTTCGCCAGTACAGGTCGCAGGCGCCCGGACGGGCCGGGGAACCGGTCCAGCTGCTGCCGCCCGACAGCGAGCTCCTCGACCTGATGCTGGTCCAGGGTCAGGACACGGTGCGCTTCGGCGAGTGGAACTTCACGCCGTCGGCGACCGCGCTGTCTGTCGAGCGGCCCGCCGCGCTCCGGCTCAACGCGGAGCGAGACGGGCTCGGCATCGAGCTGCGCTACGGGTTCACGCCGGACGAGTACCGGATCGACCTGTCGGGCCGGATCAGCGGGATCGGGCCCAACGGCGGCATGCTGCTGATCGGAATGGGGCCGCGGCTCGCCCGCACCGAGGCCGATTCGGCGGATGATGCCCGCCACGTGGCATTCGTGACCAAGCGGGCGACCGCCGAGCGGACCAGCCTGGCAGATCTCGAGCCCGGCGTGCCGCGCACCTTCACCGGCCCGTTCGACTGGGCGGCGCTGAAGTCCAAGTACTTCGTCACCGCCGTTCTCGCGTTCGACAGCACCGGTGGCGGCATCAGCGGGGCCACCGTCACCGCGCCGGCCGCCGCGGGCAAGGACCCCGCGGTCGCTCGCGTGCGCCTCACCCTGCCGGTCGGGCCTGCCGGCGCCTTCGGCTTGTCGCTTTACGCCGGACCGATGGAGTACGACCGGCTGCGCCGCATCGGGCACGACTTCGACGACGTGAATCCGTACGGCTGGCCCGGCTTCCGGACCCTGATCCGCTTCTTCGCGGTCCCCACCCGCTGGCTGCTCGTCTGGATGCACGAGTCGCTCGGCCTCGCGTACGGGATCGTCCTCGTCGTGTTCGGGATCCTGGTGCGCATCGTGCTGTGGCCGCTCAATCAGAAGGCGATGCGCGCCAGCATGCAGATGCAGGCGGTCCAGCCGCTCATGAAGGAGCTGCAGGAGCGGCA
This sequence comes from Gemmatimonadales bacterium, assembly GCA_035763885.1. GTDB lineage: Bacteria > Gemmatimonadota > Gemmatimonadetes > Gemmatimonadales > GWC2-71-9 > DASQPE01. Next base: position 5,295 of record DASUAH010000078.1, read on the forward strand.
CAAGGACGACCCCCAGCGCCTGCAGCAAGAGATGTTCCGGCTCTACAAGGAGCACAACGTCAACCCGTTCGGCGGCTGCTGGCCGATGCTGCTGCCGATGCCAGTGCTGTTCGCCCTGTTCTTCGTGCTGCAGAACAGCATCGAGCTCCGGGGAACCTCGTTCCTGTGGCTGCCCGATCTGTCGCGGCCGGACCCGGTGTATATCATCCCGCTGATCATGGGCTTGTCGATGTACGCCCTGAGCAAGGTGGGGCAGATGGGGATGGAGCCGAATCCCCAGATGAAGATGATGCTCTACATGATGCCGGTGATGATGACCGTGCTGTTCCTGAACTTCCCGTCGGGGCTCAACCTGTACTACGCCGTGAGCAATATCGCGAGCGTCCCGCAGCAGTGGCTGCTCGCGCAGGAGCGGATGAAGCGGGTGCCGCCGCCCGCTCCCCCGAAGCCGGCCGCGCCGGCTCCCGCCCCCAAGCGGCGAAAGGGATAACCACCTACACGGCACGAAGAACGCCCCGCCGTCCATGCTGTCGGATCCCATCGTCGCGGTCGCCACCCCGCCCGGACGCTCCGCCCTCGCCGTCGTGCGGCTGAGCGGAGCCGGGGCCTTCGCGGTGGCCGCGCGGGTGATCCAGGGCTTCCGGGCGGACGAGCCCCGTCGAGCGACCCTGACGACCTTCCGGGCTGCCGACGGCACCCCGATCGACCGGGGGCTGTACACGGTGTTCCCCGCGCCGGCGAGCTACACCGGCGAGGATCTGGTGGAGCTGTCCTGTCACGGGGGGCTCGCGGTGCCTGCCCGACTGGTGGCGGCGCTCCACGCGGCGGGCGCGCGGCCGGCGCAGCGCGGCGAATTCACCCGCCGGGCAGTGCTGCACGGCAAGCTGGACCTGCTTCAGGCTGTGGCGGTGGGAGACCTGATCGACGCCACCGCGCCGGCGCAGGCCCGGGCCGCGCTGGCGCAGCTCGAGGGGGGACTCTCCCGCCGGCTGTGCGACCTCCGCGACCGGCTCCTCGAGCTGCAGGCGCTGCTCGGCTACGCGATCGACTTCCCGGACGAGGACGACGGCCCGGTCCCGGCCGACCGGATCGGGGCGGCGCTCGAGGATGCGGCGAGCCTCGTCGAGCGGCTGCTCGCGACCGCGCCCGGGGGCGAGCGGCTGCGCGAGGGGGCGCTGGTGGTGCTCGCGGGGCGTCCCAACGCCGGCAAGTCGTCGCTCTTCAACGCTCTTCTGGGCACCGAGCGCGCGCTCGTGACCGAAGTACCGGGCACGACGCGGGACGCGATCGAGGCGCATACGGATTTCCTCGGCTGGCCGGTGCGTCTGGCGGATACGGCCGGTCTCCGTACGGCGGAGGACCGGGTGGAGCGGCTGGGCGTGGAAGTGAGTCGCCGCTGGCTGGCTGCCGCCGACCTCGTGGTGTTGTGCGCGGAGGCCGGGCGCCCGCTCGCAGAGGACGAGGCGCGGGTCGCGACCGAGTATCCCGTCCTGGTGGCGCGCACCAAGTCCGACCTGGCCGGCGCCGCGCCCGGCGAGCTCGGTGTGTCGGTCATTTCCGGCGCCGGCCTCGACCGTCTACGGCGCCTCGCCGGGGAGCGGCTGTACGGTGAACGCCTGGCGCTCGCCGACCTCGAGCCTGGTCTCACCCGCGCGCGCCACGCCGAAGCCCTCGCCCGCGCGCGCGACGCGCTCGCGGAGGCGGCGCCACACCTCGGCCCGCGTGGCGAGGCGGTGCTTGCCGCCCATCACGTGCGGCAGGCCACCCTGGCGCTCGATGAGCTGATCGGGACGGTCGACGTGGACGAGGTGCTCGGCCGGATCTTCAGCACCTTCTGCGTGGGGAAGTGACTAGCACTTGTGACTCCCGTCGCAGAACGGCTTCGTCTTCGACCGCCCGCAGCCGCAGAGTTTCACGACCCCGGGCGTCTTGGTGGGGGGCGGGACGAGCTCGGTGCCCTCGCTGTCGAAGAAGCGGACGTCGCCGGAGACATGGAGGGGACCCGAGGGCTTCCAGGTAACGGTGGGGGGTGAGGGGGCCTCGTCGGGCATGCTGAAGGGTAACCGAACTGTCCCGTTTCCCGCTTCGGGTCTCAGGCCATCTGTATCCCCCGCGCGAGATCGTCGGCCTCCTGGAACTCGGCGGGTGGGGCGCGGAGCGCAGCGGGCAGCCCGCGGGCACCCACGAGCGCTTCCGCCATCCGGTAGCCGACGTAGTAGCCGGCCCGCTCCGGAATCACCCGGCCGCCGACCAGTCGCGCCGCCGAGCTCATACCCCCGGAGAGATAGCGAAGCCGCAGCCCGAGGCCGGCGCGCTCGAGGTCCGGCTCGATGGCCCGACGAAGAAACGCCTCCAGCTCACGGAGGCGGTGGTACTGCCGGCGGGTGTAGCCGAAGTAGTCCGCCGGGTCGAACCCAGGCGCGACGGCGCGGGACGCATGGACGGCGAGACCTTCGTTGACGAGCAGCTCGCGGAGCGGAACGCGACTCCCGGTCTGCCAGTAGTCGTAATAGCCGCCCAGCTCGGCGACGACCCGCCGGAGCTCGCTCTGGCTGCCGGGGGAGGTGTACCGGATCGTGTGCGCCAACTCGTGCGCCAGCCAGAGGGGAATCAGGTCCGGCGGGAGCCCCAGTCCGTAGGTCTCGGGGTTCGCGCGACCGGTGAAGTGCTCCAGGCAGACGAACGCGATGCCGCGACCACCCACGACCAGCTCGCCGGCATTGGCTGCGCCGACCCCGACGAGAAGGTAGCAGTCGGTCGGGCGATCGATCTGCAACAGCTCCTCCGCGCGCGCGATCCCCTCCTCGGCGAGCCGGACGAGGGTCGCGTCGAGGGCCAGCTCGCGCAGGTCGTCCCGTCTCGCCCTCAGCGTGCTTGCCACGACCGCGTCGGCGTGCGGCCCCTCCGGGTCGAGCACGTAGTTGCGCCAGTACGCGTCGAGCACGGGGCGGTGGGCATCGCGATAGCGCTGATAGGCGGCTTCGCGGTCCTGCGCATCGAGCACCGCGAGAAAATCAGGCAGGAGATTGATGAGCACGCGGCAGGATACGAAGCGACAAGTGCCGGCGCAAGATCGAACGGTACTGTCAGTGGTCCTGCTTCTTCTTCCGGCTGACCTCGTCGAGGAATCGCCGCTCCGCGGGGGTGAGGCTGCCCAGACCCTCGGCGCTGATCTTGTCGAGCACGCGGTCCACTTCGGCCGCGACGGCATCGGTCTCGGCCCGCCGACGCTGTCGCGCCGGCGTCACGGGCGTGGGCCGCACCGGCTCGGCCGCGCCCGACTGCACCATCACCACCCGCTCGACCGAACGGGTGGGCGCGCCGGACCCGCGGCGCGAGGCGGCCTGCGCCCGGAAGAACAGGTAGCCGAAGGCCATGCCGCCGACGTGCGCGAGGTGCGCCACCCGGCTGTTGGTGAAGTACAGCGCGCCGAACACGTCGAATGCGGCCAGGATCGCCACGAAGGTGCGTGCCCGGAGCGGGATCGGCAGGGGAAAGAGGATCAACTCCGCGTCGGGCCAGAACATTGCGTAGGCCAGGGCCACGCCCAGCACGGACCCCGACGCCCCGATGAACGGGTGCACCGGCATGAGGCCGGAGAGCCCGAGCGACAGCACCGCAGCGCCGACGCCACAGTACAGGTAGTAGAGGATGAAAGCGCGGCTGCCCATCCGGCTTTCGACGGCGGACCCGAGAACGAACAGCAGGAGCATGTTCGTCAGCAGGTGGAGCAGCCCCGCGTGGACGAACAGGTAGCTGAGGAATGTCCAGGGCCGGCCCAGCGCGCGGCCCGGGTCGAACTCGAGGGCGCCGACGAGAGTCGGGGAGGTGAAGACCGTAAGCAACAGCAGCAGCACCACCGCGTTCGCGATGATGAGCCGCCCCACCCAGGGGGTGATCCGCGGGTACGGAGTTGCGTTCATGCCCTCGCCCTCTACCTGCTAGACGCCGCCGGGGTCACCCTGGTTCCAGCGGCTTGGCGCGCGCGCGATGCGGCAGATCCGGTCGCAAAGGTCGGGAAAATCGATGCCGGCCGCCCGGGCCGCCTGGGGCAAGAGGCTGGTGGCCGTCATGCCGGGCAGCGTGTTCACCTCTAAACAGAGGATTTCGCCCGCGGGTGTCAAGCGAAAGTCCACCCGCGAGTATCCGCCGAGCTTGAGCGCGTCGTGCGCGAGCAGAGCGAGCCGTCCGCATTCGGCGGCAACGGCGGCGGGAACGTCCGCCGGGAAGATCTCCTCCGACATGCCGGGGGTGTACTTGCACTCGTAGTCGAAAATTTCGTGCCGCGGGATGATCTCCCCCACGGGAAGCGCCCGCCCCTCCAGGATGCCGACCGTCAGCTCGCGCCCCGCGACGAACTGCTCCACCATCACCTCGTCGTCGTACTGTCGTGCCAGGTCCACGGCCGGGGCCAACGCATCCGGCTGCTTGACGACGGTCAGCCCGACGGTCGAGCCCTGTTTCGACGGCTTGACCACCACCGGCCACCCCAGCCGCGCGTCCACCTCCCGGACCGTGACCGGGGCCATGATCCACTCGGCAGTGGGGACGCCGGCGGCCCGGAACAGGCGCTTGGAGACGTCCTTGTCCATCGCTACCGCGCTGCCGAGGCGGCCGCTGCCCGTGTAGGGCACCCCGACCACCTCCAGGAGGGCCTGGATGGTGCCGTCCTCGCCCCGCCCGCCGTGAAGGGCGAGGAAGAGGACGTCGGCGTTGCGGATGACGGGGAGGTTGCCCAGGCCGGACAGCAGCAGGCCGCGCTCGAGCCCGTGCAACTCCTCGAGGGATGGCGGCGCGACGCCGACGCTACCCCGGAGAAGCGATGGCTCGTCCTCGCGGGGGATGTAGCCCCGGGCGGTGTCCACCACTGCCACGTCGTGCCCTCGGGCGCGGAGCGCGCCGACGACCTGGACGGCGGATGCCAGGGCGACATCGCGCTCGGTGGAGGTGCCGCCGGTGAGGACGGTCACCCGCATGGGACCGCGAACCGCCGTCATCGGCTGCCGATCAACTGCTGCAGCACGTCGTAGCGGCTCACGATTCCCACCAGCTTTCCCTCCTTCCGCACCAGCGCGGCGGGGGTCTCCCGGGTGAGCATTGGACCGAGCCGGTCGGTGGGGAAGCCGGCATCGATCACCGGCAGCGGGGCCTCCATCACCTCCCGCACCGGGCGGTCGAGCAGCGCGGGCTGGGCGAGCGCCTTGGTCATGAGGCTGGCTTCGGTGAGCGTCCCGATCGACTCCCCCGCTTCCACCACGGGGATCTGGCTCACGTCCCAGGTGTTCATCAGGTTGAGCGCCTGGCGGACCGCGGCGGCGGGCGCGACGCTCACCAGCGCCGGGGCGGATGCGACGCGCCGCGCCAGTAGCTGCTCCACCGTGATCCGCGGGGAATCGAGTAGCTGATTCTCCTGCATCCACTCGTCGTTGAACACCTTGGAGAGATAGCGCTCACCGGTGTCGCACAACATCGTGACGACCACCGCGTCGGGGTCGTCCAGCTCGCGGGCCACGTCGAGCGCCAAAGCGACGTTCACCCCGCTCGAACTGCCGACCAGGATGCCCTCCTCCCGGGCCAGCCGGCGGGTCATGTGCATTGCGGCCCGGTCGCTCACGGTCCGGAACTCGTCGATGTACTGGAACCACACGTTGCCGGGGATGGCGTCGCCGCCGATGCCTTCGACCTTGTACGGCGCGCCGTTCCCGACCTCGCCGGTTGCGGCAAAGCCGGCGTACACCGAGCCCTCGGGGTCGCCCGAGATCACCCGCACCCGCGGATTCCGCTCCTTGAGGTATTTCGCGACGCCGCTGATGGTCCCGCCGGTCCCGGTGGAAATCGCCAGGTGCGTGATCCGGCCCGCCGTCTGCTCCCAGATCTCGGGACCGGTGGTGCGGTAATGGACCTCGGGGTTCACCGGATTGAAGTACTGGTCGGCGAGAATGGCTCCGGCGGTCTCGGCCACGATCTGCTTGGCCTTGTTCCGGTAGTGGTCGGGGTGGTCCGGCGGAACGGCGGTCGGGGTGACCACGACCTCGGCGCCGAAGGCCTTCAGCATGCGGACCTTCTCCTGCGACATCTTGTCCGGCATGGTGCAGATGCAACGATAGCCCCTGAGGGTAGCGACCATGGCGAGGCCCACGCCGGTATTGCCGCTGGTGGCCTCGACGATCGTGCCCCCCGGCCGCAGCGCGCCCCGGGCCTCGGCATCCTCGATGATGGCCACACCGATCCGGTCCTTGACCGAGCCGCCCGGGTTCTTGTGCTCCGCTTTGGCGAGCACGGGGGTGCGGATGCCGGCGCCGAGCCTGGCGAGGCGGATGAGCGGGGTCCACCCGATCGTCTCGAGCACGGAGCCGTACGGCCGAAGATGTTGCGGCTCACGCATGGCTACCTTCTCCGCCGGGACTGGCGGAACTGAACGGGCTGCAGAAAGGCGGCGGCGACCGGCCGGCCTTCGCGGACCGCCGGAGCGAACCTGAGCTCTGGTGCGCCCGCCAATGCCGCCGAATCCAGCGCGGGAAAGCCGCTCGACTCCGCCACGCGGGTGGACTCGGGGACGAGCGCGCCGGTGGAATCGGCGAACAGCCGGAGCAGCACCGTCCCTTCAATCCGCTGGGCCCGCAACGGCTCCGGGTAGAGGACCGGCGACTGCGGGTTGATCGCGACCGGCGCGCCGTCGGGGGCGGGCACGGATGGCGTGGGGGCCCCGACCAGCGGGAGCTGCATGGTGCCGTCGTGCGGGCCGCGGTCGCACCCGAACAGGGCAAGCGTCAGTGCGAGCGACCGGCAACTCCTCACCCGGCTCCCCCCGCGCGCCGCTGCAGCTCCGCCAGGCGGTTGAGCGCCTGCAGCGGCGTCATCCCCTCGAGATCCAGGCCGCGAATTTCCTCCAGCACCGGATGGGGCGGGGGCTCCGGGGCAAAGAGCCCGAGCTGGCCCGGATCGGTGGGAGGCGATGGGGCGCCGGTCACGACCCGATGTTCGCCCTCGAGCGTGCCGAGGACCTCACGCGCCCGCCGCACGATCGCCGCCGGCAGGCCGGCGAGCTGTGCCACGTGAATGCCGTACGAACGGTCGGTCCCGCCCGGCTCGAGCCGGTGGAGGAACACGACCGTGTCGCCGGTCTCGCGCACCGCGACGTTCAGGTTCCGGGCGTGCTGGAGTCGCTCGGGCAGCTGCATCAGCTCGTGATAGTGGGTGGCGAACATGGTCTTGCAGCCCACCCGGTCGTGCAGGTGCTCGGTGACCGCCCAGGCGATCGCCACGCCGTCGTAGGTGGACGTCCCCCGGCCGATCTCGTCGAGCAGCACCAGGCTCCGGGCGGTGGCCTGATGCAGGATGGCGCTGGTCTCGCTCATCTCCACCATGAACGTGGACTGGCCCCGGGCGAGATCGTCGCTGGCCCCGACCCGGGTGAACAGCCGGTCCACGGCGCCGATCTCCGCCCCGTCCGCCGGGACGAAGCTCCCCAGCTGCGCCAGCACGACACAGAGCCCGATCTGGCGGAGGATGGTGGACTTGCCCGCCATGTTGGGCCCGGTCACGAGCAGCACCCGCTCGGCCTCGGTGAAACGGACGTCGTTGGGGATGAACCGCTCCGAGGGAACCAGCCGCTCGATGACCGGATGGCGACACTGACGGAGGGCGAGGGCGTAGCCGTCGTCGATCGCGGGCCGCACGTAGCGGTGTGCCACCGCCGTCTCGGCGAGGGCGCTCCACACGTCGAGGCGCGCCAGCGCCCGCGCCGTCGCCTGGATCCGCTCGATCGCGTGCGCCACGGCGCCGCGCAGCGCGCCGAACAGCCGCTCCTCGCGGGAGGCAATCCGCTCCTCCGCGCCGAGGACCTTCGCTTCGTACGTCTTGAGCTCGGGGGTGACGTAGCGCTCGGCCGACGCGAGCGTCTGGCGGCGCTCGTAGTCGGCCGGCACCCGCGCCGAGTGGGCGTTGGTGATCTCGAGGTAGTACCCGAAGACCTTGTTGAACCCGACCTTGAGCGAGGGGATTCCGGTGCGCTCGCGCTCGCGCTGCTGCAGGGCGGCGATGTAGCGCCTGCCGCCGTCCCGCAGGTCGCGCAGCTCGTCCAGCTCCGCGTCGTAGCCGGCGCGGATCACCCCGCCGTCCGCGAGCGTGGCCGGGGGACGGTCCTCCAGCCCTGCGGCGAGGAGGGCCGTGAGATCGCCGAGCGGATCGAGCTCCGCTTCCGCGCGGGCGAGCGCGGCGCTCCGGTCGCGGTGCGCCAGCCCGGCGAGTGCCTCGAGAACGTCGGGAAGGCGGCGGAAAGAATCACGGAGGGCGCCGAGCTCGCGCGGTGTGGCGCGGCCGGCGGCGGCGCGCCCCGCGAGCCGCTCCAGGTCCCGCACGCCATCGAGGGCCTCCCGGAGCCGCGCCCGGCCCCGCCCGTCGCCCACGCATACGTCGACGGCATCGAGCCGGTCGCGGATGGCCGCGGGGTCACGCAGCGGAGACAGAACCCACTGCCGGAGCAGGCGACCGCCCATGGGCGTCAGGGTGCAGTCGATCGCCTCGACCAGCGTGCTGCCGCGCGCGCCGGCGCGGAGCGGTTCCACCAGCTCGAGATTCCGTCGCGTCATCTCGTCCAGCCAGAGGTAAGCATCGCTCCGGCGCACGCGCGGCCGGGCGAGGTGGGCGAGACCTCCCGGCTGCAGCTCGGCGAGATAGCGCAACAGGGCGCCCGCGGCGCCGACCGCGGGGCCGTCCGCCGGCCCGAGGCCCAACCCGTCGAGCGAGGCGAGACCGAAACGACGGCCGAGCTCGTCGGCGGCGAGGCCGGGATCGAAATGCCAGGCGTCGCGCTGGGTGAGGAGCGCGGATGGACAGACGGCCGGACCGTCAGACGGCCAGACGGCCGGACGGGCCGACGGTCCGTCCTCCCGTGAGGGCATCAGTATCTCTGAGGGAGTCAAGCGCGCGAGTGCCTCGCCGAGCTCGGCCGGGGACAACGCTTCGAGCATGAACTCGCCGGTCGAAACATCGATGGCCGCAAGCCCGACGATCTCGCCGGCCGTCCGGCCGTCCGGCCGTCCGACCGTCCCCAGCGCGACGATCCAGTTGTTCCTGGCACCGGGGATCCAGCCGTCCTCGAGCAGCGCGCCGGGAGTGACCGTCTGGACCACTTCGCGGCGAACGATGCCCTTCGCGAGCTTCGGGTCTTCGATCTGCTCGCAGATCGCGACCCGGTGACCGGCGGCGAGCGCCTGGCGGAGGTACTCGGCCGCGGCGCGCACGGGGATGCCGGCCAGTGGAATGCCGTCGCCGCGGGAGGTGAGTGCGATGTCCAGAACCCGGGCGCCGGTGCGGGCGTCGTCGTGGAACATCTCGTAGAAGTCGCCGACCCGGAACCAGAGCAGCGCATCGCGATGACGCGCCTTGATCTCCGCCCACTGCTTCATCATGGCGGAGTTGCGCTCGGCCGTGGTGGGGGAACTCATCCGGGTAAGATACTACTCGCGCTCCGCGACGATGAACGGCCGGCCGCCGAATCGCGCACGGATGCCCGGGAGGGCGGCCTCCGCGTCGGCGCGGCTCGCGTAGGCGCCGACGCGCACCTTGTGGAACGGTGGCTCCTCCACCACGACCGCGTCCACGCCGGCGCCGGCCCCCTGGGCCCGACGGGCGATGCTGTCCGCGGCCGCGCGGGTGTTGACGGCCGCGATCTGGATCCGGAACGCGGGCCGGCGGGCCGGCGGGCAGAGGGACGGGCGGTCGGACGGGCAGACGGTCGGACGGGCAGCGGTGTCCGCGACCGGTGGCGCGGCGGGATTCGCTGACGCGTCGTTCGCGGCGATCGGGCCGGCGGTATCAGGGCTCGGCGCCGCCACGCTGTCCGTGCGACTCTCAGGCCGTCCGGCCCTCCCATCGGCCACCTCCGCCGGACACCGCTGGTAGTAGTACTCGATCTGGTTCCGCAACTCGACATCGGTTCCGGCGCGCTCGCGCCCTTCGCGCAGCCAGCGGCACGCGTCCGCCGGCTGATGCAGCTCGAGGTACGTCTTGCCGGCCCAGTAGGCGGCCATCGGGTAGAGCGGGGTGGACGGGTGATCGAGCCGGATGCGCTCGAGGCTCCGGGCCGCCGCGTCGTGGTGGCCGCCGGCGTATTCGACCAGGGCCAGTCGGAGGAGCGCGTCGTCGGCCCACTCGGAGTAGGCGTACTCCACCGCGACGCGCTGGAGGTCGGTGCGCATCTCGCGAGGGTCGGCCGCGACGAGCGCGCGCGTGTACAGTGCCTGAGCGTAGAGCGGGTCGGTCGGGGGCGTGGCGGTCAGGACGCGTCCCACCGTCGCGCGGGCGGAGTCGCCGAGGCCCTCCTGCGCCAGCCGCAGCGCATCGGCGAGGCGCCGGTCGGTCTGGGCCTGCAAGACGGCCCCACGGCCGGACGGCCAGACGGCCAGCAGCGCCAGCGCGGCCACCGTGGCTGCCCACGCTCGCCGGAACCTCGGCGCCCGTCGGCCGTCCGGCCGTCCGGCCGCCCGACCGTCCGTCATGCCGCCCCCCGCGCGCCGGCGATCCGGAATACCGCATCCAGGATCACGCCCCGTTCGTCCGACAGTGTCGTGCTCTTGAGCGCCGTGTCGGCGGCGCGCAGCTCGGCGAGCGCGGTGCGGACGCGGGCCACCGGCCATCGCGGGGCCCATCCCGCCCAGCGCCGCGCTTCCTCCCGGTAACCGGGCAACGCCGCACGCACCCGAAGGAGCAGCTTGAACGCCGCGTCCTCCAGCCGGCTCCCGCGCACGCCGCGGTCCCACGCGGCGCGGGTGACGCCGACGCCGAGCAGCGTGGTCCCGAGCAGGGTGATGAGCCGCACCCCGTTGACTCCCGACTGCGACAGGACCGGACCGAGAAGCCGGGCGGCGCGGGCGGGATCGTCGCCCACCACCGCGTCCCGCCAGTCGAAGATCGTTTCTCCGTGGCGGACGCCGACCAGCGCCGCCACCCGGTCGGTGCCCACCGGATCGGAGCCGGCAGCCGCGGCGAGCTTCGCGATCTCCGCGTCCAGCGCGCCCAGGTCGGCGCCGACCACGCGCACGAGATGATCGGCCGCCTCGGGCTCGAGCGTGGCACCGAGCTGCGCCGCGCGGTGTAATGCCCACTTCGTGGCGCGGTCGGGCGGCAGCGGCTCGCACGCGATGCTCACGGCGCGGGCGGCCAGCTCCTTGTCCTCCTCCTCTCCGGCGCCCTGCACCAGAAGCACGAGCGCGTCGGGCGCCGGGCGCTCCAGGCACGCGAGCAGCGTTGCGCGGGCCTTGGTCCTGCGCCTCCAGGCCTCGACTCCGCGGATGAGCACGACGCGCCGATCCGCCAGCATCGGGGGCGTGTTGCACAGCGTGTACACCGCTTCGGGGTCGAGGTCGGCCGCCGTTCGCTGGTCGAAGTTGAAGTCGCGGAGCCCGGGATCGAGCGCCCGGTCGAGCACGGCCCGGACCGCCTCGTCCTTCAGGCGATCCTCCGCGCCGTGGAGATAGTACACCGGCGCGAGGTCGCCCCGCCGCACCGCGCGGAGGAAGGCATCGAGCGTCTGGGAGGGCATGCCCGAAAGCTACGAGGATGGAGCGCCCAGCGGGACTCGGTCCCTCGAGAAGGGGGCGATCAGCTCCGCGAAGGCGCGGCGCGCCGGGCCAATCGTTCAATATTCTCTCATGAAACACTCTGCAAAGAGAAGGGTCGCAACCGTCTTCCCGTCGCGGATCTCCCCGTCCCGCACCAGCGCCAGCACCGCCGACCACCGCAGCCGGTGGGGTTCCATGAACTCGTCGGCCTCGCGCCGATGGGGCGCCTCCGTCATCCCGACCGCGGCGAACAGGTGGATCCGCTCGTCGGTGAAGCCCGGCGTCGACCAGATCGTGGTGAGGTGGTGCAGCTCGAGCGCTGCGAGGCCGGCCTCCTCCTCCAGCTCGCGCCGCGCGCAGGCCTCCGGGGTCTCGCCCGGGTCGAGGCGGCCGGCCGGCACCTCCCACACGTAGCCGTTCGCGGCGTGGCGGAATTGGCGCAGCAGCACCACCTCGGGGTCGGGGCCGCGCGGGTCGTCGAGGAACGGCACGACCGCGGCGGCCCCGGGATGACGGATCATCTCCAGCTCGCCGCTGGAGCCGTCGGGGAACCGCACCGAGTCGAGGTCGAGATCGAGGATCCGTCCGGTGTAGAGCCGGCGTGACGAAATGAGCGACATATGCGGTGCGCGGGGTGGGCGGGGGCGGTGTGGGTCAGCGGAACCACTCGAGGCTCCGCAGGTACGCGATGGGGATCTTGAGCGCCTCGATCGCGAGGTAGCGCAGCTCCAAGACGGGATTCTCGGAGATGGGACTCGAGTGGGTGGGCGACGTGTACGCGGCGAGCCCGGTGCGGCGGGCTTCGAGCCGCAATCGCAGCATGTGAAACGGGTCGCTGACGAGGATGGCGCGCCGGCGCTCCCCGGTGCCGAGCCACGCGGCCACGGCCGTCATGGAGGCCTGGGTCGAGTGTCCCTGCGGCTTCACGGCGACCACCGAATCGGGGACGCCGCGGGCGAGGAGGTAGCGCCGGCTCACCATGGCCTCGCTTTCGTTGTCGCCCTGTCCCACACCGCCGGTCACGACGATCGCGGGGGCGAGGCCCTCCCGCCACAGCTCGAGCGCGTGGTCGAGTCGCGCGCGGAGCACCGGCGACGGGCGGCCGTTGTACTGCGCGGCACCCAGCACGACGATCGCATCGGCTGCTTCGCGCTCGTCGAGCTGGGCCACGGCGAGCACCAGCACGAACGCGATGGTATAGGCGATGGCGGCAGCGACGAGCAGGAGACCCACCGCCCGCCTAGACCTCAAAGCTCTCCCCATGCTCCGGCACCACCACCTCGCCCACGCCTTCCTCCCGGAGGATCTCCGCCATGGCCGCGAGGGCAGGCGCCTCCCCATGCACCACGAACGCCCGCCGCACGGGCCCGCCCAGGCGACGGACCCAGGACCGGAGGCCCGCGCGATCCGCGTGGGCCGAGTAGCCGGCGATGGTCACGACCTCGGCGCGCCGCGCATACTCCTCGCCGAGGATCCTGACCAGCTCGCGGCCCTCCTGCAGGCGGCGGCCGAGCGTATGCTCGGCCTGGAAGCCGGCGAAGAGCACGCAGTTGCGATGATCGCCGATATGGCTTGCCAGGTGGTGGAGGATCCGGCCGGACTCGGCCATTCCCGAGGCCGCGATGATGACCGCCGGACCAGGGAGCGTGTTCAGGGTCTTTGAGTCGGCCACCTCGCGCACGTACCGCACCAGCGGGAAGTCGAACAGCGTGGCGCCGTGCTCCACCATGCGCTCGCGGCGGTCGAAGATCTCGGGGTGCAGCCGGAACACCGCGGTGACGTCGATCGCGAGGGGGCTGTCGATGTAGATGGGAATCTCGGGTATGGAGCCGGCGCGCCAGAGCTGGTGGAGCGCGTACACGATCTCCTGCGCGCGGCCCAGCGCGAATGCGGGCACGAGCACCTTGCCACCGCGGGCCGCCACGGTGCGTACCAGCTCCCCCAGGCGGCGCTCGGAGTCGGCGACGGGCTCGTGGTCGCGGTCGGCGTAGGTGGACTCGATGATGAGCGTGTCCACCGGCCCTTCCGGCGGCTGGGGGTCGCGGATGATGGGGAGCCCGCTCCGGCCGATGTCGCCCGAGAACACGAGACGGTGCGGCGACGGCTCCGAGACCCGCAGGTCCACGGAGGCCGACCCGAGGATGTGGCCGGCGTCGGTGAACTCGAGCGCGAGGTGCTTCCGGAGGTGCAGCATCCGCCGGTAGGGAAGACCCACCATGAGATCCTGCACGGCCACGGCGTCGGCGAGCGAGTACAGGGGCTCGCTCGCCGGCCCCGCCTTGCCGCGGCGCAGGAGGAACTCGGCGTCTTTCTGCTGGATGTGCGCGGCGTCGGCGAGCATCACGGCGGAGAGATCCCGCGTCGCCGGCGTGGCGTAGATCGGGCCGTGGAAGCCGCGCCGCACCAGCAGCGGCAGGCGGCCGGCGTGATCGATGTGCGCGTGACTCAGCACCACCGCGTCGATCCGCCGGGGATCGACGCCGCTATCGATGTTCCGCGCGTGGGCCTCCAGCCGCCGGCCCTGGAACAGGCCCGCGTCGAGCAGCACGCGCGCGCCGGCCGCCTCGACGAGGTGCATGGAGCCGGTGACCTCGCCGGCGGCGCCGTGGAAGCTCAGGCGGATTCCGGGCATGGCGCAGGATGAATGGCCTTCATCGGGTTCCAAACAGCCGATCGCCCGCGTCCCCCAGCCCGGGCAGGATGTAGCCCCGGGCGTTGAGCTCGCGATCGAGCGCCGCGGCGTAGATCGGGACGTCGGGGTGTGCCCGCTCCATCGCGCGCACCCCTTCGGGGGCCGCGACCAGGCAAAGAAAGCGGATCCGCCGGGCACCCGCGTGTCGCAGTGCGGTCACGGCGGCGACCGCGGACCCTCCGGTCGCGAGCATCGGGTCGAGCACGAAGAAGTCGCGCTCCGTCTCGCCCGCAGGGATCTTGAAGTAGTAGTCGACCGGCTTCAGGGTATCGTGGTCCCGCGCGAGGCCGATGTGCCCGACCCGCGCCGAGGGGATGAGCTGCGCGATGCCCTCCACCATGCCGAGCCCGGCGCGCAGAATGGGCACGAGAGTGAGCTTCTTCCCCGCCACCTGGCGCCCCGTCATCCGCTCCAGCGGGGTCTCGATCTCCACCGGCTGGGTCGGGAGGTCCTGGGTGACCTCGTAGGCCATGAGCATCGCGATCTCGTTCACCAGCTGCTTGAAGTCCCGCGTGCTCGTGGTCCGGTCGCGCAGCAGGGTCAGCTTGTGCTGGATGAGGGGATGCGAGAGGACGGTGAGATTGGGGTGGCCGGGGGCGGGCGGCATGCCGGAATATGAGGTGAGCAGTGGGCAGTGAGAAGTGAGCTATGAGCTATGAGCTGTGAGCTGTGAGCTGTGAGCTATGAGCCGTGAGCTGTGAGCTGTGAGTCCACAGCTCACGGCTCGTGGCTGACTTCCCGAACGCGCGGCCGGCACACCTGCTCGCCGTCGGCGCGGACATTGGCGCGGAGCGTACCGCGGACCTCGATCCTCCGCCCGGGGCGCGTCGCCTCGGAGGCGCGGCTGGCCGTCTCGAGAGCGGCGCCAGGGTGCCGGCCACAGCGAGCGACAACAGGAACAGGAGCGCGGGCTTCGGCAGGGGAGGCTCCGGCGGCGGGGGCGGTCCGAAGCTGACGCGGCGGAGTCGAGGTCGGATCTTCCTAGAACTCGAATCCGAGCGCGAGGTTGAGATGGTCGTTCGCGAACTCCCCCGCGTCGTAGGTGGTCTCCATCCGGCGATACTCGAGGGCGGCGACGATCGGGCCCGCGGGCCGGACCGCGACGTGGGCCGCCCAGGCCGTATTGCGTCGCCGGAGCGGCCGGTCGTCGTCGTCCGGGTCGTCGATCCCGACGCCGGCGCCGATCTCCCAGAGGGTGTGCGGGCGGACGACGAGCTGCGCCCAGCCGCCGGTATCGAGGATGATGCGTCGCTCCCCCGCCGCGTCGGCCATGCCGAAGTTCTGCCCGATCGCGCCGCCGCCGAGCCCGCGCAGCAACTTCCCGCGATAGACCTCGCCCCGGAGCTCGACCTGGCGGGTGAGCGGGACGCGCGCGTCGACGGAGATGCCCTCGCTCCTCAGGTGCTCGTACTCGGGCCCGATCGGGACGCCCGTTCCTTGCGCGGCGTACCACCCCAGGTGGCCCGCGACGCCGATCTCGCCCGCGGTCTCGTGTTCGCCCCAACGGAGTCGCAGGCGCCCCTCGAGGAACGGCCGCCCGGTTCGCTCGGCCAGGTCCGCGGGGTCGGGATCGGCGGCGCCCGCGGGCTCGCCGCTCGCCGGGGCGAGCACCGCGGCCTGGAGGCCGAGGCGGATCCGGTCGCCCACGTCGCCGCTCAGCCGCAGCTGCGGCAGCCAGAGCCAGAGATTCCCTGCGCCGACGAACGCCGGCGTGCCGACGGCCGCGAGGCCCACCGGGTTCAGACCCATGAAGAGCGGGTTCTCCTGGCCCGCCAGGATCTCCGCGCGATCCCACGCGAGGATCGCGCGCGCGGTACGGAGCCGGAGCTGCGGGAAGCTGCGCGACGGGTTGGATTGCGCGGCGCCGAAGAGGTCGATGACGAGGTCACCCATCAGGGTGCCGCCCGCCACGTCGCTCACGCTGACGGCGCCGCCGGCGAGCGTCTGGCGGATCGCGACGCCGAAGCTGCCCGGCTCGAGCGGGGAGCTGCCGTCGGGCAGCACGAACTGCGGGTTGTCGACGAGGTTGGCGCGACCGCTGTTGTGGTAGGAATTGAGGAGCACCCGCCCGAACACCTCCAGCTGTACCCGGCTGGCGGTGCGCACCTCGGATTCGGCCTGGGAGGCCAGCTGGCGTCGCAGCAGCTCGATCGCTTCCTCCGCGCGGCGGAGGCGCTCGGCGAGCGAGTCGGCGGACACGGCGGACGAGTCGGGCTCCTGGGCCGCGAGGCCGAGCGGACGCGCGGACGAGCAGATGAGCAGCGCGGCCAGGGCGGTCGCCGCGCTTGACCATGGTGCGCGGCGGGGGCTAACGTAGCGGCACATGCTGCGAACCAAGCTCGGGACCACGGTGACCGTTCTGATGGTAGGGCTCGGTCTGCCGGCGTCGGGCCTGTCCGCCTCCGCTACGGCGTGGGCGCAGGCCACAGTGAGCGGGCGCGTCATCATCCGGGAGCGCGACGACGAGGCGACGAAGGATCTCGCGACCGCTGTTATATACCTCGACGCCGCCGGCGGTGCCAACGCTGCGCCGACCGAGACCGAGATCGCGATGCACGGCAAGGAGTACATCCCGCACGTGCGCGTGGTGCCGGCGGGCAGCACGGTGGCCTTTCCCAATCAGGATCCGTTCCGCCACAACGTCTTCTCCAACTCGTCCGGGGGCCCGTTCGATCTGGGTCTGACACCGCGCGGCGGCGCGTCGCGCAACGCCTTCCGCCGCCCGGGGGTGTACGCCATCTACTGCAACATCCACTCGCGGATGAGCGCGTTCGTGGTCGCGGTGGAATCGCCGTGGTACACCCAGGCGGGGGCGGACGGCTCGTTTGTGATCCCGCACGTACCGCCGGGGCGGTTCATGCTCCGCGTCTGGCACGAGCGGGGCGGCGAGGCGACGCGCCCGATCGAGGTGGGCGCGGGCGGCGCGGCCGACCTCGTGCTCGAGCTCGACGCCCGCGGCTGGCAGCGGACGGCGCACCCGAACAAGTTCGGGCTCGAGTACACCGCGAGTGACGGCGAGCGGTACTAGCAGTCTCACCTGGCGCATCTTCCTCGGCGCCGCCGGCGTCGTGGCGGCGGTGCTCGCCGCGACGATGCTCCTCGCCTGGCTCTCGGTGCGGGGCACCATCTGGAGCGAGGTGGACCGCAGCCTGGACCGGACCCGGCAGCTCGTGGTCACCTTCCTCCAGGGCGATCGCCGCAGTCTCGCCCGCGGCGCGGCGGTCTTCGCCCAGAACCCCAACTTCCGCGCCCTGCTGGAGAACCCCGGCCCGGGCGACATGCTCGACCAGTCGCTCGAAGCGGCGGAGCTCCTCGGCGCGAGCTTCGTGCAGATCACCGACGGCCAGGGGGTGCGCCTCGCGCGGAGCGACGAGCCGGCGGCCCCGCCTGCCCCGCTCGCGGGGTCGCCGCTGATCGCGGGTGCGCTGCAGGGGGAGACCACGTCGGGGATCGGGGTCGCGGGCGACTCGACCCTCTTTCAGGCGGTCGCGGTGCCGATCCTCGGGGGCTCCAACGTCATCGCCGGCTCGCTCATGGCGGCGAAGACGATCGACAGCTCCCTCGCGCGGGCGGTCAAGCGCGCCACCGAGAGCGACGTGGTGTTCTTCGCGCTGGACTCGGCCGGGCAGGCGCGGATCGCCGCGTCCACCCTGCCGCCGGACGCCGCGCTCGCCGCGTTCGTGGCGGCGCACGGACCGGACATCGCGCGGGACTCGGGGCGGGGCAGCCCCGGTCCATCCCACGCGCACGTGGACATCGGCGAAGGCCGCTATTTCGCGCAGGGCGGGGCCCTGCTGTCGGCCGGCGGCGCGCCGCTGGGCGGGTTCCTCGCGCTCCGGAGCCGCGCCGTGGAGCTGGCCGGCTTCCGCGATCTCGGCGTGCGGATCGCGCTGGCAGGGCTGGTCGGGCTGCTGCTGGCGTTCGGCTTCTCCTGGGTCGTCGCGCGCCGGATCAGCCGTCCGGTCCAGGCGCTGGCCGCGGCCACGCATCGCGCGGCCGAAGGCGATTACGGCGCGCCCATCGAGCCCGAAGGGCCCGCGGAGATCCGCGCGCTCGCGGAGGCATTCCGGGTCCTGCTGCTGGAGCTGCGCGAGAAGCAGTCGCTGGTGGACGTGCTGCGCGGACGGGAGGAGCGGCGCGGCGTGTCGCAGGCGGGGCGGGCGAGCGCGGTCACGCTGCCGGCCGGCGAGGGGCGGCTCGCGCCCGGCCAGCTGTTCGCCGGACGGTACGAGGTGCTGTCGCCGCTCGGCGAGGGCGGGATGGGCGTGGTCTACAAGGCGCGCGACCGCGACCTGGGGGATATCGTCGCCCTGAAGCTGGTCCGCTCCGAGGCGATGCAGGTGGATCCGAACGCGCTGGAGCGGCTCAAGGACGAGGTGCGGCTCGCGCGCCGCATCTCCCACAGGAACGTCGCGCGCACGCACGACTTCGGCGAGACCGACGGGATCTACTACGTGACCATGGAGTACGTCGCGGGCACCGCGCTGAAGGAGCTGCTCAAGACCCGGGGCCGGCTTCCGGTGGACGCCACGGTCTCGGTGGGGAAGCAGCTCTGCCGCGCCCTCGAGGCCGCGCACGAGCAGGGCATCATCCATCGGGACGTGAAGCCGCAGAACATCATCGTCGCGCCCGACGGGCTGGTGAAGGTCATGGACTTCGGCATCGCGCGGCCGGTGCATCGCGCCGAGAAGGGGATGACGGCGACGGGGCTCGTGGTGGGCACGCCGGAGTACATGGCGCCCGAGCAGCTGATGGGGGAGGCGCTCGACCCCCGGGTGGATCTGTACGGGGTGGGCGTGGTGCTCTACGAGTGCCTCACGGGGCGGCGGCCGCACGACGCCGATACTGCGATGGCGATGGTGACCAAGGTGCTGACCGAGCGGCCGGTGCCGCCGCACGAGGTGGCGCCGGAGGTCCCCGACGGCCTCTCGGCGCTCATCGTGCGCGCGCTCGCGAAGGAGCGCGACGAGCGCCCGCGCAGCGCGGGCGAGATGTACGAGGAGCTGGTGCGGGTGACGGAGGGAGTGACGGTGTGACGGCCGCGTCGTCGCGGGAGACCGCCACCCTGGCCGGCGGCTGCTTCTGGTGCCTCGAGGCGGTGTTCGGCCGGCTGCGCGGTGTGGAGCGGGTGGTGTCCGGCTACACCGGCGGAACGGGCAACCGGCCGACGTACGAGGAGGTGTGCACCGGTACCACCGGGCACGCCGAGGCGGTGCAGCTGACGTTCGACCCGGACGAGATCTCCTATCGCGAGCTGCTGGAGCTGTTCTTCGCCTTCCACGATCCGACGACGCTGAACCGGCAGGGACCGGACCTGGGAACGCAGTACCGCTCCGCGATCTTCACCCACGACGCCGCCCAGGAGCACACGGCGCGCGAGCTCATCGCGGAGCTCGAGCGCGAGCGCGTGTTCCCCGACCCGATCGTGACCGAGGTCGTGCCGCTGGGGGAGTTCCACGCGGCCGAGGCGTATCACCAGGGCTACTACGCGCGGGAGCCGGATCGGATGTACTGCCGGGCCGTGATCGCGCCGAAGGTGGCGAAGCTCAGGGTCGGGTACGGGGACAGGCTGAAGTAGGACGGCCGGACCGCCGGCCGTCTATCGAAACTCGTAGTACCACTTCCCGAAGTAGAAGGTGTCGCCCGCGTACTCGCCGAGCGGGAAAGTGTCCCACCAGAGCTCGAACCGCCGCCGGTCGGGTCCCTCGGTCCAGGCCTCGTCGAGCGACTTGAACAGGGGGTCGCGGAACCGCGGCTCCTGGCGGAAGAACGCGCGACCGACGAAGACCCGGACGACGCGCGGGGAGCGCTGCTGGAGGGAGTCCACGAGCCCGCGGCGGAGGACGGCCTCCAGCACCGAGCGGCGGCGGGCCGCCGGATTGCTCCCTTCCAGCGCCATCAGGTCGGGCGGGGACCGGTTGATCTCGGTCCCATTGCGATCGGGCACCCGGCCCGGCTGGTTCGCCGGGCTTCTGGCTGCGGCCGGCCGCCCGAGGTCGGCCGGGGGGTGGGGTTCAGGCGGGGGCGAGCGCACCTCGGTGGGCCGGGCGACCCTGCTCGCGACCGAATCGCCTCGCAGAACGCTGTTGCCGATCGGCGGCGACAGCGCGAGCAGCGAATCGTGCGCGGTCCCACCGGCCGGCGGGGCAGGGGTGCCGGAGAGGCGTGCCCAGATCACCAGGCCCGCGGCGGCGAGCATGACCGCGGCGAGCGTGCCGGCCCCGATCCAAGGGAGCGCCCCCGCGAGCGGCGTCGGCCGGCCGCAGCGGGGGCAGCGAATGGTGAGCGGCCGTAGCGGCATTACGCAGTGCGGACATGAGCGTCGACGCATCCCCCCAAGCTAATGGGCCCGCAGCCACGCGAGGATCTCCCGCTCGGGTCGGGGGTCGTACGAGGCGTTGCGTCCCTGGAAGCTGTCTTCCAGCGTCGCAAACGTGTCGAGGTCGTGCCCGGTCCCGGGCAGCACGACGAGCTTCGCCGCCCCGGGACGGTTGCGGTTCACCGCCGCCAGCACGAGGTCCTGGTCCTCGCGGCTCATGATCCAGTCGTGCTCGCCGTGGAGGATGAGCACGGGCGCGGAGATCGCCGACCAGGCTTCCAGCACGTTCAGCGCCTGCACCTGGTGGTAGTACCGCGCCGGCCGCCCGTACTGGTGCGCGGGAGCATCGTACCAGATCTCGCGGAGGTGCGGCCGCTCGGCGACGACTTCGCCCGGCGTTCGCTTCCGGATCAGGAATTCGGTGTACAGCTCGGCGAAGCCCTGGAGGGCGGCCGTGACCTCGCCCGGCGCGCGGCCGAGCAGCGCGAGACGCCGCCGCTCCTGCTCCAGCTGGTGCTCCAGCCAGGTCTTGGCGAATCCACCGGTGACGATGATGCCGCGCACGGGGGCGGCCGGGGGCAGCATGGCGGCGACCACCGGCGCGAGCGCCCCGCCGATGCTCGCGCCGAAGAGATAGATGCGGGTCGAGTCCACGTCCGGCCGGCGGCGGAGGGCGTCGAGCGCGGCGCGGTACCCGGCGAGCTCCGCATCGAGGTCGGTCGCGTCGCAGTCGCCCTCGCTGTCCCCGACGCCCGCCTTCTCCACCCGCAGAAAGACCGTGTTCGAGCGGGCGGCGATGGCCTTGAACACCTGCGCCAGCCCGTCGCCGCCCTGCGCCGGGATCTCCACACTGCTGCAGGAGAGCCAGCCCACGAGCATGAGGCCGGGGAGCTTTCCGCGCGCGCGCTCGGGGCGGGTGACGATGGTGCGGAGCCGCACGCCGCGATCGGTCACCACCGAGCCGTAGGTGACGATGGCGCCGGGAATCCGCTCCGCCGGAAGCGGTTCCAGCGGGATGGTGACGGCGAACGGCGCTGCCACGCCGTCGCGGGTGACCTGCGCGCGCAGCGTATCGCCGGCACGGAGTGCCCGGTAGCGCCGCATGAACGCCGGCGGGTCCGCCGCGGACTGTCCGTCGAGCCAGACCAGCCGGTCGCCCACCTTCACGCCGGCGCGCTCGGCGGCCGACCCGGGCGCCACCCGCCCCACGGTCGCCCCGGTCGAGTCCGCGGGCGGGGCGATCCCGCCGCCCCAGGCCGGACGTCGCCGGAGCGGCGGCGGCTCGACGCGCTGGGCCGCGAGATCGGTGACGAGGGAGGCCACGACGAGCCCGCTCCAGAGGAGCCGGGCGGCGGGCAGGGCGACGGCGCGGGGCATGCATTCCTCCGGGGATGCTGAAACCGGATCGGGGCTCGCGCCGTCACAGTACGCGTCGGTCTCGTCCTGCGTTGTCCGCCCGATGTACAGGAACTGCAGGTCGGTGGACGGCACCTTCCCCGCGCGCGCCCGGCCGGCAAGCTTCAAATCGCCCCCGTTCCGGAGCAGGCCCCATGTCCCGACTCACCGGCGTATCCGCCCGGTTCGGCTCCGCGCCGGTCGTGCTTCTGCTGGCCGCGAGCCTCGGTATCACTGCGCTCGTCACCTACGAGGCCCAGGACGCCGCGCGCGAGCAGAAGGCGCTCGCCTGGCGCGCGATCCGCGCGGAGACCGCGGCGGCGGCGGAGCGGTATCGGGCGGCGGCGCTGCTTGCGCAGGCGCGAGGCGATGCCGAGCCGTTCGCGTCCGCCTGGCGGTCAACGCCGCTGCTGCGCGTGCCGGCCGGCGGCGAGTCCGGTCCCGCGCTCGCGTCGCAGCCCAACGACTCCCTGCTGTCGGTGCGAGTGCGGATGGGCCGGGCCGAGATCTTCCGTTCGAGTCCCGGGTACGAGAGCGAGTTCCGAGGCGCGGCGGGGGCGGGGGCAGGGGCGGGGGCGGACGGTTTCGCGGTCGAGGCGACGCTGCGTCAGGGCGTCGCCGAGCGGCTCCTGGCCGGGCGGCTGCCGACCTGCCGGCTCGGGCTGCTGCTCCCGCTGCTCGGAGCCAACGCGCTCCTGCTCGGGATCGCGGTGCAGCACTACCGGCGCGAGCGCGAGCGGGCGCAGCGCCGGTCGGAGTTCGTGTCCGGCGTGTCGCACGAGCTGCGCACCCCGCTGGCCCAGATCCGCATGTTCGCCGAGACGATGCTGCTGGACCGGATGGACCGGCCCGACGACCGCCGCCGCGCGCTGGGGATCATCACGAAGGAGACGGCGCGGCTGACCGGGCTGATCGAGAACATCCTCCACTTCTCGCGCGCGGAGCGGCAGGCGGTCGCCGTCCGGCCCGAGTGGACCCGGGTGGGAGCTTTCGTGGAGGAGGTGGTTGACGGGTACCGCCCGCTCGCCG
>DASUAH010000079.1:0-22253 GCA_035763885.1 Gemmatimonadales bacterium
CCCCAGCCTCCTGGTCCGGATGACCGGCTTCATGCTCGTGAGCATGGTGTTCCAGACCCTGTACTACCTGGTGGACCTCTACTGGGTGGGGCGCCTGGGCAAGGAGGCCATCGCGGCGGTCAGCGTCGCGGGCAACCTGACGTTCCTGGTCCTGGCGGCCACCCAGATGCTCGCGGTCGGCACCACGACGCTGGTCTCGCACGCGGCGGGCCGCAAGGATCGGGACGAGGTGGTGCTGGTGTTCAACCAGTCGCAGGTGCTCTCGCTGCTGGCCGGCGCGGTGTTCCTGGTCGCCGGGCGCGCGTTTCACCGGGCGTACGCCAGCGGTCTCGGCGCGGATGCGGCCACCGCCGCGCTCGCGGCCGACTACCTCGTCTGGTTCATTCCCGCGATGGCGCTGCAGTTCGGCCTCGTCGCCATCGCCGCGGCGCTGCGGGGGATCGGCAACTTCAAGCCGGGGATGGTGGTGCAGACCGGGACCGTGGTGCTGAACATCGTGCTCGCGCCGGTGCTGATGTTCGGCTGGCTCACCTCGCGCCCGCTCGGCGTGGCAGGGGCGGCGCTGGCCAGCTTCATCGCGGTGGCGCTCGGCGTGCTGGCGCTCGTGTGCTACGTGCTGCGGCACGATGCCTACCTGCGGTTCACCGCAGCGGCATGGCGGCCGCGTCTCGAGCTCTGGGGCCGGCTCCTCGGCATCGGGGTTCCCGCGGGCGCCGAGTTCGCGCTGCTCGCGGTCTATCTGTTCGTGGTGTATGGCGTGAGCCGGCCGTTCGGCGCGGAGGCGCAGGCGGGATTCGGCATCGGGATGCGGGTCCTGCAGTCCGGGTTCATGCCGGTGGTGGCGCTCGCGTTCGCGGCCGCGCCGATCGCGGGGCAGAATTTCGGCGCCGGCCTGCCCGATCGCGTGCGCGAGACCTGCCGCTCGGCGATGACGATGGCGATCGGGGTCACCGCCGGGTTCATGATCGCCTGCCTGCTCGCTCCCGCGGCCATCATGCGCGTGTTCTCCTCCGATCTCCGGGTGATCGCCGTCGGGGTGGAGTACCTCCGCATCGTCTCGTGGAACTTCGTGGCGTCGGGGGTGATCTTCGTGAGCTCCAGCATGTTCCAGGCGATGGGCAATACGCTGCCCGCGCTGATCAGCTCCTCGGTCCGCATCGTCCTGTTCGCTCTGCCGGTGATCGCGTGGTCGCGGATGCCCGGGTTCCAGCTGCGCCACGTCTGGTATCTCTCGGTCGCGTCGGTCGGGATGCAGCTCCTCCTCAACCTGGTGCTGCTCCGCCGCGAGTTCCGGCTCCGGCTCGGCGGCCTGGCGGCGGCGCCCGTGCGGGCCGTGACGGCGGCGCTGGTCGCGCTGGTGCTGCTGCCGGGGCGAGGAGCCGCGCAGGCAGGCCCCGTTGGCCGGGGAACCAGCGGGGCGGCGCTCGCGCGACAGGTCCACGAGTACCGCCGCGCGCACGAGCGGGAGATCCTCGCCGAGCTCGTCGAGCTGCTCGCCGTACCGAACGTCGCCGCCGACAGCGTGAACATCCGGGCCAACGCCGCCCTCCTCGTCGGGATGCTGGAGCGGCGTGGCGCGCGAGCCCGGTTGCTCCAGTCTCCGGCTGGCGGCCCGCCCGCGGTGTACGGGGAGCTCGCGACCCCCGGGGCGCAGCGGACGGTGGTCGTGTACGCTCACTACGACGGCCAGCCGGTGCGGCGCGAGGACTGGCACACCGACCCCTGGCGCCCGGTGCTCCGGGCCGCACCGGGGCGTGGCGGCGATCCCGAGATCCCGCTTCCGGCGCCGGGCGACACGGTGGCCCACGACGCGCGGCTCTATGCGCGCTCCGCGAGCGACGACAAGGCGCCGATCGTGCTCACCCTGATCGCGCTCGACGTTCTCCGGGCGGCGGGGGCGGCGCCGTCGGTGAACCTCAAGTTCTTCTTCGAGGGAGAGGAGGAAGCCGGCTCCCCGCACCTCGAGGCCCTGCTCCGGGAGCACGCTGCGGCGCTCCGGAACGATCTCTGGCTGTTCTGCGACGGCCCGGTGCACGCGAGCGGACGGCCCCAACTGGTGCTCGGCGCCCGGGGCATCGTCGACCTCGACCTCACCTTGTACGGCGCCAACCGCGCGCTGCACAGCGGACACTACGGCAACTGGGCGCCGAATCCGCTGCTGCGGCTGGCCCACCTGGTGAGCGGGATGCGCGACCGGCACGGCCGGATCCGGATCCCGGGATTCTACGCCGACGTCCGACCACCCACCCAGGCAGAGCGCGCGGCGGTGCGGGCGGCTCCCGCCACGGACGATTCCCTCCGGCGGTCGTTCGGTCTCGCCGCGACCGAGGGGGACGGGGCGCTGGTCGGCGAGCGGGTGCTGTTGCCGGCGCTCAACCTCCGCGCGATCAGCGGCGGCACCATCGGGGTGAACGCGATCGCGCCCGAGGCGACGGCGTCGATCGATATCCGCCTGGTTCCCGAGCAGCGGCCCGCGCGGGTGCGTGAGCTGGTGGAGGCATACGTGCGGGGTCGGGGGTACAAGCTCATTCACGACACCGGCGGCGCCGAGCTCCGGAGCGACCGATCGCGGGTGGCGCTGCTCCGGTGGGGCGAGGGCTATGCGTCGGTGCGCACGGCGCCGGAGTCGCCGGACGTGCGCGCGATCGCGCGGCTGATGGAGCAGGCGACCGGTGAACCGCCGGTGATCGTCCCGTCGTCCGGCGGGAGTCTGCCGCTCGATATCTTTCAGCGCTCGCTCGGCGCCGCACCGATCGTCGTCCCGATCGTCAACACCGACAACAACCAGCACGCGGCCAACGAGAACGTGCGGGTGGGGAACCTGTGGGACGGGTTGGCGATCTACGCGGCGATCTTCGCGGGACTGGGTGAGCGGTGAGGTATCAGCTATGAGCTGTGAGTTGCGCAGCTCATAGCTCATAGCTGATAGCTGATAGCTCATTGCTCACCGCTGTTCACGGCGTAATCTCCAGCCGGATCACGTCCCCCGGCTTCACCGACAGCTCCTGGGACCACGCGCGCCCGGCGCTCCCCACCGGTGAGGCGACGAACTGGACCGTCCCGGCCTGGCTCCACTGGGGCGGCAGCTCGAAGGTGGTGGTCCGGTTGCCGATGGCGAGGCCGAGGCGCTGCCGCTCGCCGAAGCGGACGGCGTAGATCTGCATGTCGTAGAAGTTCCGGTTGTCGACCTGCACGAGGGTGCGCGCGGTCTCGGGCGCCGCGCCGGTTTCCGGCTCGGGAGCGGATGAGCAGGCGGGCGCGCCCAGCGCGAGCGCGAGTGTGAGTGCGAGTACGGTCGCGGGACTGCCGGCGGAACGACGCATGGGACCTCCTGGGTGCGGGACGCGTCCCTGTAGCTTAGTCCCTCCGCGGCCGGCGGCCAGCGGCCCGGGTCACAATCGCGCACCTCTCACCAGCGCCCCCATCGCCGCCACCGCCTCCCGCATCCCGCTCAGCACGGCCCGGCTGACGATGCTGTGACCGATGTTGAGCTCCTCGATCTCGGTGATCGCGGCCACCGGGGTGACGTTGAGGTAGGTGAGACCGTGGCCCGCGTGCACCGCGAGCCCGAGCGTGCGCGCGTAGCGGGCCGCGCGGCGCAGCTCCTCGAGCGCGGCCGGCCCGGCCCGCCACCCGTGGGCGTAGCGCCCGGTGTGCAGCTCGATGGCGGGCACGTCGAGCGCCCGGGCGGCCTCGATGACCTTTGCGTCGGGGTCGATGAACAGGCTCACCCGGCAGCCGGCCGCGGCCAGGCGCTCGATGGTGCGACGCAGGCGGTCACCGGGCCGCGACAGGTCGAGGCCTCCCTCCGTTGTGATCTCCTCCCGCCGCTCGGGGACCAGGGTGGCCTGGAAGGGGTGGAGCCTGACCGCGAGCGCCACGATGTCGTCGCTCGTGGCCAGCTCGAGATTCAGCACGGTGCGCACCGACTCACGCAGCCGCTCGACGTCGTGGTCGTGGATATGGCGCCGGTCCTCGCGCAGGTGCACCGTGATCCCGTCGGCGCCCGCCTCCTCGCACAGCGCCGCGGCCGCGACCGGATCGGGCTCGTCCGTGCGGCGCGCTTCGCGGATGGTCGCGACGTGGTCGATGTTGACGTACAGGCGCGGCGCCCCGCGCGTCATTGCCCGGGCTTCCCGCGGCCGTTATGTTCGCACTCCGTCATTTGCCCTGCGAGCTTCCCGTGTATCATCGACGGCTCCTCGGTGTGATCTGCCTGCTCGCCGCGTGCGGCGGTCAATCGGCCGGCGATGCCGCGCGGGCCGCCGACCCGGCCACGTCCGCCGAGGGGGCGGTGCGCAGCTTCCTCCAGGGCGTGGCCGACAGCAACCTTGCGCGCATGGCGACGTACTGGGGCTCCACCTCCGGTCCGGCCATCCGCACCAACCAGCCGCCCGACTGGGAACGGCGGATGGTCATCATGCAGGCGTACCTCCGCAAGGCCGAGTACAAGATCGTGTCGGACGTGGGCGGGGGAGCGGATGCCGCCACCCGGGGAGTCCAGGTCGAGCTCCGGCGTGACCAGTGCACCCGGGTGGTGCCGTTCACGACCGTCCGCGCGGTGGACGGATCGTGGATCGTGAACCAGGTGGATCTGGCCGCCGCCGGCAGTCCGCTGAACCCCTGCCCGAAGCCGTCTCCCGTCGACTCACTGTGATCCGGAACCCGGCGGGTGGCCCGCCGGTTCTATTCCGTGAGCTCGACCAGGATGCCGGCCGTCGACTTCGGGTGGACGAACGCGATGCGGCGGCCCCCGGCGCCGCGGCGAGGCGGGTCGTCCACGAGGCGGTACCCGGCCGCGCGGCAGGCTTCGAGCGCGGCGTCGAGGTCCGCGACGCGGTAGCAGATGTGATGGATGCCCGGCCCGCGGCGGGCCAGGAAGCGGGCGATGGGCCCGCCGGGCTCGCGTGGTGTGAGCAGCTCCACCTCGGCGTCCCCGAACGACAGGCTGACGATGTCGGCGCCATCAGCAACCTGGGGGGGATGCGGCTCGAGTCCCAGGACGTGGCGATAGAACGCGAGCGCGGCGTCGAGGTCATCCACCGCGACGCCGATATGGGCAATTTGGGGACGATCGGACACGATCTCTCCTGAGGACATTGAGAAGGCTCGTCACGAGCCCAACCGGAATGGAGAATAACGCATGGCCGGCGCGAACACCCTGCACGTGACGGATTCCACATTCACCAGTGAGATCGAGCAGAGCTCAGGGCTGGTGCTGGTCGACTTCTGGGCCGCGTGGTGCGGGCCGTGCCAGATCGTCGCTCCGATTCTCGAACAGCTCGCCACCGAGTACGCCGGCCGGGCCAAGATGACGAAGGTCGATGTGGACGCCAACCAGCGGACCGCCATGCGGTTCAACGTGCGGAGCATCCCGACCATTCTGTTCTTCAAGAACGGGCGGCACGTCGACACGGTCGTCGGTGCCGTCCCGAGGGCCACGCTGGAGACCAAGATCAAACAGCATCTCAGCTGAGCTGGGGGCGGGGCGCCAAGCCCTGCCCCCCTCCCTCCAGCCGCCCCCGGTGCCTGCGCCATGCCCGGCACTCTCTATGTCGTCGCCACACCGCTGGGAAATCTGGGTGACCTGACCCCGCGGGCCGCCGATCTCTTGCGGCGGGTCGAAGTAGTGGCGGCCGAAGACACCAGGCGGACGCGCGGCCTGCTCGCGCACCTGGGCGCCGGGGCCCGGCTGGTCAGCTTCCACGCGCACTCCGGGCGCCGGCGACTCGATACGCTGGTCGAGATCCTGCGCGAGGGCCGGGACGTCGCGCTGGTCACCGATGCCGGGACGCCGGGCGTGAGCGACCCCGGCACCGAGCTGGTCGCCGCCGCGCGCGCCGCGGGGGCCGCCGTGGTGCCGCTGCCGGGTCCCTCGGCCGTGACGACGGCGCTTTCCGCCTCGGGAATTCCCGCGGACCGCTACCTGTTCCTCGGCTTCGTGCCTCGCAAGGGCGGGGAACGCGCCCGGCTCCTCGCCCGGGCGGCCACCGAGCAATGGGCCGTCGTGCTGTTCGAGGGGCCGGGGCGCGTCGCGGACCTGCTCCGCGACCTCGCGGCTCTGGCGGGGCCGGACCGTCCCGCAGTCGTCGCGCGCGAGCTCACCAAGGTGCACGAAGAGCTCCGGGCCGGAACCCTCGCCGAGCTCGCGAATTACTATTCGATGGAGGAACCGCGGGGCGAGATCACGGTAGTGCTCGCGGGCACGGGCGTGGCCCCCGAGCCGCCCGATCGCACCGGGGAGGCGCGCGCGCGCGCACTGGCGCTGCTGGGCGAGGGCCTGAGCCGCCGCGCGGCGGCGCAGCAGGTCGCGGCCGAGTTCGGGCTGGCGCGGAACGAGGCGTACCGGCTGGTGATGGAGCTATGACGGACGGACGGACGGACAGACGGTCGGACGGCCAGTGGTTTCGACGTGCAGCGGCGCTCGTCGTGCTGATCCTGACAGCGCCCCCAGCCCCGGCTCTGCATCCGGCCGTCCGGCCGCACGACCGTCCGGCCGTGCTGACCATCGGCCGGCTCCACTACGACGGCGGCGGCGACTGGTACGCCAACCCCTCCAGCCTTCCCAATCTGCTGAGCGCGATCCGCACGCGAACGACGCTCCGCATCGCGGCCGAAGAGCGGGTGGTCACCCTGGCCGACGACGGGCTGTGGGACGTCCCCTACCTTTACATGACGGGGCACGGCAACGTCCGGTTCGCCGACCGCGAGCTGGAGACGCTGCGCGCCTATCTCCGGCAGGGCGGATTCCTGCACGCCGATGACAACTACGGCATGGACGAGTCGATCCGGCGCGAGCTCAAGCGGCTCTTCCCCGACCGCGCGCTGGTCGAGGTGCCGCTCGATCACCCCATCTATCACCTCGTCTACGATTTCCCGCGCGGCGTCCCCAAGATCCACGAGCACGACGGCAAGCCCGCGCAGGGGTTCGGCATCTTCCTCGACGGCCGGCTCGCTGTCTTCTACTCCTACCAGACCGATCTCGGCGACGGGTGGGAGGATCCGGAGGTGCACCGCGACCCTCCCGCGAAACGGGAGGCAGCCCTGCGGATGGGCGTGAACCTGTTCGCCTACGCGGTCGGGTACGGCGGATGAGCGGACCGGCCACGGCGTGCGCCCTGGAGCGGCTTGCCCGCCCGCTGCGGCTGCGGCAGCGCGCCGGGTCGGCTGCCGCGGCGCTGGGGACGGCGGCGCTGCTGCTCGGGGGAGCCGCCTGGCTGGCTCGGCTGGGCGTCCTGACCGCGCCGTGGTGGGTGCTGGCCGCGTGGGCGGCGGCGCTGGCATCCATCGGCGTGGTCGCCGGGTACGCTCGCCGGCGCGAAGCGGCGCTCGCGCTTCCTTCGCTCGCCCGCCAGCTCGAGGATTCGGGCGGCTGGCGCCGGGGGGCGATCGCCGCGCTGCTCGAGTCGCCGGCCCCGGGCACGAGCGGGGCGCTGTTCCACCTCGCCGACGAGGCCCGGGCAGCGGATCTCGCGAGCCGCGGCGTCGCGGCGGCGGCCCCTCTCGCCCGCACCGCCGGGCGGCGGCTCGCGGCCGGCGCCGGGCTGCTCGCGCTCGGCGCGGCCGCGCTGGGCGCAGCGGGCCCGGTGCGGGGCGCGGCGGCGGCCCTCTGGCAGCCCCGGCGGGCGTGGGAGATGACGGTGGCGCCGGTGCGGCTCCGCGCCGGAGCGGAAGTGATCGACCGGGGTGGGAGCGTGGTGCTCGACGTGGAGGCGATCGGCCGGCGGCATGCGATCCTCTGGCTTCGCGCGCCCGGCGAGCCGTGGCGGCCGACGCCGCTCGCCCTCGACTCGCTCGGCCGCGCACACCACGTCGCGGGTCCCCTCCAGGGGGACCTGTTCGCGCGCGCGACGAGCGGCAGCCGCGCCTCGGACACCATCTCCGTGCGGGTGCGCCTTCCGGTGTTTCTCGGCGCGCTGATCGTCACCGCGCACTATCCGCGCTACCTCGAGCTCGAGGACGAACCGGTTCCCGTCAGCGGCGACACGGTGCTGCTGCCGGTGGGCACGCGGCTCCAGACTCAGGGCACCGCGACCGCACGCCTCGCCACGGCCGTATGGAGCGGCGCCAGCTCCGCGGAGACGCTCCAGGTGCAGGGCAGCCGCTTCACCGGCGCGTTCGTGCCGCGGGCTTCGGGGACCTACCGGCTCGCGCTGGTCACCGCATCCGGTGCACCGCTCGCCGGCGACAGTGTGCGCATCCCCATCCGTCTCGTGGCCGACCGCGCGCCCACGGTGGAGATCCCGGTGCCCGGCGGCGACACCCTGGCGCCGCTCGATCTGCGCCTCCCGCTTGTGGTGGACGCGCGCGATGATCATGGCGTCCGCGACCTCCTGATCGAGAGCCGCCGCATCAACCGGCTCGGCGGTGCCGATCCGGCCCGGCGTGAGACGCTGCCGCTGCCATCGGGGTCCGTCGACCGCGCGGTGGTGCCGTTCACGCTCGACCTGAACGGGCGCGGCCTGCTTCCAGGCGACACTGTGCGCTACCGCGCGGTCGCCACCGACAACTCCCCGGGCGGACAGGCGGGGCGCTCGCGGGAGTACGTTCTCCGGCTGCCCACGATGAGCGAGGTGCGGGCGGCGCAACGGCAGGGCGGCCGTGCCGTCGCCGGGCGTCTCGACAGCCTGACGGAAGCGAGCCGGGTGCTCGAGCGTCAGACCGAGGACCTGGCCCGAGAGCGGCCGCGCGCGGAGGAGCAGGACGGCCGGCGGGCGAACGAGCTGCGCTACGAGGACGCGCGCCGTGCCGAAGCCGTCGCCGCCAGGCAGGAGGAGCTGGTGCGGGAGGCGGAGGCGCTCAAGGACGCGATCCGGCGGCTGGAGCAGAGCGCCGAGGCGGCGGGGCTGCGCGACTCCGCGTTCCAGCGCCAGCTCCAGGAGATCCGCGAGCAGCTCGACCGGGCGCTCACGCCCGAGCTTCGGGAGAAGCTCGAGGCGCTGCGGCAGGCGCTCCGCGAGCTCAAGGCGGACGAGACCAGGGAGGCACTGGAGGACCTGGTGGAGCGCCAGCGCCGGCTGCGGGAGGCGCTGGAGCAGAGCCGGGAGCTCTTCCGCCGCGCGGCGCTCGAGGGCGACCTCGCCAACCTCACCGAGGAGGCGCGCGACCTGGCGCAGGAACAGCGCCGGTGGAACGACGAGACCGCCCGGGCGGACAGCACGCGTGCCGCCGCCGCGGAGCGGCAGCTCGCGACGCGAGCCGTCTCGCTCGCGTCTGCGCTGGAGAAGCTCACGCCCGAGCTGCCCGCCGCGCGCCGGCCGCCGCTGGGGAAAACCGCCGACCAGGCGGCGGAGGCCGCGCAGGAGATGCAGCGCGCGGCCCGGGCCATGCTGGGCGGACAGCGCGACCAGGCCGCCCGCCGCGGGCGGCGGGCGGCGAACCAGCTGCAGCCACTCGGCGACCAGATCGCGGAGCAGAGGGAGGAGCTGCAGCAGGAATGGCGGAACGAAGTCACCGAGGCACTCGACCGCGCCCTCGCCGAAGCCACGCGCCTGGCGGACCGCCAGCTTGGCGTGGAGCGCGCCCTCAGCCGCGGGACCCCGCCGTCGCTCACCCGCGGTGACCAGGGCGCGCTGGAGGAGGGCGTGCAGCGCCTGGGGAGCCAGCTCAAGTCGATGGCGGGGAAGAACGCGCTGGTGTCGCCCGCGATCGCGGAGGCGCTGGCGATCGCACAGCTGCAGATGCGGCGCTCGCGCGAGGCGGTGTCGTCGGCGAACCCGAATACCCGGGAGGCCGCGGAGCGCGCGGGCGACGCGGTCGACGCGCTCAACGCGGTCGCCTACCAGCTGCTGCGCGCGCGCGACGACGTCGCCGGCGCCGCGTCGGGGTCGGGGCTCGCCGAGGCGATGGAGCGCATGAGTCAGCTCGCGGGACAGCAGGGACAGCTCGGACGGCAGTCGGCGGGACTGCTCCCGAAGATGGGCGGCGCGGGGATGCAGGAACAGCTCCGGCAGCTCGGCGCCCGGCAGCAGGCGCTGGCCGAGGAGCTGGAGAAGCTGCGTGGCCAGGGCGACATCCCGGGCGCGGGCGAGATGGCGGACGAGGCGAAGGATCTGGCCCGGAGACTCGAGGCCCGGCGGCTCGACCGCGAGACGGTGCTCCGGCAGGAGCGCCTCTTCCGTCGGATGCTCGACGCGGGCCGCACGCTGCAGGGGCAGGAGGAAGACGAGCAAAAGGAACGCGAGAGCACGACCGCAAAGGACGACGATGCCCGGCTCCCGCCCGGGCTCCGGGCCCGCCTGGCGGACGACGATGCCCGGCTCCGGGTGCCGAGCTGGGAGGAGCTGCAGCGGCTCTCGCCGGAGGAGCGGCGGCTGGTCATCGACTACTTCCGCCGGCTCTCGGAGGGCGTCCGGTGACGCGGGACGTGACCGCTCGCGTGGCGGCGCTCGTGGCGCTCGCGGCTCTCGCCGCGCCAGCGCTCGGCGCGCAACAGCGGGCTGACGGCATTCGGCGCGCGTTCGAGCTCGAGCGGCGCGGCAGCTACGCCGAGGCCGCGGAGGGCTATCGCGCGGCGCTGGCCGAGCGTCCCGCCGAGCCGGCGGCGCTGTTCGGGCTGGAGCGCTCGCTGGTGGCGATGAACCGGGTGGCCGACATCCTGCCGCAGGCGCGCGCCGCGGTGGACGCCAACCCGAAGGCCGGCGCGTTCCACGGCGTGTTGCTTCGCGCCTGGGCCGCGGCGGGCCAGCCGGACAGCGTGCGGGCCGTGGCCGAGCGGTGGGCGTCGGTGGAGCCGCACGATGACACGCCCTTTCGCGAGTGGGGCCTGGCGGCGCTCGTGCGGCGCGACCGGGTGGAGGCCCGGCGCGCCTTTGTGACCGGGCGGGAGCGGCTGGGGCGCGCGGACGCGCTCGCCGCCGAGCTGGCGCAGGTCGCGGTGCAGCAGCAGGACTGGCCACAGGCGCTTCGGGAGTGGCTCCTGGCGCTCGCGCGGGTGCCGGGCTACCGCGCGAGCGCGGTGGCCACGCTCGGCCCGGCCCCGGCCTCGGCCCGGGCCGAGCTGCTGCGGCACCTCGCCGCCGACCGGAGCCCTCCCGCGCGGCGACTCGAAGCCGAGCTGCGGGCGCGGTGGGGCGACCCCACCGGGGGGTTCGAGGCGCTGGCCGCGGCCTTGCCGAAAGACCGGGCTGCGGCGGTCGAGGCGCTGGTCGGGTTCCTCGACCAGATCCGGACTCAGGGCGGGCCGGCGGCCCGCCGGGCGCAGGCAATGACGCTCGCCGCGATCGCCGAGCGCACGCCGGGCCCGCAGGGGACCCGCTTCCGGCTCGACGCCGCGCAGGCGTTCGCCGACGCGGGCGACCAGGCGGCCGCGCGCCGGCTGCTCGATGGCGTCGCCGCCGATTCCGTCCTGGGGGTCGGCGCCCCGCCGGACGCGGGGTCCACGATCATCGGCGTGCTGCTCGCCGAGAACAAAGTGGAGGAGGCGGAGCGCCGACTCGCATCCCTCGCGGGGTCGATGTCGGCGGAGCAGCACGCCCGCCTCA
Source organism: Gemmatimonadales bacterium (assembly GCA_035763885.1). Classification (GTDB taxonomy): domain Bacteria; phylum Gemmatimonadota; class Gemmatimonadetes; order Gemmatimonadales; family GWC2-71-9; genus DASQPE01. The sequence goes on from DASUAH010000079.1 coordinate 11,484, forward strand.
GGCGCCAGCTGGCGTGGGGCTGGGTGCGCGCCGGACGGCTGGGCCGCGCCGACTCGCTGCTCGTCGCCGACAGCACGGTGGACGGACTTGCGGTGCGGGGCCGGATCGCACTCCTGCGCGGCGATCTCGGCACCGCCGTCGATCGGCTCACGGGGGCGGGTCCCTTCGCCGGCAGCCGGGAGGAGGCCACCGCGCGCACCATGCTCCTCGCCCTGCTGCAGGCCATCGACGCCGACAGCCTGCCCGCCCTCGGCGCGGCGATGCTCGCGCTCGAGCAGGGCGACACCACCGAGGGCATCGCGGGGCTCGAGCGGACGGCAGGGCAACTCTCGGCCGAGCGGGGCGGCGCCGAGCTGCTGCTCTACGCGGGCGCGGCGGCGCGCACGGCCGGGCGGGCGGCCGACGCGGAGCGACTGTTCCGGGCGGCGATCGTGCCCGAGGCCCGAGCCACGGCGCCCGCGGCGGAGCTTGCCCTGGGCCGGCTGCTCCTGGAAACGGAGCGGGCCTCCGAGGCGATCAAGGTGCTCGAGCATCTGATCCTGACATATCCCGAGAGCGCGCTGGTGCCCCAGGCGCGGCGGACGCTGGACCAGGCGCGCGGGGCGGTGCCCCCGACATGAAGCGGCGCGCGTTTCTCGTGTGCGCGGGCGGGGCGTTGCTGGGCGCGAGCCGGGCGCGGGCGCTGGTCGGGGGGCGGCGGACGGCCGCGTGGCTGCTGGTGCCGATGGACGACTTGCAGAGCGACCATCTGAAGGCCTACGGGCTCGCCTTTCGCGCGCTGGAGCGGGGCGAGCGGGTAGAGTGGCTGCTCAACTACCGCTACGGGTCGTTCCTGCTCCCCGGCAGCGCGGCCTCGGCCCGGGACGCGACCTTGAGTGGTGTGGTGGCCGAGCCGGTGGAGGATGACGCTGTGCTCGCGATCCGGGGGGACATCCGCGGCGGCAACATGGAGGCCGTGCCGCTGGAGAAGGCGCCCAAGATGGCGGTGTACGCCCCGCCCAATGCGGCGCCGTGGGACGACGCCGTCACGATGGCGCTCAACTACGCCGGCATCAAGTTCGACAAGGTGTGGGACGCGGAGGTGCTGGCCGGGGGGCTCAAGCGCTACGACTGGCTGCACCTGCACCACGAGGACTTTACTGGCCAGTACTCGAAGTTCTACCTCAACTACGCCGGCGCGCCCTGGCTGCACGAGATGGTGCAGCGCAACACCGCCATGGCGCGGTCGCTCGGCTTCAGCTCGGTGCCGGAGGAGAAGAAGGCGGTGGCCCGGGCGATCGGCGCGTACGTGGAGCGGGGCGGCTTCCTGTTCGCGATGTGCACCGCGACCGAGACGCTCGACCTCGCGCTCGCCAGCCCCGGGGTGGACATCGCGGCGGGCTACGCCGACGGCACCCCGGCGGATCCGGCCGCCAACGCCAAGCTCCGCTGGGAGCTCGCGCTCGCCTTCCACGGCGCGCAGCTCGAGCCGAGCCCCACCACGCCGGTGTTCTCCGATGTCGACGGGCACCAGGTGAACTCGCTCGACCGGCGCCAGCCGCTGGGATCCTTTCAGCTGTTCAACTTCAGCGCGAAGATCGATCCCGTGGCGACGATGCTGATCCAGAATCACCGGCAGGTGATCCCGGACTTCTACGGGCTTACGACCTCATTCATGCGCCGCAGGCTCAAGCCGAGTGTCACCGTGCTGGCCGACGAGCAGAACGCGCCCTGGGTGAAGTACATCCACGGCGAGCGGGGGCAGGGGACCTGGACATTCTTCGGGGGGCACGACCCCGAGGACCCGCAGCACCAGATCGGCGACGTGCCGACCGACCTGGCGCTGCACCCGCACTCGCCGGGCTACCGGCTCATCCTCAACAACGTCCTGTTCCCCGCGGCCAAGAAGAAGGAGCTGAAGACCTGACCCGCCTCACTCCGGCCGTGCGCGCATACCTCGCGGACGAGATCGCCACCGCCGGCGGGCGGGAAGTCTCGTTCGTCGCCGAGGTGGGCACCGACGGCGTGGTCGCGGCGGCGCGCGCGGTGGCCCGCGGGACGGTGGACATGGTTCTCGCGCTGCCCGGCGTCACCCGCCGGGGCGAGATGCTCCTGCACAACCACCCGAGCGGCCGCCTCGAGCCCTCGATGGCCGACCTCGACGTCGCCGCCCGGCTGCACGACGGCGGGGTCGGGTTCGGGATCGTGAACAACGACGCGAGCGAGCTCTACGTCGTGGTCGAGGTTCCCCGCGGGCGCGAGACGGTGCGCCTCGACCCCTACGAAATCGTCGCGGCGCTCGCCGAAGGGGGGGCCGTGGCCCCCGTGCTCGGGCGCTACGAGGACCGCCCCAGCCAGCGCGATATGGCCGCCTACGTGGCCGATGGCTACAACGACGGCGGCGTGCTCCTGCTTGAGGCGGGCACCGGGGTCGGCAAGTCGTTCGCCTATCTCGTGCCCGCCCTGGCGTGGGCCCGCGCCAACGGCGAGCGCACGGTCGTGAGCACCAACACGATCAACCTGCAGGAGCAGCTCGTGGGGAAAGACCTGCCGCTGCTCCGCAAGGCGCTCGCCGACGGCGACTACGCCCCGACGTTCGCGCTGCTCAAGGGATGGCGGAACTATCTCTGCCTCGCGCGACTGGAGACCGCCGCGGCGGGGCAGCGCACGCTGCTCGAGCCGGAGAAGCTCGACGAGCTGCTCGGCATCGCCGAGTGGGCCGGCCACACCGCCGACGGCACCCTGAGCGACCTGCCGGTCGCGCCGAGCGCGGAGGTGTGGGAAGAGGTGAGCGCCGAGCCGGATCTCTGCACCCGGCTCAAGTGCCCGCACTTCGACAAGTGCTTTCTGTTCCGGGCCCGACGTCGGGCGGCCGAGGCCGACGTGGTGGTGGTGAACCATCACCTGCTCGCCGCCGACCTGTCGGTGCGGCAGGCGCAGGACAACTGGGAGGAAGCCGCGGTCCTGCCGCCCTACCGCCGGCTCGTGCTCGACGAGGCGCACCACCTCGAGGACGTCGCGGCCCAGCACCTCGGCGCGCAGGTCACCAGCCGCGGCGTGCGCCGGCTCCTCGGCCGGCTGGAGCGGAACGGGCGCGGGCTGGTGCCCACGCTGGCGCACGAGCTGATGGCCCAGGACGACCTGCTGAGCCGCGCCAGCCTCGATCTCCTGCGCGAGCGCCTGCTGCCGGCGCTGGGCCACGCGCGCCAGGCGACGGATGCGCTGTTCCTCCGCCTGCACGACCGGCTCGGCCCCGCCCCCGGCGCGCAGCTCCGGCTCGACGAGGCCTTCGCCGCCGACGAGATCTGGGACGCCGGCCTCGGGCGGGAGCTGGACGCGGCGCTCGCGGCGTTCCGCGCGCTGGCCGACGCGCTCGAGACCATCGCCGACCGGCTCGCACAGGGCGACGACACCGACCGCTCGCGCCAGCTGCTGCAGGAAATGCGCGGGGTCATGCGCCGGCTCGGCGCGGTGACCGACGGGCTCAACCGCACGCTGCGTCCAGTGCCCGGCGGCCCCCCGACCGTGCAGTGGATGGAGCGGACGGCGCGGGGGCAGCACGTGGCGCTCAGCGCCGTCCCGCTCGACCTCGCGCCGGTCCTGCGCGAGCTGCTCTTCGATCGGCTGGATACCGTCGTGCTGACCAGCGCGACGCTTGCGGCCGGCGGCGAGTTCGAGTTCCTCGAGTCGCGCCTCGGGTTGGCCGGCGAGGACTCGCCCGTCACGGTGCGGGAGATCTTCGCGTCGCCGTTCGACTTCCCGTCCCAGTGCCTCTTCGGCATACCCACCGACCTGCCGGAGCCCCGCGACGACGAGGCGGGGCACGGAGCAGCGTTGGCGAGGGTCGTCACCGATCTGGCCTGGGCGTCGGACGGGGGGATGTTCGTGCTGTTCACGAGCCACGCGGCACTCCGGCGGGCCGCGGCCGAGCTGCGGGGCACGCTGGGTGCTCGCTGGCCGCTGCTGGTGCAGGGCGAGGCCGCCCGTGACCTGCTCCTGCGCCGGTTCCGGGAGGCCGGCAATGCGATCCTGCTCGGCACCGACTCGTTCTGGGAGGGGGTGGACGTGCCGGGGCGCGCGCTCCGCGCCCTGGTCCTTCACAAGCTACCTTTCAAGGTCCCGTCGGAGCCGATCACGGCGGCCCGGCTGGAGCGGCTGGCGGAGCAGGGGGCCGACGGCTTTACCTCCTACCTGTTGCCGCACGCAGCCCTCAAGCTGAAGCAGGGATTCGGGCGCCTGATCCGGAGCCGCGGCGACACCGGCGTGGTGCTCCTGCTCGATCCGCGGGTCGTGACCAGGCGATACGGGCCGCTGGTCCTCGGGGGGCTCCCCCGGGCCGAGCGGGTCGTCGGCTCGTGGGGCCTGGTGCGTACGCGGTGCGAGGACTTCTTCGCCCGGGTCGGCATCGGAGCGAGCGTATGATTCCCCTCAGGCCGGGCAAGATCGTCGGCGTCGGCCGAAACTACCTCGAGCACGCCCGGGAGCTGGGGAACGAGCTTCCGGCCGTGCCGATCATCTTCCTCAAGCCGCTCAGCGCCCTGCTCGAGCCGGGTGGCACGATCCGGCTGCCCAGCGTCTCCCAGCGGGTGGAGCACGAGGCCGAGATCGGGGTGGTCGTCGGCCGCCGGCTGCACCATGCGACGCCCGAGGAAGCGGAGCGGGGGATCGGGGGGTTCACCTGCGTGAACGACGTAACCTGCCGTGACCTGCAGCGGCAGGACGGCCAATGGACCCGGGCCAAGGGGTTCGATACCTTCTGCCCGGTCGGGCCCCGGGTGGTCGCCGGGCTCGACTGGCGCGCGCTCGAGATCTGCTGCCGGGTCAATGGCGTCGAACGGCAGCACGGCCGTGCGTCCGACATGCACTTCTCGATCCCCGCGCTGCTGTCGTTCATCAGCGGCATCATGACGCTGGAGCCCGGTGACCTGATCGCGACCGGCACCCCGGCGGGCGTGGGTCCCCTGACGGACGGAGACGTGGTGGAAGTCGAGATCCCGGGCATCGGCGTGCTTTCCAATCCGGTGCGAAACGACGACGGACACCGATGATCGAGTTCAGCCAGCGCCTGCGTGCCCTGCCGGGCTACCCGCTCGCCGAGATTCCCACGATCAAGCGCCGGCTGCAGGACGCCGGGGTGGACGTGATCGATCTTGGCGCAGGCGACAACGACGCACCGCCCGACGACGGCATCGTCGCGGCGATGCGCGCCGCCACCGGAGAGCCGGCGCTGAGCAAGTACGGCTTCCAGCAGGGGCTGCCCGAGTACCGGCGCGCGGCCTCGCGGTGGGTCGAGCGGCGTTTCGGCGTGCGATTCGACCCGACCGCGGAGCTGCTGCCGCTCATCGGCTCGAAGGAAGGGCTGTCTCACCTGCCGCATGCGGTGATCAACCCCGGCGACGTGGCGATCGTGCCCGAGCCCGGCTACCAGGCGTATCTCGGCGGGTCGATCCTCGCCGGCGCCGAGGTCCATGTGGTGCCGCTCCGGCGGGACCAGGGATTCCTCGTGGACCTCGATCAGTTGCCGGAGGCCGTGCTCCGGCGTGCCCGGATCGTCTTCCTCAACTATCCGAACAATCCGACCGCCGCCATCGCACCGCGCGACTACCTCGAGCGCACGCTCGCGGTCTGCCGGCGGCACGACATTCTGCTGGCGTACGACAACGCGTACTGCGACATCACGTTCGACGGGTACGTCGCGCCCAGCATCTTCGAGTTCGCCGGCGCGCGCGACGTCGCGGTCGAGTTCTTTTCGCTGTCCAAGAGCTTCTCGCTGACGGGGTGGCGGATCGGATTCGCGGTGGGACGGGCGGAGTTGATCGGCGCGCTCACCCGGGTGAAGTCCTACGTGGACACCGGACCCTGGCTCGCGGTGCAGAAGGCCGGCGCTGCGGCGCTGGACCAGGCCGAGCGGCTGGTGCGCCCGATCCGCGAGGCGGTTGCGCGGCGGCGGGACGCGGCGGTGACGGCGCTTCGGGAGGCCGGATTCGAGGTGGACGTACCGCAGGCGGCGATGTACCTGTGGGTCGCCTTGCCGGCCGGCATGGCGTCGGCCGCGTTCGCGCGCCGGGCCCTGGAGACGAGCGGGGTGGTCGTGTTGCCCGGCAGCGCGTTCGGGCCGGCGGGGGAGGGGTACTTCCGGATCGCCCTCGTGGTGGGCGAGGCACGGCTCGCCGAGGCCGCCGCGCGGCTGGGCCGGATGCTGGAGCAGGGGCAGCGTGGAGCGCTCGCGACCACCGCTTGACCTGACCCCGCCGCGGCCGCGCCGCTGGCCGTGGACCGCGATCGCCGCCAGCGTCGCGATTCACAGCCTGCTGCTGCTCGGTTACGTCACCGGACGGCTGCCCGAGCTGCCCCGCCGGCCCCCGTACATCGTCGTGCTCCCGCCGATGCCGGAGGGACCTCGCGCGGTGGAGCTGCCGTTCCGCACCGCGCCCCCCGACGCGGGCAGTCCGGTGCCCCTCCCCGTGCGCCGGCCGGGGCGCCTGCCCGACGCGCCGGCCGCGCCCGAGATTCCCCAGGTCACGCTGCCGCACTTCGATCCGCCCCCCGCGGACAGCAACGGCGTACGGCTGGCGCCGCGACGGGGGGAGATCGGCCGCATCGGTCCGGGACTGGGCGAGGGGCTGCTCTGGGTGCGGCCGCTCCCGCTGCCGCCACGCGAGCTCGCGCAGAAGCTCCGGAAGAGCCACGCCGAGCTGGTCGACAGCGCGGTGACCGTCACCATCCAGGCGTTCCTCGACTCGCTCGCCCGCGAGCCTGCCGGGCCCGGCGTGGAATGGAGCACCGAGGTGGCGGGCAGGAAGTTCGGGATCAGCGGCAAGTACCTGACCGTCGCCGGACTCAAGATCCCCGCCGCGGTGCTCGCGCTGCTGCCGCTGCGGGGCGGTGCGAACGAACAGAAGGTGTTCGATCGCACGGACGAGCTGCTGGCCGATCTGCGTTATGCGGCGAACCGCGCCGAGACGGTGGACGAGTTCAAGCGGGCAATCGGGGATCTCCGCCGGCGCAAGGAGGACCAGCGGGAGTTCGAGCGGAACCGGCGCACCCTGCCACCGCCCGAGCTCCGGTCCCGGCCGCCGGCCGCCGACAGCGCGCAGCTGGTGTCGGCGAGAAGTGAGCAGTGAGCAGTGAGAAGTGAGAAGTGAGAAGTGAGAAGTGGTGCCTGGCGTGGTGACGCTTCCTCCCCGCGCATCTCTTACTTCTCACATCTCACTTCTCACTGCTCACTTCTCACTGCCCCCGCCGAGCAGGTCCTCCAGCGCCCGGTCCACGACTTCGGTGGTCTTTCCCTCGATGATCTTGCGCAGCACGTCGGCGGCCTCGAGCGGCAGACTGTCGGGGTGCACGCGATCCTTGGCGAAGCGCACGATGGTGCCGAGCGGAATAGGGGCGACCCGGGGATCGCCTTCATCCTCTTCCTCGTCCTCGTCGGCTTCGCCCTCGACCGCCGCCTCGTAGCTCGACCCCGGCACGCTGTCGGCCCACGGTTCGGTCTCGTCGTCGTCCTCCAGCTCGAAGCCCTCCGGCAGAACCACCATCGCGAACAGCTGGCACTGCAGGCCGGGCGGAGCCTCACGGGCGACGAGCACCACGGGCACCGGGTGCTCGAAGAAGCCGTGCTCCTGCACCTGGGCCCAGGCTTCGGGAGGTATGGCGCACCGGGCCACCAGCCGGTCGTTGCGATAGGTGCCCATGCACACCATGCCGTCCGGCGTGCGTTCGTCCTCCACCAGCGCGACCCGCAGCGGAACCGGGTCCTGGGTGGCTGCGAGCGCCGCGGGAGAGGAGGAGCTCCCGCTCTCCGTCGAGTCGTCGGGTGTCCAGCTGTCGCTCATGGTGGGAGCGTAGCGGAGCGGCACGGGAACCGCCAGTCAGGGGTTCGCGGCCGGCAACGAACCGTCCGGGCTGTCGATCGTGCCGTCGTGCGCGACCCGGGCGGCTGCGGCGCCGAAGTCCTGAACCGACAGTTCGGCCACCAGGGCGGCCGCCTCGCCGCCAGGATCGGGCATCGGCCCGTGCAGCGGCGACTGGCGCATCGAGACGAGCCGCGCACCGGTGAGCGCGCCGCCGGGTGCGAACTCGAGCTGCAGCACGCCGGTCAGCGCGAGCGGTCCCTGCATGCTGAATCCGCGGTACGTGGCGAAGTTGCCCAGCGAGTAGGCGATGGGTCTGCCGGCCCGGAGCTCGATGCCCCGCAGTACATGCGGCCCATGCCCCACGACAGCGTCGGCGCCGGCATCGATGACGGCGTGGGCCCAGGCGCGCAGGTCACCCCGCGGCTCCTGGCCCAGGAACTCCGGCCCCGGTCCGACGCGGGTGGCCGCCGCCCCCTCGGCGCCGCCATGGAACGTCACGATCAGGAGGTCCACCAGCCGCCGGACCGAGTCCACCACGGCGACACTGCGGGAGACGTCGAGCAGATCGTACGAATGCGGGTAGGTGGCGAAGCCGACGAGCCCGACCACCGTCGCACTGTCGCCCCGGACGACCGTGTCGATCGCGATGTGCCCGAGCGGCCCGTAGTGGCGGATGCCGAGCGTGTCGAGCACGGTCTCGGTCGAGCGGCGCCCCGCGAGGCCGTAGTCGTGCGCGTGGTTGTTGGCCAGGTTGAGATGGGTGAAGCCGGCCTCCGCGAGGCGCGCCGCAAGGTGCGTGGGGGTGAGGAAGGCATAGCAGCCGACAGTGGGCCGTTCGGACGGGCGGACGCGCCGCCGTGCCGGCCTGTCGGGTCGCGAGCGCCGCATGGGTCGATTCCGCTGACCGTCCGCCCGTCGGACCGCCGGTCGATCTGACCGGCACTTGGTGCTGGTTCCGCTGTCCGCGATCACCCCCTCGAGATTGCCCACGACCAGGTCGCCGGCGAGATACGGCCTGGCGGCCGCGAACAGCGCTCGCCCGCTGTCGGGCGGCACGCCGTCGGGCAGCGTGCTGGTGCCGAGGTTCACGTCGCCCACGAAGGCGATCCGGACCGGGAGCCGGGCGCGCGGCCGGCTGGGCGCCGCGGGAGGGGCGGTGTCCCGCCGCGCCACCGGCGGCGGTGGCTGAGACACGGGCGGCGCCGGCTCGGGCTCCGGTGGGGGAGGTGCCGGCGCGGGCGCCGGGGCGCACCCGGGCGCAAGCACCAGCACCAGCGCCAGCACCGGCGCGAGTACCGCGCCGCGGGGCCGGGACGGCCTCACCCGGCCTTCCATGCGGCCAGGCGCCGGAGGGTCTCGTCGCGTCCCACGACCGCGAGCAGCTCGTTCACCGGCTCGGACACGGTGGACCCCGTGAGCACAACCCGGACCGGCTGCAGCAGATCGCCGAGCTTGAGCGCGTTCGACTCCGCGGCTGCCTTGAGCTGCGCCAGGAGCATCTCGGCCGTCCAGGCGCCGGCGGGGACGGCCTCGAGCATCCGCCGCGCCAGCGCGACGCTCGCGGCGAATCGATCACCCATCTTGCGCACCAGCTGCTCGCCCTTCTCGTCGAGCCGCACGCGACTTCCGTCGAGCCGCACCGCCACCTGCTCCGCCAGCTGCACGATGGTGCGGGAGCGCGCCTTCGCGGCGTCGATCAGCGGCGCCAGATCGCGGGCCTCGGCCGACACGCCCAGGCGCGCGAGCTGCCGCCGAACCGGCTCGAGCAGCTCCGCGGCGGGCGTCATCGAGAGGTACTGGCCGTTCATCCACTCCAGCTTGGCCGGGTCGAACACGGCCGGCTTGCTCTGAATCCCCTCCAGCGTGAACAGCGCGATCATTTCCGCCTCGGGGAGGATCTCGCGGTCGCCGCCGGGCGACCAGCCGAGCAGCGCGAGAAAGTTCCGCAGCGCGGCCGGCAGGATCCCCTGGTCCTGGTAATCGCCGACCGCCGTGGCCCCGTGTCGCTTGGACAGCTTCTTCCCGTCCGTGCCGAGGATCATCGGCACGTGCGCGAACACCGGGATGGGCCGGCCCAGCGCGCGGTAGAGCAGGATCTGTTTGGGCGTGTTCGACACGTGATCGTCGCCGCGGATCACGTGAGTGATGCGCATCGCGATGTCGTCCGACACCACTGCGAGGTTGTAAATCGCCGAGCCGTCGCTCCGGAGAATGACGAAGTCATCCAGCTCCTGGGTCAGGACGCTGATCCGGCCGTGCACCGCGTCATCCCAGGCCACCTCTTCGTCCGGTACCAGGAACCGGATCGTGAACGGCGTGCCCGCCGCGAGACGCGCCTCGATCTCCGCCGGCGCGAGGCGATGGCACCTCCGGTCGTAGCGGAATCCGGTACGCGCCGCTTCGGCCGCGGCCCGGCGCTCCTCCAGCTCCTCCCGGGTGCAGAAGCAACGGTATGCCTTGCCCTCGGCGAGGAGCCGCTCGGCGTCGGCGCGGTGCCGCTCGGCGCACGCGCCCTGGAAGAACGGCCCCTCGTCCCAGGTGATGCCGAGCCAGGTCAGCCCGTCGAGGATGACGCGCGTGTGCGCCTCCGTGCTGCGCTCGCGGTCGGTGTCCTCGATGCGGAGCAGGAACGTACCTCCGGTCTTGCGCGCGTACAGCCAGTTGAACAGGGCGGTGCGCGCCCCACCGACATGGAGATAGCCGGTGGGGGACGGTGCGAAGCGGACGCGGGGGGCGGATGCCATGCGTGGATCCCGTGGGAGTGAGCGGTGGGAAGTGAGAAGTGAGAAGTGAGGAGTGAGCAGTGCCTTCTCACCTCTCACTTCTCACTTCTTACTTCTCATGCTCACTGCGGTTCAGCGGAGCGGGAGGGATTCGAACCCTCGATAGGAGTTATCACCCCTATGCCGGTTTAGCAAACCGGTGCCTTCAGCCA
>DASUAH010000080.1:0-2832 GCA_035763885.1 Gemmatimonadales bacterium
GGCCCCCGGCCGGCGCGACAGCGACCGCAACTGCATCTCCAACGTGCGGGCGGACGGCCTGCTTCCGGAGCTCGCGGCCGACCGGCTCCATTTCCTCATGACCGAGGCCCGCCGCCGCCGCCTCACGGGCGTCGAGCTGAAGGACGAGACCCGCCTCCTGCACGACGGCTGAGCCCGCCCCGCCCGGGACCGTCCTGCGTCGGGTTTAGTGAGCCCCCTCACGGGAGAACTCGCCGTCCCGGCGTAGGATAGAGGTCGGGCCCGCGAGGCTCGAGCAACACCAAACCGTGGAGGAGTGATGGCGACGAACATGCCCGGCTTGACCTGGGATACGGAAGACGCCTACTGGCGAGAGAACTTCCGTAGCCGGCCGTACGTGATCGGTGACGACTACGACCACTATCGTCCTGCTTACCGGTATGGCTTCGAAACGGCCCGGCACCACATGGGTCGCTCCTGGGACGAAGCGGAGAATGATCTCAAGGGCGGGTGGGACCGCTACGAGCACCGTGGCGGGCTCAGGTCCACCTGGGAGGACGTGAAGGACGCCGTGCGCGACGCCTGGGACCGGGTCACCGGTCGGTCGGGGGTCGAGGCGCGGCGGATGTAGCACTCAGGCCGGCTGCTTCCGGCCGGCAAGCGCTGTGAACGAGCGGTGCGCGCGGGTGCAGGATGCCGCGCGCACCGTCTCGTCTGCGCGCAGCGAGCGGCCGCCCGCCTACTCCCGCAGGAACGCGAGCACGTGATGCACCACTTCCGAGCTCCGGAGCACCCCGCGATGCCCGAGTCCGCCCGTGACCACGAGCTGCGCGCCCGGCCAGGCATTCACGATGGCGCGCGCGTCGGCCACCGGCACGTCCGCGTCGTCCCGGTCGTGGACCACGAGCGCCGGCTGCGGTAGCTCGGCAGCGAGCCGCGCGACATGGACGTCCGTCCAGATCATGTCGAAGCGCCGCTCGAGGTTCCGCTGCATCGCGTCACGTACCGGCGCGGGCACGCCGAAGAAGCGCGCGAAGCGGTGCGAGAACACCTCGATGTCGCTCGGCGCCGCGATGAGTACCGCGCGCTCCGCGGCAAGCCCCCGGCGCATCGCGAGCACGGCGGCCGCGCCGCCGAGCGAGTGCCCCACTACCGCCACGGCCGGCCCGAAGTGGGCGCCGACCGTACGGAGCGCGTCCGCAAAGAGCGGGAGCGCTGCCTGCCGGCCGGAGGATGCGCCGTGAGCGGGGGCGTCGTGCGCCACCACGCGGAAGCCGGCCTCCGCGAGGGCCGGGCCGATCGTGCTGAAGCGGCCCGCCCGGCTCCCCCAGCCGTGGGCGAGCAGGACCAGCGGGCCGGTGCCCCATTCCCAGGCGGCGATCTCCTGAGCGCCCTTCACCAACGTGTGGCGGCGCCCCGACGCGAGGAATGCCACGTCCCGCGCCCGGGGCTGGTGACGCGGCGGCCGGCAGAAGAGCGCCTCCGCCCAGCGCGCCGTGACCTCCGGGGCGATCCGGCCCATTGTGCCGAAGGCGGCGCGGAGGGCCCAGAGCTGGACTGCGGCGGTGGGGTGATGGGCCGCGGTTCGTGCCGCCGGGTCGTCATCCGGCGGAGCGGCGGGCTGGGTGCTGGTCGGCGGCATCGCCCCAACTTACACTACCGCCGACGTCCACGGACCGGATGGCGATGTCATACGAAGCGTACAAGGTCGCGCATCTCTTCGGCGTCTTCCTCACGGTCGCGGGGCTCGCCGGCCTCGCCCTGGCGGTCGCGAACGGCGCCACCAGGCAGACCAACCCGGCGCGCCGGCTGATCTCCATCGGACACGGAGTCGGGCTCCTGGTCGCGCTCGTCGCCGGGTTCGGGCTGCTTGCCCGCCTTGGCGTCATGCACGGCCTCGCGTGGCCCGGCTGGGTCTGGGCCAAGCTCGGCATCTGGTTCGTGATCGGCGGGCTGGTCGCGCTGCCGTATCGCCGGCCCGACCGCGCCGGCGCCGTGTTCGTGGCCGTGCCGGTGCTGGGCGGGCTGGCGGCCTGGCTCGCGATCTTCAAGCCGTTCTGAGGAAGGAGGCGGGCGTGGGCGAGTCGATCCGGGAGCTGCTCTTCGGCGGACCGTCCACCCGGGCGCTGATCGAGACGATCACGCCGCGCCGCACGTTCGACGACGTCATCCTCCCGCCGGAGACGCTCGCGGCGCTCGATCACGCCCTGCAGGTCATCCGGAAGCACGATCTCATCTTCCGGGAATGGGGTCTGGGGGAGCGGCACACCACCGGGCTCGGCCTCGCGTTCCACTTTGCCGGCCAGCCGGGCACGGGGAAGACGATCTGCGCCGAAGCGCTGGCCCACGCGCTCGGGCGCGACCTGCTCCTGGTGCGCTACGCCGAGATCGAGTCGCGCTGGGTGGGCCAGACCAGCAAGCACGTGGCGGCGGTCTTCCGCGCCGCGGAGCGGCAGGACGCCGTGCTCCTCTTCGACGAGGCCGACGCGATCGCGGGCCGCCGGTTCACCACGGCGACGATGGGCTACGAGCGGGAAGCCAATGCTACCGTCAATGTGCTGCTGCAGGAGCTGGAGCGCTTTCCCGGGATCGTGATCTTCGCGACCAACCTGGCCGCGAGCCTCGACCCCGCGTTCGAGCGCCGAATCCGGACCCACATCCTCTTCCGGCTGCCCGGCGTGGACGAGCGCGAGCGGATCTGGCGCGCGCAGCTGCACCCGCGGACGCCGCTGGCGGACGACGTCGACTTCCGCGCGCTGGCGGAGGCGTTTCCCCGCAGCGGCGGCGACATCAAGAACGCGGTGCTCAAGGCGGCGCAGCTCGCCACGATGGAGCCGGGCCCGGACCCGGCGA
>DASUAH010000081.1:0-49033 GCA_035763885.1 Gemmatimonadales bacterium
AACCCGCTCGAGCTGATCCGGGGGGAACAGGAGCTCTCGACCGGCGACTGGAAGCGCGTCTTCACCCAGGCGCGCGACTTGGGAGTGCTGCAGCTCGGCCTCTCGGGAGGCGAGCCGCTGGTGCGGAAGGACCTGGAGGAGCTCGCGGCGCACGCGCACCAGCTCGGGCTCTACCAGACGCTCGTCACCTCGGGACTCGGGCTGACCCGGCAGCGTGCCGAGCGCCTGAAGGACGCGGGGCTCGAGCACGTGCAGGTCTCGATCCAGGATTCGGATACCGCCTCGGCCGAGCGGATCGCGGGCGTGAGCTCGGTGAAGCAGAAGCGGGCGGCGGTGGCGCTGGTGAAGGAGCTGGGCTTCGCCTTCACGGTGAACGTGGTACTGCACCGGGCCAACCTGGACCGGATCGACGAGATCATCGAGCTCGCCGCGGGATGGGGAGCCGACCGGCTCGAGCTCGCCAATACCCAGTACTATGGGTGGGGGCTGAAGAATCGCGCTGCGCTCATGCCGACCCGCGACCAGGTCGCACGTGCCAAGGCGATCGCCGAGGAGGCGATCGCGCGCTACCGCCGGAAGATGCAGATCATCTTCGTGCTCCCCGACTACTACGAGACGCTCCCGAAGGCGTGCTACGGCGGATGGGGACGGTTCTATATCGTCATCGGTCCCGACGGTACGGCGCTTCCCTGCCACGCCGCCAACTCGATCCCGACGCTCAGTTTCCCAAACGTGCGCGAGCACTCGCTGGACTGGGTCTGGCAGGAGTCGCCGGGGTTCAGCGCGTTCCGGGGCGACGCGTGGATGAAGGAGCCGTGCCGGAGCTGCCCGCGGAAGGCGGTGGACTTCGCAGGCTGCCGCTGTCAGGCGTTCGCGCTCACCGGCGATGCGACGAACCCCGACCCGGTCTGCTCGCTCACTCCCTTCCGCCGCATTATTGACGAGGCGCTCGAGGAGACGGGCGCCCCGGTGGAGTACGAGTACCGTCAGCTCGCAGGCGAGCCCCAGCGCGCGTGAACCTGTTCGCCGTCGAGGCCGAGGGCCTCGGCCGGGACTACGGACCCGTTCGGGCGCTCGATGCCCTCACGCTCCGGATCCCGCCCGCGGCCCTCGTCGGTCTGCTGGGGCCGAACGGCGCCGGGAAGACCACCACGATGCTGCTCCTCGCCACGCTGCTCGCGCCGACCCGCGGCGCGGCCCGCGTCTTCGGGCACGACGTCACCCGCGAGCGGCGGGCCGTGCGCCGGCGACTGGGCCTGGTCTTCCAGGAGCCGAGCGTGGACGGGCTGCTGACGGTCGAGGAGAACCTTCGTTTCGCCGCGAGGCTGGCGGGCCTGGGGGGCCGGCGCGCAGTGGGAGCGGTGCGCCAGACGCTCCAGCGGACCGGCCTGCTCGACAAGGCCCGGCAGCCGGCGAAGCAGCTCTCCGGCGGGTGGCGGCGCCTGGCGGACATCGCGCGCGCCACGCTCCACCAGCCGGATCTGCTGGTCCTCGACGAGCCCACCGTCGGGCTCGACCCGGAGCACCGCGACCGCATGTGGAGCCTGCTGGACGCCGAGCGGCGGGAGCGCGGAGCGACGATCCTCTTCTCCACCCACTATCTCTCCGAGGCCGAGCCCAGCGACCGGGTGGTCATGCTGGCGCGGGGAACCGTCGTGGCCGACGGCACTCCGGCCCAGCTTCGCGCCGCGATCGGCGACGAGGTGGCGGAGATCGAGGGCGAAGGAGCGGAGGCGCTGATCGGTGTTCTGGAAGCCGCGGGCCTGATGCGGACGCGACAGCGATCCGGCCGCGGCTGGCGCGTGGGCCTCAGCGGCGGCCACGGCCGCGCGGGCGAGCTGGCCGCCGCGGCGCCCGGAATCTTTCGGCTCGCCTTCCGCCCTCCCACGCTCGAGGACGTCTACTTCGCCAGGACGCAGGCATGAGTGCGGCGGTCACCGCATGGGGCATCGTGGCCCGCGACCTCACCCGCAGCGTGCGGCAGCGGAGCCGCCTCGTCGCCGGCGTGGCGCGACCGTTCGTCTGGGTGCTGCTGGTCGGGGTCGGGTTCAACTCCATCGCCCGCGTGGGGGGCGGCCTCTCCTACCACGCCTACGCCTACCCCGGCGGCGTCGTGATGGGGGCGCTCTTCGGCGGCATGCTGACCGCGATCTCCACCGTGTACGACCGCGAGTTCGGAATGCTGCGGCTCATGCTCGCGAGCCCGTCGGGCGCGCCGGCGCTGCTCGCGGGACGCACCATCTCGGCGACGCTCGTGGGGGTGTTGCAGGGAGGGATCGTGCTCGGGTGCGCACCCCTGCTGACCGGCGTCGGCGCGACCGAGGTCGCACGCGGGCTCGGAGCCCTGCTCCTCGCGGCTTTCACGAGCGCCACCCTCGGCCTGCTGGTCGCGGCGCGACTCACGTCGGTGGAGAACTTCGGCGGCGTGATCAACGTCGTGCTCTTTCCGCTGCTCTTCGTGAGCGGCGCCCTCTACCCGACCGCGGGGATGCCGCCGCCGCTGCGGGCGCTCGCCCGGGTGAACCCGGTCACCTACATGGTGGATCTCATGCGACATGCATTCGGCCAGCCCGTGGAGTTCACCGCGCTGACCGATGCGGCGGCCATCCTCGCAACAGGGGTGGTCGCGATCGCGGTGGCGGCCGCGCTGTTCGATCCGGAGCAGCGATTCATCGGGCGGGGTCGCGGGACGACGGCCGACAGTCGCCCGTAGGCGGCCGGTCGAAGGCCGCCGGCCGCTCCACCACGATACGCTGCTCCACCCGCGACTGCACCGGATGCCGGAGCCGCCCGCCGGGCGGGATGACGGTCTCGATCACCAGCCGCCGGTCGCGCCGCACCAGCCCTTCGCGCCGGTGCCACACGAACCGCTCCTCTTCTCGCGTGCTCTGCCGGGCCGAGGCCGGCGCGGTGTCGCCGCGCACGGTGACGCTGTCCGCGGTGCGGGTGACCGTGACGGCGAAACGGAGCAGCGTGTCGGCGGCGACGCTGTCGGGAAGGCGCCGGATCTCGAGGCCGTGGCCGTCGCCCCAGGCCGCGCCGACGGCGAGCGGCGCGGGGGGCAGGCGCGGGAGCAGATCCGCCGCGGCGCGGGAGAGATCGATGACCTCCCCCACCCCGTCGGGGACGAAGGGCCGCGCGAGCTCGGTGTACCCGCCGTCAGCGGTCAGTACGCCCCGGTAGCGGCCGCCGATGATCCCGTCGGTGTCCGGCGCCAGCGTCCCTTCGGGCGTGCTCCGCCGTACGGCGAGGGAGTCGAACCACGCCTCGACCCGGATCGTGTCCCCCGGCGCCGGCCGGGCCCGCAGCGCCCACAGCCCGGCGACGTCGACGCCCTCGCGTCGCTCGCGCCCGGCGAGACCGGTCAGAATGTCGGAGCGCTGAACATAAGCGAACGCCGCGCAGTCGAGCTGTGCGGCGTCGTAGCGGACCTGGGCCGCGGCGCCACCGGCGCCGGCCACTGAGAGAATGGTGAGCGCGAGGGCCGGCTCAGCCGGTCGCGACCTGCTCCGCCGCGCCGACCGGACGAAACTCCAGATGCGCCGCGCGCACCATGACATAGTCATGCGGCGTCTTGAGCCGCGCCAGCCGCTCGCCGGACAGGTTCACGGTGCGCTTGCGCATCCCCGGCCACAGGGGGACCACCTCGTACCACGTGTGCCATTTGAGCTCGGGATATTGCCGGCGGTGCTGCTCCTTCACTCGCGCCTCGAAGCGCGCCATGCGTCCTCCGGGAGAAGGTGCTCGCGGCGGGGGCCTCGGGATAAGCTGCAAACCGTACCGCCGGCGCACAAGCTGTTCTCGATTCGAACACCCGGAAAGTGACGAGATTCTCGACACTCGGCACTGCAGCTTCCTTCACCGGGATCCCGCCGCCTACCGGGCCGCACGGATCGCCGCGGGCACATTTGTGACTATGCCCGCCACCCCCCGGCTCCACAGCCGGCGAGCGAGCGCGGGCGCGTCCACCGTCCACACGTGCACGGGGCAGCCGAGCCGGCGCGCCGCGGCGACGAACCATCTCGTGGGCACCGGCAGCCCGCGGTGCCGCAGCGGCACCGAGAGCAGGCCGTAGCCCACGGTCGCAGGCGGGCGCCGGAGCGCCGACGACCAGTAGAGCCGCGCGATGTCTTCGCCGCAGGCGCCGGTCACGAACGGCGCGCCGCGAAACGCGCCCAGCGCGCACGTCTCCTCGGCGGCGACCACGCAGCGTGCGGCCGCGCCCCGGGCGAGCAGCACGTCCCGCACGGCGGTCTGCGCGGCGGCGTCCTTCACGTCGAGCAGCAGTGGGGTGCGCGGGAAGGCCGCCAGCACGTCGGCGAGGGAAGGCACGCCGGCGGCCTCAAGCTCGACCATGGTGAAGGCGGCCACCGGGCCCCGAAGCGGCGTGGTGCGATCCAGGGTGGGATCGTGCAGCGCGACCGGCACCCCGTCCCGGCTCAGACGCAGGTCCAGCTCGAGCGCGTCGGCGCCCTGCCGGACGGCCAGCTCGAAGGCGGCGAGGGTGTTCTCGGGAGCATCGGCCGAGGCGCCGCGGTGGGCGATCACCGGGCGGGCCGAGAGGTCGAGCAGCGCATGCACGCTATAATATGGCATGCTCTCACGACAGCTCGTCTTCATGGCCTGCGTCCTGGCGCCGGCCGCCCCGGCAGCCGCTCAGACCACTCCTCCATCGCGCACGCTGATCCGCGCCGGCCGGCTCATCGACGGCCTGGCCGATGCTCCTCGGCGCGAGCAGGGCATTCTGATCGAGAACGGGCGGGTGGCGGCGGTCGGCCCGTATTCCGAGGTCGCGACGCGCGCGGGCGAAGCCACGCGCGTGGATCTGGGCGCGATGACGGTGCTGCCGGGGCTCATCGACGCTCACACCCACCTCCTGCTTCAGGGCGACATTACCGCCGCCGAGTACGACGAGCAGGTGCTCAAGGAGTCGATCCCCTACCGGGCGATCCGCGCCACCGTCGCGGCCCGGAGGGCGCTCGACCGGGGCTTCACCACGCTGCGAGACCTCGAAACCGAGGGCGCGATGTACGCCGACGTGGACGTGAAGACGGCGATCGAGCGAGGGATCGTGCCCGGCCCACGCCTCTTCGTTGCCACGCGCGCGTTCAGCGCCACGGGGATGTATCCGCTCCTCGGTTACTCGTGGGAGCTCTCGCTGCCCACCGGCGTGCAGATCGTGGACGGGGCCGACGCGATCCGGAAGGCGGTGCGCGAGCAGGTGAAGTACGGCGCCGACTGGATCAAGGTGTACGTCGACCGGCGGTACCACCTCGCCGCCGACGGCCGGCTCCGGAGCTGGGTCAATTTCACCGACGAGGAGCTCAAGGCCTTCGTGGAGGAGGCGCACCGGCTGGGCCGGCGGGCGGCGGCCCACGCGATCGGCTGGGACGGCATCGACGCGGCGCTGCGCGCCGGCTTCGACACGATCGAGCACGGGCACGGGCTCACCCCGGACCTCATCGACCGCATGGTGCGCCAGAAGGTGTTCTGGTGCCCGACCATCTACGTGACCCATTACGTGGCGCCGGGACGCGGCGGCATCTGGCCCAAGATGATCGAGCTCGAGCGGCTGGCGTTCGGGGAGGCGCTCAAGCGCGGCATGCTTCCGCTCATCGCCAACGGCAGCGACGCCGGCGGCTACGCGTGGGACGAGCCGCTGGCCAGGGAGCTCGCCCTGATGGTGGAGTACGGCATGACGCCCGCGCAGGCGATCCGCGCGGCGACCAGCGTCGCGGCCCGGCTTCTCGGCCAGGAGGACCAGCTCGGCGCGGTGGCCCCGGGTCGCCACGCCGACCTGATCGCGGTGGCGGGCGACCCGCTGGGCGACATCAGCGAGCTGCAGCGGGTCCGCTGGGTGATGAAGGGTGGGGTCGTGTACGCGTCGGGGGAGGCGAGGGCGCATGGACCCTGAGCCTGAGCCGCCGCGGTGATGGACCGCCGCCGCTTCACGGAGCTCTGCGCCGGCGTGCTCGGAGGCGCCTCCTGGCGGCCGTGGGGCGAGCGGGCGACGCGCCCGGCGGACGAAGACCCGTGTGCGCTCCCCGGCCCGATCCGGTCGCTCACGCCCATGACTGCCGGGATCGCGCCGATCGACGATCAGGAGCGCCAGGCCCGCCTGGAGCGGGCGCGCCGGCTCATGGCCGAGAACGAGATCGATGCGCTGGTCCTGGAGCCGGGCTCGAGTCTGTTCTACTACACCGGTGTCCGCTGGCAGCTCTCCGAGCGCCCCTTCGTCGCCGTGCTGCCCGCTCGCGGCGAGCTGGCGTATGTCGGTCCGGCCTTCGAGGAGGCGCGGGCGCGCGAGCTCATCCGGCCCGCCGACGAGCTGCGCGTGTGGCAGGAGGACGAGAGTCCCTACGCGCTGATCGACGGGATTCTCCGGGATCGCGAGGTCGTCACCGGCCGCCTCGGCGTCGAGGCGCAACTGAGATTCTTCCTGCTGGATGGCCTCCGGCGCGAAGCGCCCGCGGCGGATTACGCGCTCGCGGACGCGGTCACCACCGGCTGTCGCATGGTCAAGTCGCCGGCCGAGCTCGCGCTCATGCAGCGGGCGAGCGACATCACGATCGCCGGGTTCCGCGCCGCGCTCGCTACCCTGCGTGAGGGCATGACGCAGCGGGAGCTGGAGCGCAACATGCTCGCGGCGCTCGAGCGGTTGGGGGGCTCGGACCCCTGGGTGCTCGTCGGCTTCGGCGAGCACTCCGCCTATCCGCACGGCAGCGTGCAGCCGCAGCGGCTCCGGGCACGCGACATCGTGCTCATGGACGCCGGTTGCGCGGTGCAGGGGTACCAGGCCGACATCACCCGCACGACCGTCTTCGGCAAGCCGACGCGCCGGCAGGTCGAGGTCTGGAACCTGGAGCGGCGGGCGCAGGACGCGGCGTTCGCGGCGGCGCAGGTCGGCGCCACCTGCGGGTCGGTGGACGCGGCGGCCCGGCGGGTGATCACGGACGCGGGCTTTGGTCCGGATTACCTGGTGCCGGGCCTCCCGCACCGCACGGGGCACGGCATCGGTCTCGACGGGCACGAGTCACCCAACTTCGTTCGCGGCAGTACCACGCGGCTGCGCCCGGGCATGTGCTTCAGCGACGAGCCGACGATCGTCATCTACGGCGAGTTCGGCATCAGGCTCGAGGACTGCCTGTACCTCACCGAGAGCGGACCGCGGTTTTTCTCGCGGCAGAGCGCGGCCATCGACCGCCCCCTCGGCTAGGGAAAGCGCATCGTGGCGAGGAGCCGCTTGAACCGCGGGTCCGCACGCAGCGGGTCGAGCCTCGGGTCCACCTGGAGCAGCGCCATCCAGTGGGTCCGTTCGGCGTGGGCCTTCTCCAGCCAGACGATCGCGTCGTCGAGCCGGCCCAGTCCCCCGTGCACCACGGCGATGTCGTAGGACGAGACGTACCGGCGCTGCGCCATGGCGGTGAGCTCGTCGAGCACAGTCTGCGCCTCCGCGCGGCGCCCGGACAGCGCAAGGCCGTGGGCCAGAAAGGCGAGATCCACCGGCTCGCGGTTGGACAGCCGCACCGCCTCCGCGAACTCGACCGCCGCCTCGGCCGGGGCGCCGGCCTGCTCCAGCGACAGTCCCAGCCACAGGTGCGACACGCCGAGATCGGGATCGATCGCCAGCGCGCGCCGCTGCTGCGCGATGGCCTCGCCGTACCGCCGGGCGAAGTAGTACCCCCAGCCGAGCGCCGCGTTCTTGATCGGCGACAGCGGATCGAGGTTCACCGCCTGCCAGAACTCCGACAGCGACTCGTCGGCCCGCCCGAGGATGGCAAGGCAGTTCCCGTACCACTGGTGGGCCGTGGCGTAGCTCGGGTTCAGCTCGATCGCGCGGCGGAACCCCTGCTCGGCACCGGCCCAATCCCAGTCGAAGTACATCTTGACGTACGCGAACGCGGGATGCGCTTCGGCGAGGGCGGGATGCAGCCGGAGTGCGGCCTGGGCCGCCGCCTTCGCCCGGGGGAACGCTTCAGTGGGCGGCAACGCCGTGTAGAACCCGAGGAGCACATAGGAATCCGCCAGCCCGACCTGCGCGAGCGCGTACTCCGGATCGCGTTCCAGCGCCTGCTCGAAGTAGCGGAGCCCCTTCCGGAGCGCGTCCTCCGATCGCCGGTTCCACAGCTGGCGCCCCTTGAGGTACAGCGTGTAGGCCTCGAAGTCGGCGGTGGGAGGCTTCACCAGCGCCGCCCGCAAGGGCCCCAGCAGCCGCACCTCCAGCGCGCGCACGATCCCGCGCGAGATCTCGTCCTGGATCGCGAACACGTCCTCCATCTCGCGATCGAACGTGTCGGACCAGAGCTGGTAGCCGTTGGCGACATCGACGAGTTGCACGGCGACGCGCAGCCGGCGCCCCGCCCGACGTACGCTTCCCTCCAGCACGCTGGCGACGTTCAGCTGTCCGCCGATGGCGCGGACGTCCTGCTGCCTGCCCTTGAACGCGAAGACCGATGTGCGGGACACCACGTGGACGCCGGGAAGCTTGGCCAGCGCGTTGATCAGCTCGTCGGTCATCCCGTCCGCGAAGAACTCGTTTTCGGGATCGGCGCTGAGATTGGCAAAGGGCAATACCGCGATGGAGGGGGGCGCCGCTCGCGCGGCGACCACCTCCGTGGTCGCCGCCGGGGTGAGCGCCCGGCCGAACTCCGCGGCGGTGGGGAAGCGATCGTCGGGGCTCCGGGCCAGCGCCCGCAACACTGCCTGCTCGATCGAGTGCGGCACGCCGTCGGCGCCGGTGCGCAGCGGCGGCACTGGATCGGTGAAGCGCCGGGCCATCACCGCCTGGACAGTGGGTCCCGTGAACGGCGGGCGGCCGGCCAGCATCTCGTAGAGCACGCAGCCGAGCGAATAGATGTCGCTCCGGCCGTCGATCTCCCGCTCCCCGGCGGCCTGCTCGGGACTCATGTACGCCGCGGTGCCCACCACCAGGCCGGTCGCCGTGAGCTGCTCGTCGGCGGCCGCGACCGCGCGCGCCACCCCGAAATCGGCGAGCAGGGCGTGCTGCTCGGCAACCAGGATGTTCTCCGGCTTCACGTCGCGGTGGACGACGCCGCGCCGATGGGCGTAGTCCAGCGCATCGGCGACCTCGCGCGCGAGGCGGAGCGCCGGGTCGAGCGGCAGGCGCGATTCGCGCGCGAGCCTGTCGCGCAGGCTCTCGCCCTCCACGTAGGGCATCGTGTACCACAGGTGCCCCGCCGCGTCGCCGGACTCGAACACGGGGAGGATGTGGGGGTGCTGGAGGCGGGCCGCGAGCCGGATCTCGCGGAGGAACCGCTCGGGACCGAGGCTTGCCGTGAGCTGCGGATGCAGCACCTTGAGCGCCACGAGGCGTTCGTGCCGCACGTCGCGCGCGAGATATACCGTGGCCGTACCGCCGCGCCCCAGCTCATGCTGCAGCACGTAGCGATCCTGGAGCGCTTGGGCGAGCGACGAGACGACGGGATGCACGGTGGAGCCGCGCGGGAAGGGACGCTCGAATCTGCGGACCGGGAGCGCGATGCGCCAGAGAACAGGGAACGCTGCGCGCTCAGCGGATCAGCCCGTGCTGCGCCGCATACCGGACCAGGTCCGCGTTGCTCGCGAGCTTCATCTTCTCCAGGATCCGTGACCGGTAGGTGCTCACGGTTTTCGGGCTCAAGCCGAGCTGCTCGGAGATCTCCTTCACCGTCCGACCCGAACCCAGCAGGCAGAGCACGTCGTACTCCCGATCGGAGAGGCGCTCGTGGGGCCACCCGTCCGCGCCGATCTCGAGCCCCACGGCCAGCCGCTCGGCGAGGGACGCGCTCACATATTTGCCCCCGCGGTGGACCTT
Source organism: Gemmatimonadales bacterium (assembly GCA_035763885.1). Taxonomy (GTDB): domain Bacteria; phylum Gemmatimonadota; class Gemmatimonadetes; order Gemmatimonadales; family GWC2-71-9; genus DASQPE01. The sequence goes on from DASUAH010000081.1 coordinate 9,815, forward strand.
GCGGATGGCGGCGACCAGCTCCTCGGGCGAATGATCCTTGGTCAGGTAGCCCGCCGCCCCCGCGCGCAGGGCGCGCACGGCGTATTGGTCCTCGGGGTGCACGCTCAGCACGAGCACCGGCAGCCGGGGCTGCGACTGCTTGAGCTCCTTCAGCACCTCCAGGAACCCGGGCCCCGGCATCGAGACGTCGAGCAGCAGCACGTCCGCCGGGATGCGCCCGATCAGCGCGAGCAGCTCGTTGCCGTCCGACGCCTCCCCCACCACCTGCATCCCCGGCTCCTCATCGATGATGCGGCGGAGCCCCGCCCGCACCACCGGATGATCGTCAGCCAGGCAGAGCCGGATCATCTCGCCTCCGCGGGACCGAGGGGGATCCGCGCCGTGACGGTGGTCCCCTGCCCCGGAAACCCCTCGATCGTGCACTCGCCGCTGCACGCGATCGCGCGCTCCCGGATCCCCACCAGCCCCAGCGATCGGAGGCCGGTGCGCTCCGCCTCGCTGATGCCGCGCCCGTCGTCCACCACCCGGAGGCTGACCTCCGCGGGGCCGAGGGCAAGCGTAATGTCGACCCGGCTCGCGCCCGCGTGGCGCGCCACGTTGGTGAGCGACTCCTGCAGGATCCGGAACACCGTGGTGGCGCGGGCGTCGTCCACGGCCGGGTGCGCGGAGGTCACCTGCAGTCGCACCACGGTGCCGGTGCGCTTCTCGAACTCCTGCGCCTGCCACTCCACCGCCGCCACCAGGCCGAGGTGATCGAGCACGCTGGGACGGAGCTCGGTCGCGATCCGCCGCACCGCGTCTATGGTCCCGTCGATCCGGGTGACCACCGACTGAACCCGCTCGGCCAGGTCCGGCCGGTCGCGGAGCCGCGACTTGAGCCAGGAGAGATCGAGGCGAAGTCCGGTAAGCGCCTGGCCGAGCTCGTCGTGCACCTCGCGGCTGATCCGGGTCCGCTCGTCCTCTCGCACCGACTGGAGTCGCGCCGCCAGTGCGCGCAGCTCCTCGCGCGAGCGGCGGACGCCGTCCTCGGCCGTCCGGCGCGCGGTGATGTCGCGCTGGATCCCGAAGTGGCCCATGAGCCGCCCGTCGGGCGCGTAGAGGCAGATGTAGTCGCCCTCGATCCAGACCGGCCTGCCGTCCAGCCGGCGTTCCTCGGTTTCGGCGTGGAGGCGGCCGGCGTCCAGGAACTCGCGCCAGACGCGCCGGCCATAGACCGGGTCGTGGGCGTAGAGCGCGGCCGGCGTGAGACCGACGAGCTGTTCCGGGCGCGCGCCGTACTGCGCGGCCATGGCGTCGTTTACCCGGGTGATCCGCTGGTGCTCGAACACCCAGTCCAGCACCTCCTCCTTGTCCACCGACTCGTCCCACCGGACCGGGTCGTCGAGCATCATGAAGAAGAAGCCGTCCAGCGACTGCGAGAAGAACAGCTCCAGCAGGCGCTGGCTCTCCTGCAGGGCCTTCTCGGCCGGATGCAGCGGCGGCGCGGCCGCCGGCGGGGCCGGGGAAACCGGGGGCGACGCGCCCAGCACCTGCCGGAGGTAGGCCAGGCGGGTGAGGCCGGAGTCTCCCGGCTTGGGGAACGTGCCGGGCGGCGGAGAGTCGGCGGCGGGATCGGGCATGATAGGCATAGTATCGGGGGTGGGCGGGCGACAGTCTACGGCGCGAACGTCAGGTCCACGTGCACCACGATCTCCTCGTGCATCCGCAGCATCCCGAACGCCTTCGTCAGGCCGCCAACCCGGTAGTCCTTGACGTTAAGCGGGGTGTCCGCCCGGACCCGGATCGCAGCGGGCTCGAACACCACGGTCGCGGGGAGCTCGGCGTCGTTCGTGACCCCGTGGATGGTGAACCGCCCGCGGAGCGTCACGTCCACCGTGTCGCCGCGCTCGGCACCCGGCACGACCTCCGTGAGATCGAAGCGCATGGTCGGGTACTTGTCCGATTCCATCGACTTGTTGAGGTCGCGGTCGCGTTTGCCGTTGCCCGTGACCAGGGTCTTCACCGGCGCTTCGACCCAGCCCCGCACCGCCGGGAGCGCTCCCCCGGTCATCTCGCCGCGCAGGGTGCTCGTGCTGCCGGTGAAGTCGCCGGCGGTGGCGCGGGCGTCGAAGCTCAGGGTGCCCTCGCGGAGCGTCGCGCTGGGCACCTCCCGCTGCGCCTGCGCGGGCCCGCCGAACACCACGAGGGCCACGAGGGCGAGGAGCGGCCCGGTCATGGGAGCAGCGAGCTCCGCAGCACGAGCCGCGCCGTGACCGCGTCCGACGGCATGGCGTACACCTCGCCGCTCAGCGTGAAGCGATACGACAGCACCCAGGTCGCGCCGCCGAACACGGCCAGCCGGTCGAGATTCACCAGCACCCGGGTGGTATCGACGTCACCGACGCTGTTGGTGAAGTTGACCTGGAAGCGGGGTTCCAGGCGGCTGTAGCCCGCGCCCAGGTACGGCCGGAGCCGTCCCCCCGCCGCCGGAGCCGAGACCGCGAGGTCGGCGCCGAACACGTTCGGGCTGTACTTGTCGTCCGATTCGGTGCCGTCGAAACACTCACTGCTCGGATCCGCCAGCGCCTCGTCGTTGCAGGTGATGGGCGCGCGGATGGACCCGATGGTCGCGTGGCCGCGGACCGCCACGATCACCCCGTCGATGTTCCCGAACGAGCGGCCGAGCGAGAAGCCGAACAGGTTGGGCTTGACCCCGCCGACCCGCGCCGGCGGCAGCCAGCTCGCCTCGAGCGCGAGGCCGAACGGCAGCGGCAGCGCGAGCCGGGGGCGCGGCAGCACCGGGGTGAGATTGACGTTCTCGGGTCCCTTCCCGGGGCGGCAGATGGTGGGGGTCGCGGTCGCGTCGTCGATGTGCGGCATGTACGCCGCCTCGAGCCCGAACCGGAGGCCGGGGAGCAGCTCGGGCGCCTGGGCGCGGCCGAACGCGAGCGACACCGACGTCATGCCGAACGCGTTCGCCTCGTTGGACGTCTTCGGCGGCCGGCATTCCTGCGCGCCGAGCGCGAGGGGCAGCAGCACGACGAGCCCACCCACCAGCAGCGCCCCCATTACTGGACCACGATGGTGCCGCTCATGGCGGGCAGGTCCGCGTGGTCATGGTGGCGCACTCCGGCAAGGCGAGTCCTCAACATGCTCCGGCGGCCGGCTTCGGGGTGTAGGCGCGAGCGGCGAGACGCCTGCGAACTTCCGGTTGGTGCACGTAGGACGGCGGCTGACGCTCCGGCGTCCTGCCCCGGTCCGCGACGCCGTGCGCCTATGTCGGGAATCGGATCGGTGTGAGGACGCGGGAGCGGTAGGCCCCGTGGGTGAGCGGCGAGCGGGGATCCCTCACCGCTCGCCCATGTAGGCATACCTCCAGTCCCGCGGAGACGCGAGCGTCTCCTTGATCGTCCGCGGCGAGACCCAGCGCAGCAGGTTCAGCATGGAGCCCGCCTTGTCGTTGGTCCCGCTCGCCCGCGCACCGCCGAAGGGTTGCTGGCCCACCACCGCACCGGTCGGCTTGTCGTTCACGTAGTAGTTGCCCGCCGCATGGCGGAGCGCCCGGTCGGCCTCGCGGATCGCGGCGCGGTCCCGCGAGAAGATCGCGCCGGTGAGCGCGTACGGACCGGTGCGGTCCACCAGCTCGAGCGTCTCCCGCCAGCGACCGGCGGGATAGACATGCACCGCGAGCACCGGGCCGAAGATCTCCTCGCACATGATCCGGTAGCCGGGATCCTCCACCTCGAACAGCGTCGGCTGCACGAACCAGCCCACCGAATCGTCCGTCCCGCCGCCCGCGAGGAGCCGTACGCCGGGCGCCTGTTTCGCGTGGTCGATGTAGCCGCGGATCTTCTCGAACGCCCGGCGGTCGATCACGGCGCCCATGAAGTTGCGGAAGTCGGCGACGTCACCCACGCGGAGCTCGCCGATCGCCGCGACCAGCCGGTCCCGCACCTCGGGCCAGATGCTGTCCGGGATGTATGCGCGGGAGGCGGCGCTGCACTTCTGCCCCTGGTACTCGTAGGCCCCGCGGATCAGGCCCGTCACCAGGGCGTCCACGTCGGCGCTCTCGTGGGCCACCACGAAGTCCTTGCCCCCGGTCTCCCCGACCAGCCGGGGATAGGCCCCGTAGCGCTGCAGGTTCTCCGCGGCGCGCTTCCAGAGGAGCTGGAAGACGGCGGTGGAACCCGTGAAGTGGATCCCCGCGAACGCCCGGTGCTCCAGCAGCACGTCGCTCACGTCCACCGAGTTGCCGGGGACGAAGTTGATCACGCCGGGCGGGAGGCCGGCTTCCTGGAGCAGCCGGAAGAAGTGCCAGTTGCTCAGGCAGGCGGTCGCCGCCGGCTTCCAGATCGCGACGTTCCCCATCAGCGCCGGCGCGCTGGGCAGGTTCGCGCCGATGGCAGTGAAGTTGAACGGCGTCACCGCGTAGACGAACCCCTCGAGCGGGCGGTAGTCGAGCCGGTTCCAGGCGCCCGGAGACGACTCCGGTTGCTCCCGGTACACCCGCTCGGCGTAGTACACGTTGAACCGCAGGAAGTCGATCAGCTCGCACGCGCTGTCGATCTCCGCCTGGAACGCGGTCTTGCTCTGCCCCAGCATGGTGGCGGCATTGAGCAGCTGGCGGTGGGAGGTCGCCAGCAGCTCGGCGGCCCTGAGGAAGACCGCCGCCCGATCCTCGAACCGCCAGTGGGCCCATTCGCGCTGCGCCTCGAGCGCGGCGGCCACCGCCCGCGCCACGATGCCGCGGTCGGCCTGGTGCACCCGGGCGAGCACGCGCTGGTGGCAGTGGGGCGAGGTGACCGGCTCGGTGCGGCCGGCGCGGACCTCCTGCCCGCCGATGACGATCGGGATGTCGATCACCTGGCCACCGACGGCGCCGAGCGACTGCTTCAGCGCGGCTCGCTCCGGGCTGCCCGGGACGTAGGAGAGGACGGGCTCGTTCTGGGGGACCGGAATGTTGGGGAAGCCGGACATGGGAATGCTGCTCGATGGTCGAAGGGCAACGGCCTAGCTCCGTCCCTAAGCTAATCGCGGGCCCTGCTCCCCGTGATTCCCTCCGGCGGGGTACCGGGCCCCGCTACCCGGGGCGTGGCCAGCGGCACGAACCCGTTCGCCCGCAGGATCGCGTTCCCCGCGGGCGACACCAGAAAGCGGGCGAACGCCGCGGCCGTGGCGGGGTGGGCCGCCCGCAACGGTATGGTGAACGCGTAGACGATCGGCTCGCCCCTGATCTCGACCGAATCAGCGTCCTGCACAGCACCCGGCACCCGAGCCGACGCCAGGACGTAGCGCTCCGCGAGGTCAGGGTCGCCCAGGTTCACCTCGCGCGGGATCGCCACGTATCGCAATCCACGCTGGCGGGCCACTGCCTCGTACTCCCAGGCGTAGTCGAGCTCGCCGGCCTGCAGCAGGGCGACCAGGTCGGCGGACTTCGGGCGGACATATCGGGCGGGCACCGCTGCCCGCAGGCGATTGGCCAACCCCGGTTGCCCGTAATAGCGCTCCGCCAGCTGGTACACCATCAGCGCCCGGTATCCCGCCGGGTCGAGGCTGGGGTCCGAGTACCCGGTCCGGACCCCTGGTCGCAGGAGCACGCGCCACCAGTTGTCCGGCGTGATGTCGCCCGAGCCGCTGGCGCCCTCCGAGTAGGCGAGCACCATCTCGCTGCGGGCGAACAGCGCATACCACGACGCGTGCACGGGGATCAGCAGTTTCGGAATGACCCCGTAATCCGCCACGGCCAGCAGATCCGGAATCTTCCCGAGCTCGGTCAGCTTCCGCGCGGCCTCGAGGCTGCCGGAGTTCTCCTGTGCCGGCCGCACATCGCGATGGTGCGCCGTGAACGCCTGCAGCGCCTCGCGGATGGGCTTCGCCAAGCTGCCGGCGTTGAACACGACCAGCGGGCCGGCGACGCGCTGCTGCGCAGCGGCCGTTGCGCGAACAACCAGCCCCAGCAGCAGCGCGAGCAACGTCGAGCGGATCACCCGGATCTCCTGGTGGGTTATGTTAGCAGCGCATGCCGAACACCGCGCGTCCCTCAGCATCCCACCGCGGGGCCGGTCGCCTGCCGCCCGGCATCAGCGGCCAGATCAAGGGCTGGCTCAACCTCGACGGCCGGTTCTTTCTGGGCCCCCGCTACGTCACCTTGCTGGAAGGGATCGACGCCACGGGCACGATCCGCGACGGCTGCCGCCGCACGCAGATGAGCTACCGGACCTGCCTCAACCGGATCCGGCAGATGGAGCGCGCGCTCGGGCGACCGCTGGTCGTCACCGCTCGCGGGGGCGCCGCGGGGGGGCGCGCCGAGCTGACCGCCGAGGCCCGGCGCCTCGTCCGGCTGTACCGCGGGTGGAGGGACCGGATGGAGCAGGAGACCCGCCGCGCGTTTGCCGCCGCCCGCCGCGATCTGGCAGGCTCCCGCCACCGGGCCCGGAGCCGATAGGCACACCGCTGCACATCGCAGGAGACGGCCGTAACCTCGCCGGCGGACGGGGGGACGTCAACCAGCGCGGGGGCGGATGCGAGCGGCTGCGTGTGGAGGCGCGACGCGTCACGGTCGAGCGGGCTCGCGCGGGGATCAGGCGGCCGCGGCCCTTGAAACGGGCATCGGCAGGATGGGCTCTCCGGCGCGGCGTCGATGGTATATTATCGGCCAACCCGGAGACGACATGAGCCGATCCCTTGCCGCCTTCCTGCTTCTGCTCCTGCTTGGCGCCTGCCGCGACTACGCGCTCTATCCCCGCCTCGCCGGCCAGAACGGCCTCGTCCCGCCGGATCGGTACGCCCGGTACGGCCGCGAGCAGGCCCAGCACGTGGCGATCGGCCGCGAGTTCGCGGCGGCGCACCAGGGCGACTCGCCCGAGGCACGCGTCCGCCAGGCAGAGGCCGCGGTGGCGTACGCGCGCACCCTGCCGGACGTGCAGGAGGTGACCGCCGACCCCCTGGGGTACCGGCTCAACGTGACGTTCCGGAGCGGGTGGCGGGTGGCGGTGCTCCCGATCGACGACGGGAAGCGCGGCGCCGAGACGCCCGGACTTCCCGCGACGGGAGGCGCGGCGCCGGCGAAGTAGCGCCCCCGCCGCCCCGAGAGCCGCGTGGCCGACTGCTGCCAGGTCACCACCACGGTCGACACGCGCGAAACGGCGGAGCGGATCGCCACCGCGCTCGTCGAGGAGCGGCTCGCGGCCTGCGCCCAGGTGGCCGGTCCCATCGCCAGCACCTATCGCTGGCGCGGCGCCGTCGAGCACGCGACCGAGTGGCACTGCCACCTGAAGACGACGCGCGCCCGTGTGCCCGCCCTCGAGGCGCGGGTCCGCGAGCTCCACCCGTACGACGTCCCCGAGATCATCGCACTGCCGATCGTGGCGGGGCATCCCGCGTATCTGGCCTGGATCGAGGACTCCGTCCGATGACCGCGCCGCCACTCCCCCCGACCCCGCCCACGCCCGAGCTGCTGTACCTGCTGTCGGGCGACGAGGAGGACTTCGCGGCCGCCTGCGCGGAGCTCCTGCCGGCGGACATCGCGGAGGCACTCAACGGCCTGCCGGTCGCGGCAGCGATCCGGGTGCTGACCGCGCTTCCCTTCCATCGGGCGGTGCAGGTGCTGGACGAGCCGCAGCTCCTGCGGCGCGGCGAGCTCATCGGCGGACTCGAGACCGCGCGCGCGGTGCCGCTCATCGAGGCGATGTCGGCCGACCAGCAGGTCGATCTGTTCCGCGAGCTCAGCGACGAGGCCCGTGCGCGGCTCATCCACGTGCTCGCCGCGCCCACCCGCGACGCCCTCGCTCTCCTGCTCCGGTTTCCGCCCCACACCGCCGGCGGCATCATGACGACGGAGTTCGTCGGTGTGCCGCCCACCTGGACGGCGGACCAGGTGAAGACGTACATCCGCGAGGTCGCCGCGGGCAAGGAGACGGTTTACGCCATCTACGTCCTGGAGCCCAGGGACCAGCGGCTGGTGCGGGTGGTCTCGCTGCGCGACATCATGCTCGCCGAGCCGAACCAGCCGGTGCTTCGGGTAGGAGAGACGCGGAAGCCCGTCACGGTGGGGCCGCTCACCGACCGGGAGGAGGTGGCGCGGCTGATCTCCAAGTACGATCTGCTCGCCATCCCGGTGCTGGACGACGCCGGCCACGTGCTCGGCATCGTCACGGTGGACGACGTGATCGACGCCCTGGTCCGGGAGTCCACCGAGGACGTACAGAAGTTCGGCGGCATGCAGGCGATCGAGGAGCCGTACACCCAGATCGGCCTTCCCGAGATGATCCGGAAGCGGGCCGGCTGGCTCTCCGCGCTGTTCCTCGGCGAGATGCTCACCTCGCTCGCGATGCAGGAGTTCGAGCACGAGATCAGCCGGGCCGTCGTGCTCGCGCTGTTCATCCCGCTCATCATCAGCAGCGGCGGCAACTCGGGCTCCCAAGCGACGTCGCTGATCATCCGCGCGCTCGCGCTCCGCGAGGTGACACTCCGCGACTGGTGGCGGGTGGCGCTCCGCGAGTTCCCCGCGGGGCTGGCGCTCGGCTCCATCCTCGGGGCGATCGGGGTGATCCGGATTCTCCTGTGGCAGTGGCTGGGCTGGTACGACTACGGCGCGCACTACCTGCTGGTGGCGCTCACGGTCGGGCTGGCGCTGGTCGGCGTGGTGCTGTTCGGCTCGCTGGCGGGATCGATGCTGCCGTTCGTGCTGCGGCGGCTGGGGTTCGACCCGGCCAGTGCGTCGGCGCCGTTCGTGGCGACGCTGGTGGACGTGACCGGGCTCGTGATCTACTTCAGCGTCGCGCTCATACTGCTCCGGGGGACTCTGCTCTGAGGCTGGCGAGCCACCGGCCGATCGCCGGGAGCGGCAGCACGTGGGCCGCGGCCGCCCGCTGCACCGCCGCCCGGGGCATTCCGTAGACGACGCAGGTCTCCTCGCTTTCGGCGATGGTCACGCCGCCGCCCGTCCGGATGGCGGCCATCCCGTCCGCGCCATCGTCTCCCATCCCCGTGAGCAGGACGCCCAGCACCCGGCCCGGCCGGGCCCGCGCCGCGGAGTGCATCAGCACGTCGACGCTCGGGACGTGGCGGGCGTGCGCCGGCTCGCGCGACAGCACCACCGACAGGCTGTCGGTCACGCGCAGGTGAATGCCGGCGGGTGCGATCACGACCCGTCCCGGCGCCAGCCGCTCGCCATCCCCCGCTTCGCCGACGCGAAGGCGGCAGTGCGCGTTCAGCCGGGTGGCGAACGGCAGGGTGAAGCCCGGCGGCATGTGCTGCACGATGGCGATGGGAAGCGGAAAGTCGCCCGGCAGCCCCTCGAGCAGCTGCTGGAGGGCGGCCGGTCCGCCGGTGGAGGCCCCGATGACACACAGATCGACGGTCAGACGGTCGGACGGCCAGCCGGCCGGCGTTTCGGGAGTGTCGCGGCCCTCCGCCGCTCCGGCCCGGCCGGCCGGCCGGCCGGGCGACCGTCCGACCGTCTGACCGTCGGGCCGTCTGCCAGGCCGCGCCAACACCTTCACTTTCTCTCTGAGCTCCCGTCCGAACCCGTCCAGGTCCATCAGGCCGAATCGGGACTTGTCCACGAAGTCGGCGGCGCCGGCGGCGAGTGCCTCGATCGTCGCCTCTGCGCCCTCCCGGGTGTGGGCCGACAGCATGACGACGGGCAGCGCCGGATCGCCCTGCCGCAGGCGCTTGAGGACCGCCAGGCCGTTCATCCCGGGCATGTCCAGATCGAGGGTGACCAGGTCCGGCCGAACCCGCGGAATCAGCGCGAGCGCTTCGGCGCCGCTCGCCGCCTCGCCCACCACGCGCACACCCGCCTCGGCGGCCAGCACCTTGGCCGTCGCCTTGCGCGCGAAGGCCGAATCGTCCACCACGAAGACCCGGATCACGCCGCCTCACGTTTCCGGTAGACCATCGCGCCCTCCAGCCACACGGCGGTGAACTCGTCGCTCCGGTCGATCAGCGACTCGGAATGCCCGAGGAGCAGGTAGCCCCGCGGCGCCAGCGCGCGGGCGAACAGCCGCACCGTGCGATCGAATCCCGCGTCGTCGAAGTAGATCAGCAGGTTGCGGCAGAGGACCGCGTCGTACGGCGGGCAGCCGACCGCGCTCGCGGTGGCGAGGTTGGCCTCGAAGAACCGCACCCCTCGACGGTAGCGCTCCCGCAGAACGCGCCGGCCGTTGCGCTCCTCGAAGTAGCGGCGGAGCGCCTCGGCATCGCAGGCACGGAGGGCGGACCCGTCGTACGCACCCTCCCGCGCCCGGGCCAGTCGGTCGCGGTTGAGATCACAGGCGTCGATCTCCCACGACACCCCGCGAAGCTCGAGGCCCGAGTCGTGCAGCGCGATCGCCAGCGAATACGGCTCCTCTCCCGACGAGCACCCGGCCGACAGGATCCGGAGCGGCCGGGTCCGCAGGTCGTCCATCAGCGGGGGGACGACGTGCCGGACGATGATGTCGAAGTGGTGCGGCTCGCGGAAGAAGTAGGTCTCGTTGTTGGTGAGATGCCGGGCGAGGTGGTCGAGCTCATAGTCCCGCTGCGGGTGCGAGCGGAGGTAGTGGTAGTAATCGAGCAGCGAGTCGAGACGCAGCGCGGAGATGCGCGGCCGGACGCGTGAGGCGAGGATGTCACGGCGGACGCCGGAGAACGAGAGGCCGAAGCGTTCCTGGATGAGGTCCGAGAGCAGCTTGCACTCGGCCTCGCCGGCCGCGTTCATGCCGCCGCGGAATCGCAGCGCTGCGCGGTGCCGGCGAGCGACTGCCGGGCGGTGCGAGCCACCACCGGCTCCAGGTCGCGGGAAAGCGTGAGCAGCGGGGGCCGCGCCTCCGGAACGCCGAGCCGCCCGAGACCGCGCGCCGCCTCGTTCCGGATCGCCCAGTCCTCGTGCGCCGCCATCGCGATCAGCTCCTGGATCTCCTCCGGCCCGGCCGTCTGGGCCAGGCCGAGCGCGGCCACGTGGCGGAGCTCCGGCTCCTGCGCCCGCAGCCGCACCCGGAGAAAGTCGGCCACCCCCGCCGGTGCGATGGCCGCGAGCGCCCGCACGATCTCGATCCGCTCGTGGAGCGGTGCGGTCGGATAGAGCGCCTCGAGCTTGGACGCGGCCTCGGGGGCCCGGAGCTGGCCCAGGGCCCGGATCACGCGGAAGCGGAGCGAGTCCTCGGCGGAGAGCAGCGCGATCAGCGTCGTCGCGGCCCGGGCTCCCTCGCGGATCACGAGGAGCTCGAGCGCCTCGACCTGCACCTGTTCGTCACGGTCGGCGAGCGCCCGGACCAGCACCAGCTGCGCGCGGGTGCCCGGCAGCGCCGCGGCCGCGCGGAGCGCGGCGATCCGGACCGGCGGCGACGGCGACCGGGTGAACGCGAGCACCTCGGACTCGAACGCCGCCGCCCGGGCGAGCCGGACCGCCCCGAGTGCCGCAGCCACGACGTCGTCTCCCACCCGTGGGTCCAGGCAGCTGCGGAGCTCGGCGAGCGCCTCGGCGGGCAGCTCCCCCAGCGCCGCAGCGGCGTGACCCCGCTCCTCGGGTCCGCCGTTGCGGAGCTGCGCCACCAGCGCCGGCGCCGCCCGGGCGTCGCCGGTGCAGCCGATCGCGCGGGCCGCCGCCGCCCGGACGCCCGGGTCGCCGTCGGCGAGCAGCGAGGTCAGCGTCGGCAAGTCGTCGGGTCCGAACCAGCCCGCCAGCAGGACGCCCCGGCGGACCGCGGGGTCGGGATGCGCCAGGAAGCCGGCGACGTCGTGACCGGACAGCTCCGCGTGCCGCCGCCACAACGGCTCGGCCCAGGGGGCCTCCGGGTCGCCGACGCGACGCAGGATCCTCGGATACAGGCTCCGGAATCCGCACACCAGGACCAGGGCCGCCGCGGCCTGCGCGAGCGGGCCGCCGTCCCCGTCATCCTCCGCGGTGCGCAGGAGCCCGCCCAGAAACGCCGAGACGCCGCCTTCGCCGCGCTCCGATTCCCGCCCGAAGCGCCGTCCGATCGCCGTGGAGTCGGGATGCAGCTCGAGCACGACGGCGGCGGCCTCCAGAATCGCGTCCCGCAGCGGCCGCTCCCGGACCGACGCGAGCAGCGCGAGCAACGGCTCCAGCGATTCCGGCGCCGCGATCCGCTGCAGCGCCTGCACCGCCTGCTCCGCCACCAGAGTGTGGGGCACCAGGGCGAGCAGCGGGCCCACCGCAGCGGGCTCCCCGATCTCGCCCAGTGCGTTCACCGCGGCCAGCTGGAGCCAGAGGTTCCCGGAGAGCAGCTCGAGCAGTGCGGGGAGCGCCTCGCGGACCCGCATGCGGCCGAGCGTCTCGACCGCCGCCTGGGCCACGTTGGGATCGTGGTGCGCCACCAGCGGCAGGACGCGCGCGGTGGACACCGGATCCCCGATGCGGGCGAGGATCTGCAGCGCGAACATGACCAGCTCGGCGTCGGGCGACTGCAGCAGCTCGGCGAGGTGCGGCACTGCGTACGGCCCCTGCCGCTCCAGCGCCGCGAGCGCGCCGTTCCGGCGCCCGGCGTTGACGCCGTCCGCCACCATGGCCCCGAGCACCTGGGGCTCCACGTACCGGGCGGCGAGCCGCACCGCGCGCTCGCGCACGACCGGGGCGTCGTCCTCCAGGGCCGCGAGGATCGCATCCTCGGCGCCCGCGCCGGCGGCGGCGTCCAGCAGGGCGAGGCGCTCGGCGGGGGCCGGCATCCCCGGGGGAGTCACGCGGCGGGCAGCTGGAACGTGTCCACCCGCTGGCGCAGTAGATCCGACTCGCCGGCGAGGGTGCGCGCCGCGGCGCTCATCTGCTCCACGGCCGCGAGGTTCTGCCGGGACACGGACGCGACCGACTCGACCGCCTTCACCACCAGCTCCCCGCCCCGCTTCTGCTCGGCCACGGCCTCGGACATCTGGTGGGTGAGATGGTTCATCTTCTCCGCGGCCCGCGTGATCTCCTTCGCCCCGGCCGCGTTCTCGCGCACCGCGGCCGCGATCTGCCGCGAGAGCTGCGACATGCTCTCCGCCATCCGGAGCACTTCCTTCGCTCCCGCCGCATGCTCCTCCGTCGCCCGGGCCGCCTCGCCCACCAGGTGCGAGGTCTGGTCGATGGAGCCGACCATCCCCGCGAGGACGCCGCCCATGAGGTCGACGGCGCCCTTGGTCTCGCGCTGGACCGAGTCGATCACCGCGCCGATCTCCTGCGTCGCCTGCACCGACCGTTCGGCGAGCCGCCGCACCTCGTCGGCCACGACCGCGAACCCGCGGCCAGCCTCGCCGGCTCGGGCCGCCTCGATCGCCGCATTGAGGGAGAGCAGGTTGGTCTGGTCGGCGATCCCCTCGATCACCTTGACGATCTTCCCGATCTCCTCCGACTGCTGCCCGATCGAGTTGATCGACGCCTGCAGCCGCTCGCCGCTCTTCCGCACCTCGCTGACCGACTGGCGGGAGACTTCGTCGACCTGATGCACCCGCGAAGCAATGGCCCCCACGTTGTCGATCATGTCGGTCAGCCGGTTCACGGCCTCCTCGACCGACTGGAGCAGCGCCTCGCCGTGCTGCGAGGTCTGCACCAGGGTCGTGGTCATCTGCTGGATGGAGGACGAGGTCTCGTCCACGTTGGCGGCAAGCGCCTCGGCGTTACGCGCGAGCTGCTGCATCTGCGTGGCCATCTCCACCATGGTGGCGGAGGTCTGCTCGGTGGAGCTGGTCTGGGCCTCAGCGCCCTTCGCCATCTGCTCGGAGGAGGCCGAGATCTCCTCCGCCGAGGTGGCGACGGTGCGCGACGACGCGGAGATGTGCCCCACGATCACCCGCAGGTTCTTCACCATCTGCCGCATGGAGTGCTCGAGCCAGCCGATCTCGTCGCGGGACTGGCTCCGGATGTCGGTGGTGAGATCCCCCTTGCTGACCTCCTCGGCCAGCACGCCCAGCTTCTCCAGCGGATCGGCGATCAGCCGCGCGAGGATGAGCGCCGTGGTGAACCCGACGGCCACGATGCTGAGCGTCATGGTAAGCACGATCGACCGTGAGGCGTCCAGCAGCCCGCCGCCGCCTTCCATCCCCGCCATGCGCTCGAGCTGCCGGATCGCGAACCAGCCCTGCACCGCCGCGAGCGCCACCGTGAGGCAGAACCCCGTGAGGATCTTGCGGCGGATGGTCCAGTTCCGGATGTGTTGCATGATGGTCTGCGTCATGGGAGGCTCACGGCTGGGGAACGGACCCGGGCTGCAGCATGCGCTCCAGGTCGAGCAGGATGATCAGCCGGCCGTCGAGCTGGGCGACGCCGGTCACGTAGTCCGCCTGCGCCGACCGCGTCTCCTCCGGCGGCGCCACGACGCAGTCCGCGGGCACCTTGAGCACCTGGGCCACCGCGTCCACCAGGAGGCCCAGCACCCGGCCGTGCACCTCGGCGACCACCACGCGCGCCTTGGGGCCGGGCGCCAGCGGCTCCAAGCCCAGGCGGGTCCGGATCTCGTAGACGGGCAGGATGCGCCCCCGGAGGTTGGTGACGCCGCGGATGTGCGCGGGAGCCTGGGGCACCCGGGTGATGTCGCCGACCCGGCTCACCTCGCGCACCGTCGCCACCGGCACCCCATACTCCTCCCGGTCGAGGCGGAACGCGATCAGGTGCAGCTGCGGATCGGGGGCGGCCGCCGCGGGCTCGGCCTGCGCCTGCGCGGCGAGCGCATCGGCGAACGCCAGCGCACCGGCGCGGGCGAGGTCGGCTCGGGCGGGCGCGGTCATCAGGCCGCCTCCCGACAGCTCACGACGCCCGCGGCGTCGAGGATGCAGGCCACGCGGCCGTCGCCGAGGATGGTGGTGCCCGAGACGAGCTGCGGCCGCCCCAGCGTGGGGTCGAGGCTCTTCACCACAACGTCCTGGTGCCCGATGAGACGATCCACGAGCACGCCGCGCCGGCGCGGACCGGCGAAAAGCACGACGCAGTAGTTGCGCGGCGCGCGACTGGCGCCACCCGTGCCGAGGATCGCGCCGCCGTCGGCCACGTGCATCGCGGCACCGCGCCACACCATCACCCCCTGACCCTGCAGCTCGTGCAGGGCCGCCGGATCGACCCGGGTGGTCTCCGCGACGTGGCTCAGCGGCACCGCGTAGCGCTCCCGGTCCACCTCGACGATCAGCGACCGCACGATCGCGAGGGTGAGTGGGAGCGTGAGCGTGAACACGGTGCCGGTGCCCTCCTCGCTCCGGACGTCGATGGCGCCCCCGAGCGCGTGGATCGCGGCCGCGGCGGCATCGAGCCCTACGCCGCGCCCGGCCAGCTCCGACACGTCGTCCGCGGTGGAGAAGCCCGGGACGAAGATGAGCGCGTGCACGTCCTCCGGCTCGGTCGAGCGCACCTCCAGATCCAGCGCGCGCGCCTTGGCGAGGATCCGCTCGGTGTCGAGGCCGCGCCCGTCGTCCGTGACCGTCACGACGATGCGATCGGCGACCGCAGCCGCGTGGAGCGCGAGCGTGGCCTCGGCCGGCTTGCCGCAGTGGCGCCGCTCGGCCTCGGCTTCGACCCCGTGCACCACCGCGTTGGTCAGCAGATGCACCAGCGGCTCGCCCAGCCGGTCCAGAATCGTCTTGTCCAGCAGCGTGTCGCCGCCGTCGGTCACGAGCCGGACCTGCTTCCCCTCCCCGCGCGCGACGTCCCGCACCAGCCGGTTGAAGCGGCCGAACACGGTGGAGATCGGCAGCAGGCGGGTTTGCATCAGGGCGGCTTCCAGCCGCTTCATCGTCGCGCCGAGGACCGTGACCACCTGCTCCAGCTCGGCCGTCTCGTCGCAGTTGCCCAGGATCGCACGGAGGCGGCGATGGGCGTCGGGCAGCGCGGATTGCGCGATCATCGCCTCGCCGAAGATCTCGAGCAGCGTGTCGAGCCGCTGGAAGTCGACGCGGATGGTGCCGCCGCCCGCCTCCGGCCCCGCGCGCCGGTCGCCCCGCCGCCGCTCCAGGCGGAGCGGGCTCTCGCTCCGCGGCGTCGCGCCGAGCGCGGCGCGGACCCGCGTCACGTACGCCTCCGCAGCTTCGCCGTCCGCGCCCGGCTCGGCGGCGCTCCGGATGAGATCGGCCAGCAGCCCCGCCCCCTGCACCAGCAGTCCGGCGGTCTCGGGGGTCCGCCACGCCGGGTCCGCCAGCACCCGGGCGCACAGGTCCTCCAGGGCGTGGGCCACCGTCTGCATGGGACGGAGCCCCATCATCGCGGAGTTGCCCTTGACCGTGTGGAGGCGCGCCTTCAGCGCCGTCAGGTCGCCGGGATCGGTGTCGCCGGCTCGCCACCGCCGCTCCAGATCAAGCAGCGCGTCGGTCACGGCATCCGCGTGCGGGAGACACTCCGCGACGTACTCGTGAACCAGCTCACCGAAGACGTGATCGTGATCCATCTCAGGCGGCGGAGCGCTCGCGCTGCAGCCGCGCGACGAGCGCCTCGAGGTCGGCGGGAAGGAACGGCTTGCGCAGGTAGTCCCAGGCGCCGGCGGCGCGTCCCCGCGCCTCGTCTTCGGCGGTTCCCTCGGTCGTCACCAGGACGACCGCGACGTGAGGGTGGAGGTTCTCCGCGCGCCGGCGCTCGAGGAACTCGAGCCCGTTCATCTCGGGCATGTTGAGGTCGAGCAGGACGAGGCTGATCTCCGGGTGCGCGGCCAGCTGGGCGTATCCCTGTCGTCCGTTCATCGCGTGGAGCACCGTGCTGCCGGCCAGCGCGCCCCGGGAGAACACCAGCCGATACATCTGGTGCGTCAGCGCGGAATCGTCCACGACCAGGAAGGTCCCGGGCCGCGGGGCGGATTGGGTCATGAGAGCACCGTGCGGGGTGGAACCCGCCGTTCGGGTACCCTGGCTGTCGTGCGGTGAAGTGAAGCTTCCTTCAGGGACGGGCAAATCGTGTACCAACATTGCACAGACCCGCTAAGCCGTTGCGTCCACTTGCGGTGCCGGGCCGAGCGCCGGCGCCGCGCGCAGGATCGTCGTGCAAGTTGCCGCTGACGCTACTCGATCAGAACCGGAGCTGAGTGGCGCCCGCGGTCGGCGGGCGTATACTCCACCTCGCCCTCCCCCTCCGGAGACGACTCATGCGGCGAAGCACCGTGGTGATGCTCCTCGCGCTGGCCGCCTTCGCGGCCCTCCTTCTCTATAACACGCTTACCTCGCAGCGGGTCGAATGCCGCGTCGTGGTCGAGTACGAGGGTCGGCGCAACAGCGCCACGACTTCCGGCGCGACGGAGGCGGATGCCGAGCGGGAGGCCCGGACCGCGGCGTGCGGCCCCATCGCGGCGGGCATGGATGCCACGATCGCGTGCACGAACACCCCTCCCGTCGAGAAAGAGTGCCGGAGCCTGTGACCGCGCCGGGCGCGGGCCTCCGCCTTCCCCACCCCCTGATCCTCCTGCTCGCGTGCCTCGCCGTCGCCGCGCTCGCGAGCTGGATCGTTCCCGCCGGCCGGTACGAGCGCCGAGAGGACAGCGTCACCGGGCGCACCGTGGTGGTGCCCGGCACGTTCCACCGAGTCCAGCCGGCCCCGGTCGGACCGCTCCAGGCTGCCGTCGCCGTGCCGAAGGGCCTGGCCGACGCGGCGTCAGTGGTCTTCCTCGTGTTTCTCGTGGGCGGCGCGTTCGCCGTGGTCGAGCAGACGGGGGCGCTCACCGGCGCAGTCGCCTGGCTGGTGCGCGCGCTGGGGCGCCGAGAGGCGCTCATGATCCCCCTCGCCAGCGCGGCGTTCGCGCTGGGCGGCCTCGCGCAGAACATGCAGGAGGAGATCATCGCGTTCGTGCCGGTCCTCCTGCTGCTCGCTCGGCGCCTCGGCTTCGACGCGCTCACCGCCGTGGCGATCAGCCTCGGCAGCGCCGCCGTGGGCGCGGCGTTCAGCCCGATCAATCCCTTCCAGGTCGGCATCGCCCAGCAGCTCGCCCAGCTGCCGCCTCTCTCAGGGGGGCTCTTCCGGACCGCGGTCCTTCTGCTCGCATTCGGCATCTGGGTGGCGGGCACGATGCGGCACGCGCGACGGATCCACGACCATGCCGGCGGCGGCCGCGTGGCCGACACTCCCACGGCCGTAGCGGCGGGGCGGCACGCGGTGATCCTGGGGCTGGTGGCCGCATCGTTCGTGCTGCTTGTCGTGGGGATCCTGCGCTTCGGCTGGGGATTCGACGAGCTCTCGGCGGTCTTCTTCGTGATGGGACTTGCCGCCGGGCTCACGGCAGGACTCGGGTGGGCGGGTACCGCGGAGGCGTTCGTGACCGGGTTCCGGTCGATGGCGTGGGCCGGGATGCTCGTCGGGTTCGCCCGGGCGATCTACGTCGCTCTCGAGGAGGGCCGCATCCTCGATAGCCTCGTGCACGCGCTCTTCACTCCGCTCGAGCACCTCCCGGTTGCGCTGTCAGGGCTGGGAATGATGGCCGCCCACACGGTGGTGCACGTGCCGGTGCCGAGCGTGAGCGGCCAGGCCGTGCTCACGATCCCGATTCTCGTGCCGGTGTCCGATCTGCTAGGAATGTCGCGGCAGGTGACGGTGCTCGCCTACCAGTACGGGGCGGGGCTGTGCGAGATCGTCACCCCCACGAACGGGGCAATGATGGCCATCCTCGCGGCGGCAGGGGTGCCGTTCGGGCAATGGCTCCGGTTCGTGCTGCCGCTCTGGGCGGCGCTGCTCGGGCTGGGTGCGGTGGCGGTGGTGGCGGGGATCGCGCTCGGGGTGTAGCCGGACGGTCAGACGGCCAGACGGTCAGACGGCCGGCCAGACGGCCGGTCGCGGTAGCTCGGGGGCGACCTGCTGGTGCCTGACCGTCAGACCGTCTGGCCGTCTGACCGTCTGACCGTCCGGCCGTCCGCCAAGGCCTCGAGCACCGGCATATCCGCCAGCCCCACGTGCCTCCCCGTCTCGCGGCCGCCCCGGAACGCAATCAGGGTGGGGAGGCCCTTGATGCCCAGCCGGCGTGGAGTCACCGGATTTGCGTCGGTGTCGAGCTTGAGGACCAGCGCATCTCCCACTCGGGCCAGCGCGAACTCATCCAGCGTCGGCGCCATCATCCGGCAGGGCCCGCACCAGTCGGCATAGAAATCGACCAGCACCGGCACGCTTGCACCTTCGATGATCCGATCGAAGTCCTGGTCCGTAACCTTGGTGGGGCGATCGAGCCGGATCGGCCGGCCGCACTCGGCGCACTTCGGCCCTGCATTCAGTCGGGCCAGGTCCACCCGGTTCAGGGTGTCGCAGAACGCGCAGCGCACCGTTACGTAGCGCCCGGAAGCTGGCTGGGTCATCGCCCCAGTATAGCTCCACCGCCGGCATGTCGATACTGAACTTCCGGCAGGCGCCGGGCGTTCTTTAGACTGGGTGACAGGGCCCACGGAAGGGCCCGGAAGTATGGCACTACTGTTGCGTTTGGTGGTTCCCGGACCACCGGAAGGCGGGCTGGTTCAATGGGAGACGTCAAGATCCGCGAGATGGAACAGGACGGCGATTTCGCCGCGTGGTTCTCCGACCTCCTGGCCGAAGCCGAGGAGGCAGAGCAACTCGGCAGCGCCGGGGAAGACCGCTATCTGGTGCTGAGCAACGACATCGGCGACTGGATCGGCGGGCTTCATTTCTCCCTGCGCGGGGGCGTCGCCCACCTCGAGAACGTGGCGGTTCTGCCCAGTGAGCGGCACCAGGGCCATGCCCACCGGCTGCTCGTGGCGTTCGAGGCGCACGCCGCGGAGGCCGGCGCCCACATAGCCGAGTTCTGGACCGACGACCTCCAGTCGGAGCCGCTGCTTGCAGCGCTCGGGTGGCAGGTGGTGTTGCGGCGCGAGGGCTACATCGGCCGCCGCACCTGGGTGCTTCTGGAGAAGGAGCTGGGCACGGACGGCGACTGACCACTTTCGGCGACGATTGGCATACGAGGGACCGGCCGCAGTATGTTTGGCGGTTGGTCCCTACGTTTTCCTGGAGCTCCGAAAGCGACCCATGAGCCTCACCGAATCGGCCCGCGTCCTCCTCGCCAAAATCGAAGTGCTCAGGGACCTGGAAGCCCGGGTTCGGGAGCTGATGGCGGCCCACGAGCAGAAGCGCGAGCTGTGGTTCCCCTCGGACCTCATCAACCCGGCGCCGGGCGAGTGCCCGGACACGTATTACGCCACGCTGAGACGCCGTGCCGAGGGCATCCCCGACGCGGCGCGCGCGGCCATTGCCCTCAACACCCTCACCGAAGAAGGGCTGCCGCACTTTCACCGGCTGATCTCGGTGTACCTCGGGGACGACAGCTACTGGCGGGAATGGAACAACCTCTGGACCGCCGAGGAGGACCGGCACGGCGTCGTGCTGCACGACTATACGCGCGAGACCCGCATCCTCGACCAGCGCCGGTTCGAGGAGATGCAGTTCGAGTACCTGCGGGCGGGGTTCCATCCGGACTGGGACAAGGACCCCTACCGGGTCTTCGCGTACACCACCCTGCAGGAGCGCGCCACGCAGCACTCGCACGCCGAGACGGGCAGACTGGCCGGCGAATACGAGCCTTCGCTGTCCGAGCTCCTGTCCAACGTGGCCCGCGACGAAGCCCGGCACTACACCTTCTATCGTACCGTTTTCAGCGAGATCCTCGAGCGCGACCCCGACCAGGCCCTTCACTCCGCCTCGCTGATCATGCCGGGCATCCAGATGCCGGGCGCCAGCATGCCGGGCTTCAAGGAGCTGGCGGACGTGATCCGGCGGGCCGGCATTTACGGCCCGCGCGATTACCTGCGGATCGTGCAGGAGCAGATCCGGTACTGGCAGATCGAGGGCCTCACCGGATTGAGCGAGCTCGGGCGCAAGGCCCAGGAGAAGATCATGGGCATTCCGGATCGCCTGCGTCGGGTCGCGGAACTCATCGAGACGCGCAGCCGGGCGAAGACGTTCAGCTTCGACGTCGTGTTCAACCGCGAATTCGCGATGGAATGAGGCGGCTCGCCGCGAGGCGGATCCTGCCGCTGGCGGTGGCGGTCGCGGCGTGCGGCGGCGCCGACGATGACGGTGGCGCCACCGAGCGCTCGCGGGGCCTGGAGACCCTTCCGCCCGAGCTGCGTGACGCCGCCTATCTCGGCCGCGAGATCTTCCAGCTGGTGGACCGCGCCGCGGACTACAAGGGCTCCCATCGCGGCAAGCCGCCGCGCTCCCTGAAGCAGATGGGTATCGACAGCCTCGCGGGTCCGCTGGTGCGGCGCATCGCCACCGTGAGCGATTCCTCGGTGGTCACCGTCGCCTATCGTGAGCCGCGCGGTCGTGTGGTGGCTTCCTGCGAGGGGAACGCCCAGATCCTCGAGGAGGCAGCCCTCAACGAGGGTCGGTTCACGCTGGTCTGCACGACCGCCTCCGGCGCGATCGCCAAGTACGAGGTGCCGGGCCCGTGATGGCCGAGCTGGCGTCGGCGCTCGCCCGGTGGCTAGTGGTCGCCGCGCTCGGCTACGCCGCCGTCGTGGCCATCACCCATTGGGCGGTGCGCGACCGGCGCCTCAACCCGTTCGGCGCGTGGCCGCGCTTCGTGCGCCGGATCAGCGACCCGGTCCTGCGCCCGCTGGAGCGCCGGATCGTGCGGGCGGGTGGCATGCCCCAGAGCGCCCCCTGGTGGCTCTTCGGCCTCGTGGTCGTCGGCGGGCTGTTGCTGGTCAGCGGCGTGAACTGGGCCATCGGATTCGCCTACGAGCTGCGTATGCTCTCGGGGGCGGGGCCGCGCGTCTGGCTCATCGAGCTGGTGTCGTGGACCTTCCGGATCCTCATGTTTGCGCTGCTGGTGCGCGTGATCGCGTCCTGGTTCGGGATCTCGCCCTACCGGAAGTGGATGCGTCCCGTGGTATTCCTCACCGACTGGATCCTGGGTCCGCTTCGCCGGATTCTCCCGCCGTTCGGGCCGCTGGACCTGAGCCCGCTCGTCGCCTACTTCCTGTTGTGGGTCGCGCGCCAGCTGGTGATCGGGGCGCTGGTGTGAGACGGCCAGACGGCCAGTAAGCCAGTGATAACGGAAACCTCAACCGGCATCAGGCTCAGCGTCCGCGTCCAGCCGCGGGCCTCCCGCACCGAGATCGCCGGAATCTACGGCGATGCCCTCAAGGTCCGGGTGGCCGCACCCCCCGTGGACGGCGCGGCCAATGAGGCGCTGGTCCGGTTTCTCGCTGAGCGGCTGGGCGTACCCCGTTCCGCGGTCACGGTCGCCGCGGGCGCGGCTGGCCGGCGCAAGCTGGTGGCGGTGGCCGGTCTCACGGCCAAGGACGCGGCCGCACGCCTGGGCCTCGGCTGACGCGCCTGCGCAGCGCCCGGGCTCCGCTGCGCCGACGCTCGAGCGGCTGGCCGAGCCGAAGCGGGAGTCCGACCTGGGCGGGCCTCCCGGGGAGCAGGCCCGAGGGGGGCCCCCGGCGTGGAGCGCTCTTGAACTTCCGGGGCCGGGGCCAGTAAGTTGAGAGCGACAACCGAGCTCGTGGCGATTTGCGGCTATTGCGGCCACGTTAAACAACCAGCTAAAACGCCTCTCCCCGGGGACGTTTTGGCCCCGGGGCTTTCGTTTGGGAGTAACCGTGTCCAGCCCAGCCAGCACCACCCTCGGCCTTCCGCTCGCGGCTGATCTTCGGGCCCGCGCGGCGCGGCTCGAGCGCCTGGTTCCGCTCCTCCAAGAGCGGATTCTGGTGCTGGACGGCGCCATGGGCACGATGATCCAGCGGCACGCCCTGAGCGAGGCGGAGTTCCGCGGCGAGCGGTTCGCCGCCTGGCCGCGTGACCTCCGGGGCAACAACGACCTGCTGTCGCTCACCCGGCCCGACGTGATCCTGGGGATCCACCGGGCGTATCTCGAGGCCGGCGCCGACGTCATCGAGACGAACACGTTCAACTCGACCGCGATCTCGCAGTCCGACTACGGGACCGCGGCGCTCGCGTACGAATTGAACCGGGAGGGCGCGCGTCTGGCGCGGGCCGCGGCGGACGAGTTCGAGGCGCGCGACGGCCGGCCCCGCTTCGTGGCCGGCGCGCTGGGCCCCACCAACCGCACTGCGTCCATCTCGCCCGACGTGAACGACCCCGGGTTCCGCAACGTCACGTTCGACCAGCTCGCGGACGCCTACGCGGAGGAAGCCCGCGGGCTGCTGGACGGCGGCGCGGACGTCCTGCTCGTCGAGACGATCTTCGACACCCTGAACGCGAAGGCCGCAATCTTCGCGATCGAGGCGGTGTTCGAGGCCCGGGGCGAGCGGGTGCCGGTCATGCTGTCCGGCACCATCACGGATGCGAGCGGACGGACCCTGTCGGGCCAGACGGCGGAGGCGTTCTGGTACTCGGTGATGCACGCGCGCCCGCTCTCGATCGGGCTCAACTGCGCGCTCGGCGCGCGCCAGCTGCGCTCGTACGTGCAGGAGCTGTCGCGGGTGGCGCCCGTGTTCGTCACGGCCTATCCCAACGCCGGCCTGCCGAACGCCTTCGGCGGCTACGACGAGACGGCGGAGCAGATGGCCGCCGTGATCCGCGAGTTCGCCGAGCTCGGCATCGTGAACCTGGTGGGCGGCTGCTGCGGCACGACGCCCGACCATATCCGGGCGATGGCAGACGGGGTCAGGGGGCTGCCGCCCCGCCGCCCCGCCACTCCGCCCGTGCGCTGCCGGCTGGCCGGTCTGGAGCCGCTCGTCATCGGGCCCCAGACCAACTTCGTGAACGTCGGGGAGCGGACCAACGTCACCGGCTCCCGCCGCTTCGCGAAGCTGATCCTCGAGGGCGACTACGAGGCAGGGCTCGAGGTCGCGCGCCAGCAGGTGGAGAGCGGCGCGCAGATGATCGACGTGAATATGGACGAGGCGATGCTCGACTCGGAGCGCGCCATGACCACGTTCTTGCGCCTCGCCGCCGGCGAGCCGGCGATCACCCGGGTCCCCGTGATGATCGACTCGTCCAAGTGGTCGGTGATCGAGGCGGGGCTCCGGTGCGTCCAGGGGAAGGGCGTGGTGAACTCAATCAGCCTCAAGGAGGGCGAGGCCGCGTTCGTCGAGCATGCCACACTCGTGCGCCGGTACGGCGCGGCCGTCGTGGTGATGACGTTCGACGAGCGCGGCCAGGCCGACACCGCGGACCGGAAGGTGGAGATCGCGACCCGGGCCTACCGGATCCTGACCGAGCGGGTCGGCTTCCCGCCCGAGGACATCATCCTCGATCCCAACATCTTCGCGATCGCCACGGGCATCGAGGAGCACGCGAGCTACGCGGTGGACTATATCGAGGCCACCCGCCGGATCAAGGCGACGCTTCCCCACGCGCTCGTGAGCGGCGGGGTGAGCAACATCTCTTTCTCCTTCCGCGGCAACGACGCGGTTCGCGAGGCGATCCACTCGGTGTTCCTGTACCACGCGATCCGCGCAGGGATGGACATGGGGATCGTGAACGCGGGACAGCTCGCGATCTACGAGGACATCCCGAAGGATCTGCTGGAGCGGGTCGAGGAGGTGGTGCTGAACCGGCGCCCGGACGCCACCGAGCGGCTGCTCCAGTTCGCCGAGACGTTCGGGCGGGAGCGCGCGGGCGCAGGGGCGGGCGGGCGGGACCTGGAGTGGCGCAAGGCGCCGGTCCACGAGCGGCTCAAGCACGCGCTGGTGGAGGGAATCGCCGACTACGTGGTCGACGACACCGAGGAGGCGCGGCACCTCTTCGAGCGTCCCATCCAGGTGATCGAGGGACCGCTCATGGACGGCATGAACGTGGTGGGCGACCTCTTCGGGTCGGGGAAGATGTTCCTGCCCCAGGTGGTGAAGAGCGCGCGGGTCATGAAGAAGGCCGTGGCCCACCTCATCCCGTACATCGAGGCGGAGAAGCAGGCCGCGAACGATGCCCGGGCGAAGGGGAAGGTGCTGCTCGCCACCGTGAAGGGCGACGTGCACGACATCGGCAAGAACATCGTTGGCGTCGTGCTCCAGTGCAACAACTACGAGGTGATCGACCTGGGCGTGATGGTACCGGCTGCGAAGATCCTGGAGACCGCGCGCGAGCAGGGCGTGGACATCATCGGGCTCTCCGGGCTCATCACGCCCTCGCTCGAGGAGATGTCGTTCGTGGCGGGCGAGCTGGACCGCGAGGGCTTCCGGGTGCCGCTCCTCATCGGCGGAGCGACGACCTCGCGGGTGCACACGGCGGTGAAGATCGAGCCCCGCTACCACGGGCCGACCGTGCACGTGCTCGACGCGTCGCGGGCGGTGGGCGTCGCGAGCAGCCTGCTGAGCGACACCCTGCGCGACGAGTTCGCCCGCGGGGTGCGGGAGCAGTATCGCGCCATCCGGGACGAGCGAGCCGAGCGGCGCGCGGAGACGCAGCGGCCGACCATCGCGGAGGCGCGCGCCAACCGGCTGGTGATCGACTGGCGCGCCACGCCGCCGCCGGTGCCCTGCTTCAGTGGCGTGCGGGCCATCGGCCCGTACGCGCTGGGCGAGCTGGTCGCGCGCATCGACTGGACCCCCTTCTTCCAGACCTGGGAGCTCGCCGGACGATACCCGGCCATCCTGAGCGACGCGAGGGTGGGCTCGACCGCGCGCGCGCTGTTCGCCGACGCCGAGCGCATGCTGAACGAGATCGTGTCCGGCCGCCTGATCGAGGCGCGCGCGGCGCTCGGCTTCTTCCGCGCGAACTCGGTGGGGGACGACATCGAGCTGTACGCCGACGAGAGCCGTCGCCAGGTCCGGGCGGTGGTGCACACGCTCCGGCAGCAGCTGTCCAAGTCGGCGGGCCGGCCGAACCTCGCGCTGGCCGATTTCGTCGCGCCGAAGGAGAGCGGCGTCCCCGACTGGATCGGCGCCTTCGCGGTGACGGCGGGACACGGGCTCGAGGCGCTGGTGGCCGCCTACGAGGCCGAGCACGACGACTACCGCGCCATCATGGCGAAGGCGCTGACCGACCGCCTGGCCGAGGCATTCGCGGAGCGGCTGCACGAGCGGGTGCGGACCGAGTTCTGGGGGTACGCGCGCGGCGAGTCGCTCGACAACGAGGCGCTGATCCGTGGAGCGTACCAGGGGATCCGGCCGGCGCCGGGGTACCCCGCGTGTCCCGACCACACCGAGAAGCGCGTGCTGTTCGATCTGCTCGACGCGGAGCCAAGTGCGGGCATCCGGCTGACCGAGAGTTTCGCCATGCTGCCCGCGGCGTCGGTGAGCGGCTGGTACTTCTGGCGCCCGGAGGCGAAGTACTTCGGGGTGGGGAAGATCGAGCGGGATCAGGTGGAGGAATATGCCCGCCGCAAGGGCATGGACGTCGCGACGGTGGAGCGGTGGCTGGCGCCGAATCTCAACTACGAGCGGTGATGCCCACCTTTCGCGATCTCCTGAACGACGGCCGGGTGCACGTCTTCGACGGCGCCATGGGCACGATGCTCTATGCCCGCGGCGTGTTCGTCAACGTGTGCTACGACGAGCTCAACCTGAAGCAGCCCGGGCTGGTGCAGGAGGTGCACGAGGCCTACGTCCGGGCGGGCGCCGAGATTCTCGAGACCAACACCTTCGGCGCCAACCCGGTCAAGCTCTCCGCGTACGGGCTCGAGGAGCAGACGGAGGAGATCAACCGCGCCGCCGTCGGGCTCGCGAAGCGGGCGGCGCGCGGCCGCGCGCTGGTGGTGGGCGCCATCGGGCCGCTCGGCATCCGCATCGAGCCCTGGGGCCCCACCGCGACCGGGGAAGCGGTCGAGCATTTCAAGCGGCAGGCGAGTGGCCTGGCCGAAGCCGGGGTGGACGGCTTCCTGCTCGAGACCTTCAGCGACCTCGAGGAGCTGCATGCCGCGCTGGCCGCGGTGCGGACGCTCAGCGATCTGCCGGTGGTGGCGCAGATGACGGTGGGCGAGGACGGCAACACCTCCTACGGAACGGCCGTGGAGATCCTGGCCGCCCGGCTGACCGAATGGCCGACCGACGTCATCGGGCTCAACTGCTCGGTCGGTCCCGCGCCGATGCTGGACGCCATCGAGCGCATGGCGGCCGTGACGACCCGCCCCCTGTCGGCCCAGCCGAACGCGGGCCTGCCGCGTGCCGTGGGGGATCGCCGCATTTACCTGGCCAGCCCCGAGTACATGGCGCAGTACGCGCGGCGGCTGATCCAGGCGGGGGTGCGGTTCATCGGGGGCTGCTGCGGCACGACGCCGGAGCACATCCGGCGGATCCGGGAATGCGTGGCCGGCACGGCACCGCGCCGGATCGCCACGCTGGAGCAGCCCGCTCCGGCCTCGACCCCGGCGCCGGGACGGGATCCCGTCCCGCTCGCGAAGCGCTCCCGCTGGGGCGGCCGGCTTGCGGCGGGCGAGTTCGTCACCTGTGTCGAAATCGTTCCGCCGCGGGGATGGAACCCGGCCGAGATGCTGGAGCACTGCCGCACGCTCAAGGTGGCGGGGGTCGACGCGGTGAACGTCCTCGACGGTCCGAGGGCCCAGAGTCGCATGGGGGTGCTCCCCGCGGCGCTCATCATCGAGCGGGAGGTCGGTATCGAGACGATCTTCCACTACACCTGCCGCGACCGCAACATGCTCGGCATGCTGAGCGACCTGCTCGGCGCCGCGGCGGGCGGGCTGCGGAACGTCCTGATCGTGACCGGGGATCCGCCGAGCGCGGGCCCCTACCCCGATGCGACCGCGGTCTTCGACATCGACAGCATCGGCCTCACGAACGTGGTGCACCGGCTCAACCGCGGGCTCGACCCGGGAGGCAACCCGCTGGACCAGCCCACGCGCTTCGTGATCGGCGTCGCGCTCAACCAGAGCGCGGTGGATCCGGAGCGGGAGCTGGAGCGCTTCGCCTGGAAGCTCGACGCCGGGGCGGAGTTCGCGGTCACCCAGCCGGTCTTCGACCCCGAGCAGCTCGCCCGGGTGCTCGAGCGCGCCCGTCCGTCCATTCCCGTGATCGCGGGGCTCTGGCCGCTGACGTCGCTGCGGAACGCGGAGTTCCTGGCCAACGAGGTGCCCGGCATCGCCGTGCCCCCTGCGGTCATCGACCGCATGCGGCGGGCGGACGAGCGCGGGCCGGAAGCCGCGAGCGCCGAAGGCGTGCGGACCGCGCAGGAGATGTTCGACGCAGTGCGCGGGCTGGTGCAGGGGGTGCAGGTCAGCGCGCCGTTCGGGCAGGTCTCGCTCGCGCTGGAGGTGTTGGAGGGACTGGCGCCGGCGCGGCGCTCCTCCGCGATCAGGTGATCAGCTCGAGCACGCGCCGGTAGCGCGCGTCCGCCGCGTCGAAGCCGAGGTTGCTGACGTAGACCTTGTCCACTCCCACTTCGCGCAACGTGCGGATCGAGCGGGCGCAGACCTCCTCGGGCGAGCGTCCCTCCGCGAAGTCGCGGGTCACCCCTTCGGCCGGCACCGGAAAGAAGTCGCCCAATTGTCTGAGCGTGCGGGGATTCGCGCTCCGATAGAGGAACACCCCGAAGGCGCCCGGATACGGTACGCCGCGGCGCCGAGCCTCGGCGAGGAAGCGTTCGACCTCCCGGATCGAGTGGTGCGACACGATCTGGGTGAGGTAGAACTCGCCGGCGAACTCCGGGTTCAGGAGAAAATCCACCTGACGTTCGGGATCACGGTGAGGGTTGACCCAGCCGCCGAGGTTGAGCTCGGGCACCCAGCCCCGGATGCGCTGCCGGAGTTGGTAGGCGTGCGGCACGCAGCGGGGCGGGCCGGCCGACTGGTCGCCGCCGACGACCGCGAGCGCCTCGAACCCGTGCGAGGCGGCCCGAAGCGCGTAGAGGCGCAGGTACTCCAGTGTGTGCTTGCAGGTGAGGAACGGCACCACCTTGGCCGTGGGGATCTCGCCGGCGAGGTTCGCGGTGAGGTGCGCCAGGTTCTCCTCCTCCGACTGGCCCACCGCGTTGTCGGTGAGAAAGATCAGGGTGTCGTGGCGCGCGAGCCGGCGGATCGAGTGGTAGGCGTCGATCCACGCGTCCAGGCTCTCGGCGTAGGAGAGCCCGGTCCGCGGCGGGCGGAGCTCGACCGCCAGGAGCGGGCGATCCTCGCGGAGGCGGCGGAGCACGGAGGTGGTCGGGGGCGACGGGGTGGCGGACGTCGGTTGCATGTGGCCGAAACGTAACAGGCCCGGGGAGGTCGAACCGGCCCGGCGAGCGGCCTTGACGCGGGCAGGTCCACCCGCGCAGTAGTGCTGCGCAGCTTGCAGCGAGGACGATAGGTCACCTTTTGCGATCGAGGCCGGCCGGAGGGAGCCATGGCACTCAAGCTGAGCTCGCCCGCGTTCGAGGCGGGCGGCGCGATACCCGCCGAATACACCTGTGACGGACGTGACGCGGCGCCCGCGCTCGAGTGGAGCGGGGCTCCCGCCGGCACCAAGAGCTTCGCGCTCATCGTGGACGACCCCGACGCGCCGGATCCCAGGGCGCCCAGGATGACCTGGGTGCACTGGGTGCTGTACGACATTCCGGCCGCCGCGACCGGGCTCCCGAAGGGCGCCACGACGAGGACATTGCCGGCCGGCACCCGGGAGGGGCTGAACGACTGGAAGCGGACGCGGTACGGTGGCCCGTGCCCGCCGATCGGCCGGCACCGGTACTTCCACAAGCTCTACGCGCTGGACACAGTGCTCGGCGACCTGAAGCGCCCCACGAAGGCGAAGCTCGAAGCGGCGATGAAGGGGCACGTGCTGGCGCGGGCGGAGCTGATGGGGACGTACGAGCGGAGGCAGTGACGCCCTTGTGCGCCCAGCCCGGGAGGAGAGCTCCGGTAGTGTCTGCCGGACACTACCGAGAGCTCCCAGGCCGGTGGCGGGGGCCGGAGCGGGCGGCTAGTGTTCCTGTCCCCCCTTGAACGATCAGGCCTGGGCGATGGCTGAAACTGGCGCGGCGCAATGCGCGCCCGGGGCACGCATGTGGCTCCGCGCGACGTGGCTTGGAACCCTTCTGCTGACCTGGGCGGCGCCGCTCGGCGGGCAGCAGCCGCTCGCGGTGCCAGCCCCGGCGCCGCTGTCGAGAGACTCCGTGCTCGGTTCGCCCAGGACCATCCGCTGGTACCACGCGGCCGCTGTGATCGCCGGCACGTCGCTGCTGTTCATCGCCGACGGGCCGGTCGAACGCTTCGCGCAGAGTCACCGCTCCCCCTCGACCGACGGGGCGGCATCGGTCTTCCGCCGCTTCGGCCAGCCGGAAGTGTACGGAACCGTGAGCCTCGGACTGGTCGCCGCGGGACTCGCGTCCGGCGACGACCACCTCACCCGCGCCGGCGCCCGCGCCGCCTTCAGCGTCGGGCTGACCGGCGGCGCCACGTTTCTGCTCAAGGGCGTGCTGGGCCGCGAGCGCCCCGAGGCCGGCGAGGGGGCGCTCGATTTCGACCCGTTTTTCCCCCGCACCCAGGGCCTGCCGTCGGGGCACGCCGCGGCGGCCTTCGCGCTCGCCACCTCGCTCGCCGATGACATCCACCGGCCCTGGGCGACCGTGGGGCTGTACGCGCTGGCCACAGGAGCGGGGCTCTCGCGCATCAACGACGACCGGCACTGGTTGAGTGATGTCGCGCTCGGCGCCGTAGTGGGCGTGGCCTCGGCGAAGCTCGTGAGCGGCCGGTGGCGCATCTTCGGACTTCGCACCCCGTCCTTCCTCGCGACGCCGACCGGTGGGGCCGGCCTGGGCTGGCAGGCAAGCTTCTGAACGCCGGCTGGTGACCCGCCCACGGCAGCGTGGGGCCATCGCTCAATCGTCCTCCGCTTCCCGCTCCGACCGGGCCGCGGCTTCCCGCTCCGACCGGGCCGCGGCCCCAGCCGCCCCCATCTCCGCCGGCGTCGCCGTGTAGGCACTCGCCGCACCGTGGCGGTAGACGAGCTCTCCGCCGGTATGCCCCACCTGGGCGCCCAGCGCCGCGAGCCCGACCGCCCCGGCGCTCGCGACTATGCGGGCCGACCGGCCCACGCCGCCGCGGAGCAGCCCGGCCGCCGCGACCGCGAGGAGAGCCGCCGACAGCACCACGAACCGCTCGGCCGCCTCCTCGTGTCCTTCGAGCGCCTGCTCGGACACCGCGTTCTCCACCCGCTCCTCCTCGGACTCGCCGGTGCGGGAGGCGATCCAGCCCGACAGGGTGAGCACCGCCGCCGTGACCAGCGGAAATGCCCAGGCCCGGCGGGGGGACGCGCCCCGGCGAATCGCCCAGATGGCGCCAAGGGCGACAAACGGCAGCAGCACCATGAAGACGATCGGGAAGTGGACGACCGCCGGGTGCAGGGGATTCGGCAACATACTTTTCACTCCTTGGGTAACGGATCTGCCGCATGATGGGGCCGCGGCTGGTGGCGCGCCATCCGACATCCGACGGAGGAGCGTATGGAGAACGACGACCGCGACATGCGCCGGATACTGGTGGCCGTGCTGGTCGCGATCGGGATCGGCGGGGCGGTCGATCTGGTGCTCGACGCGCCCGACCGGGTGTCGGCGCACGTGATCTACGAGCTTTGTCTGGTCGGGTTCAGCCTCGGCACCGCGGTCATGCTGTGGGTGAAATGGCACCGGGCGGAGCGGACCAACGTGCAGCTCCGTCGGACGCTCGCCGAGCGCCAGGCGGAACGGGACGCCTGGGCGGAGAGCGCCCGCAACGCCCTGGACGGCCTCGGGCGAGCCATTGACTCCCGCTTCGAGGCCTGGGGGCTCACCCCGGCGGAGCGGGACGTCGCCCTGATGCTGCTCAAGGGCAGGAGCCACAAGGAGATCGCGGCGGCAACCGACCGGAGCGAGCGCACCGTCCGGCAGCACGCGGCCACGGTCTATGGCAAGGCGGAGCTGGGCGGGCGCGCCGAGTTGGCCGCCTTCTTTCTGGAGAACCTCATGCTGCCGCGGGACCGCCCGCGCGAGTAACTTCCCGCCGAGTTGACCCGCCCACGAGAGCCGACCGATGTCCGACCTCACCACCACTGCCCCTGCCCTCACCGTTCTGAGCGAGGAAGAGGGGCTCTTCCGGTCCACCGTCCGCGAGTTCGCCGAGACGGAAGTCCGGCCCCACGTGAGCGAGATGGACGATGCCTGCCGGTTCCGACCGGAGCTCATCGCCCAGTTCTTCGAGCTCGGGCTCATGGGAGTCGAGGTCCCCGAGCGCTACGGGGGGGCGGGCGGTACGATCTTCATGGCCACGCTGGCCATCGAGGAGCTCGCCCGGGTGGACGCGTCGGCGGCGATCTACGTCGATGTGCAGAACACGCTGGTGGAGAACGCGCTCACCCGCTGGGGGAACGACGAGCAGAAAGCGCGCTATTTCCCGCGACTCACGACAGACTTGCTCGGCGCATTCGCGCTGTCGGAACCGGCAAGCGGCAGCGACGCGTTCGCGCTGGAGACGAAAGCGCAGCGGGCGGACGGCGGCTGGTCGCTCACCGGACGGAAGTTCTGGATCACCAACGGGGCGGAGGCGGGACTCTTCATCGTCTTCGGCAACACCGATTTCTCGAAAGGCTACAAGGGTATCACCGCGTTCCTCGTGGAGCGGGACTTCGCCGGATTCTCGATCGGCAAGAAGGAGAACAAGCTCGGCATCCGCGCCTCGAGTACTGTGGAGCTGATACTCGAGGGCTGCCGCGTCCCCGACGCGAACGTGCTCGGCCCGGTGGGCCAGGGCTACAAGATCGCGATCGAGACGCTGAACGAGGGGCGGATCGGGATCGGCGCCCAGATGATCGGGGTCGCCACGGGCGCATTGGAGGCGGCCACGGCCTACTTGAAGGAGCGAAAGCAGTTCGGCCAGGCCGTGGCGGAGTTCCAGGGTGTGCAGTTCCAGCTGGCCCAGATGGCCACGGACCTGGAGGCGGCGCGGCTCATGGTCTACAACGCCGCCAGACTCAAGGACGCGGGCCGCCCGTTTGCCCGCGAGGCGGCGATGGCGAAGCTCTTCAGCTCGCAGGTAGCGGACCGCATTACCTCGAGCTGTGTCGAGCTGTTCGGCGGGTACGGCTACTCGAAGGAGTATCCGGTCGAGAAGTTCTATCGGGACGCGAAGATCGGCGCGATCTACGAGGGCACCAGCAACATGCAGCTCCGAACGATCGCGAAGTTGATGCTGAAGTAGGCCTGCCCCGCTCCCGCGGCCCGGTCGAGCGGCGCCGCTGGTCCGTGGTATCAGAGTTACGGCCGAGGCCGTGAGTTGTGTCACTCGGCTCGGCCGGCCAGATTGAGCGGTCATGACGTCGCAGCTGCTCTCATGCCTCCGGCGTGGCCGCCGGAGCATGCTGGTGTCTTGTGCTCTCGCGGCCGCCGGTCCGGCCGGCGCCCAAGACCCCGCAGTATCCCCGGCCGGATCCGCGCCCGGTCCTGCACCGGTCCCCGACGCCCGCTGGCTCGAGGAACAGGTTGGGTCCTGGTACCGTGGCGCGTCGCGCCGGGCCCCGGGCGAATGGGGCATCGCCATCGCCGACGAGAACGGCGCGATCCTGTGGGGCCTGAACGCGGACCGTCCCCTGGTCCCGGCATCGACCGTGAAGGTGTTCACCACCGGGTTCGCGCGGAGCGTGCTCGGGGGGAGCGCCCGGCGCCCCACGCGGGTGGTCGGCGCGGGCGCGGTGGAGCCGGCCAGTGGTGAGTGGGCAGGGAGCTGGGGGCTCGAGCTGAACGGCGACCCGTCGCTCGAGCGCGGCCCGGGTGAGGGCCCGACCCTCTACGAGCTCGCGCTCCAGCTCGCCAGCGGCGGGGTGCGCCAGCTGACCGGGCCCCTCCACGTCCAGAGCACCGAGGGTCCCGCCGACGCGGTGTATCCCGAGGTGTGGTCCCGCCGCCATCAGGGACGCCTCTTCGCCCCGCCCGTCGGCCCCCTCACGCTGCACGAGAACGTGGTGTGGGTCACGGTGGAGCCTGGCCGCAAGTCCGGTATCCGCCCGCTCCTGGTGGACGCCTCGCCCGACGGGATTCTCTCGCTGGTGACCGTGAGGGCGACCACCCGTGCGGGCCGGCGATCGCGGCTTTCCCTGCAACCCCGCGCGGATGGCGGCTGGACGCTGGTCGGCACGATCGGGACTCGCGCCCGCACCCGGCGCATCACGGCGGTGATGCGCGATCCGAAGAGCGTGCTGAACGTCGCGTGGGCGCGGGCCCTCCAGCGGGCGGGCATCCAGTGGGATGCCACGCAACCCGGTGCCACGCCGCTGGGCGCGGCGCCCCGGGTGCTCGCCGAGGTGTCGTCCCCGCCGCTCGACTCGCTCGCGAGCGAGATCAACCGCCGGAGCCTCAACTACGGTGCGGAGCTGCTCCTGCAGTGGGCGGGCGGGCGGGAGCGGGGCGCCGAGCGGCTGGCGGCCCACGTGCGCGAGGTGACCGGCGGCGCCGGGGAGGGACTCCGACTCGTCGACGGCAGCGGGCTCTCCTATGATGATCGGGTGGCGCCCGCCACGTTCGTGTCCTATCTCGCGACGTTTCCCGCGATGCCGGCGGGCCGCAACTTCCCCCAGCTCCTGGCCGCCAACGGCAGCGGCACGCTGCACCGGCTCAGCTCGGGATTCCCCGGGGAGGGGGTCGTCCGCGCCAAGACCGGCACGCTCGGACACGTCGCGAGCGTGGTCGGGTACCTCGGACGCCCCGACGGCGTGTTGATCGTGGCGCTGATCTACAACGGGCGCCGGGTTCTGGCCGCACGGCAGGCGCAGTGGCGTCTCTTCCGGCTGCTCGGCGCCGACGGCGTGATCATCCCGAGCGACAGCGTACCGGACGCGCTCGAGCCGGTGCTGGGAGGCGAGGAGGCGGATGTGGAGGCGGACAGCGCCTAGACGCCGGCCTCAGAAGTCCACATGTACCAGCTCGGGCCCCTTCGGCTCGCCCGAGCGGTTCAACGCCGGCTCCACCGTGAGCGCGGCACCCATCACCGGCGCCGGCGTCGCCGGCATCTCCAGCGTGGCGAAGGCGGGCTTGTCGTCCTCGCAGCGAAGCTCCACCGACCGCACCATCCCCGTTTCGGTCACGAACCAGAACTGGTAGACGGTCCCCGGCGGCGCCGCGGGAAGGCCGTGCATCACGACGTTCCAGCGGTGCGAGATCTCGTCCCGGAAGATCAGCAGCCCGCCGCGATGCTCGCCCATCGCGATCTCCCGCTGCACCACGCGGGCCGCGCGGCGCATGACCGAGAGCGTGTCCTCGACGGCGAGCAGCCGCCGCTCCCGCTCCGCCAGCAGCGATTCCACCTCGGCGCGGCGCCGGTGCTCGCCGTAGCCAAGGGCGGCAGCCAGCGCGACCGCGGCCGCCGCCGCGAGGCCCGAGGCATGGCGCCGCCACCAGGAGCGGCGGCGGAGCACGGAGTCGGCAAGCTCGCGGGTGAGCCCGGGGCGGGGAGCCGCCGGCACCGCCGCCATCGGAAGCCACCCGAGCTCGCGCTCCAGCCGGGCCACCTCCTGCCGGCACTCCTCGCATCGCGGGAGATGGTCATCGAACAGGCGCTCCTCCCGCGGCTCCAGCGCGCGGGAGACCCAGGCAGCCCGATTTTCCACGTACCAGTCGTGCGGCGTCATGGCACCCAGTCCCGGATCGGCGCCAGCGCGGTGCGCAGCTTGTCGAAGGCGAGCCGGAGCCGCGTCTTGACCGTCCCCATGGGTACGCCGAGGTGTTGCGCGATCTCGGAGTGCGTGAATCCGCTGAAGTAGGCGAGCCGAATTACGACACGCTGCTCTTCGGGCAGCGTGGCGAGCGCGGCGTGCACCGAGCGGTGCACGTGCCAGCCCGGCTGGGCCGACTCGTCCGGCTCCCGGAACGGCACCGGAGCCGAGGTGGCCACCTCGTACGCCTGGAACCGCGCTGCCTTGCGCCGCAAGCGGCTCCGCCGCCGCAGCCGGTCGATCGCCCGATTGCGCGCGACGCGAAGCAGCCACGGCATGAGCTCCTGGTACTCGTCCCCCAGCGTTCCGACCCGGTCCCACGCGGTCGCGAACACCTCGGCAGTCACCTCCTCCGCCTCGTCCTGGTCACGCAGCATCCCCAGCACCACTCCGAGCACCCACGGCGTGGCCGCCTCGATGAGCTCGACCAGCGCGCGCTCGTCGCGCGCCACGAGCCGCGCCCGCAGGCTCGCCTGCCCCGTCATCGCGAGCGGTGGCGGCGCGCCGTCTGGGCTGCGCAGCGGATGCGGCTCGGACCGGGGCACGCTACTTCGCCATCATCGCATCGGCGGTCGCGAGCGGGGCCGTGCCCATGGCAACCGAGTACTTCTTGCACCAGAGCACGACGTGGCTGAACCCGCCGAGGTCGGTCCCCGCCGGCAGGTCGAACGCCTGCGCGCCGTCGAAGCGCCTCAGCCTGCCCAGGAACACTGCGCCTTGGGCCGGCACGCCCTCCGTGGGGCTCAATACGACGTACACGTCGGGCCCCTTCTCCACCGAGAAGTCGGCGCCGAGCTCGAGACGGGTCCGCCCCCCGGCCGTAGTGATCTGATACGACCCGTTCGCGCGGTGCCCCTCGGCCCCGGCGAACGTGCCCTGGGGCGGCTTCATCATGGCATCCTGGCCCATGGCCGCGTCGCGCTCCTGCGCCGCAAGCGGTGCCCCGGCTAGAACGAATGCCAGCCCCGCGGCGGCAATGCCAAAACGATACGTCATGAACGCCTCGCTGGTCGAGAGTGGTCCCGGTGCTGTGGGAAAGCAACGCCGCGGCGGGGAGAGCAGTTCTCCGGCAAGAAAAAAGGCGCCCGTCCCCAAGGACGGACGCCAGGACGAGCGCCGGCGCGCGGCTACCCGGAGCGCCGGCTGCTCGCCAGCACGAGCACGAGCCCTCCAACGATGGCCAGCCGGCCGAGGATCGGCGGAACGCCTGATCGCACGACGGCCTCGCGTCAGATCGGGCGGCGGCCCTGAATCACCCGGATCAACACCACGGCGATAGCCAGGATGAGCAGGATGTGAATGAAGCCGCCAAACGTGGTACCCGACACCAGCCCCAGCAGCCACAGCACCAGCAGGATGATGAAGATCGTCCAGATCATTGCCCCCTCCACTCGGGTTTCGGCCTGCCTAGGCTACACCTCCCGGGCGGGGGGTGCGGTGACTGTGGTCACCCGGTGAAGGGGCGCAGCGCAGCAGCTCTACTGTACCGCCCGGAACGCGTTCACCCGGCCGGCGCCGTACGCATCGTCGTTACCGGGCTTGCCCAGATCTTCGGCCGAGGCGCGGAGCCGCGCCTCGAGCTGGGCGGGGTGCATGCGGCCGAACTTGCCTACGATCAGCGCTGCCACCCCGGCAGCGGCAGGCGCGGCTTGGCTCGTGCCAGCCGCGCGCGCCCAACCGCCGACGTTGGTGCTGAGCACCATGTCGAGGAACCAGGCGCCGTTGGGGAAGAGGGTGAAGTCGCCGCCGGGGGCCCCGAAGTCGATGGCCGACTGGCCGAAGTTGCTGTACGACGCGAGCCGGTCGAAGTACGCGAGCGCTCCGAGGCTCGCGAAGTCCACCGGACCGAGCGCGGAGATGGTGAGGACGTTCGTGGACTGCGCCGGAAGCACGATCTTGTTGTTGCTGTGATCGAAGTCCACCGGCACGCCCGGCGGATCGCCGTTGCCCGCCGCGGCCACGATGAGCACGCCCTGCTGGTACGCGAAGGTGGTGACGCGTCCCAGGAACGAGGCGAGCTGGGCGATCCCGGTCTTGCCGGTCCGCTCGAAGGTGGCGCCGAGGCTCAGGTTGACGATGTCCGCGCCCGCCCCGCCCTGCTCGGTGGGCGTGGAGGCGTAGATCAGGCCCTGGATCAGTCCGCCGAACGTGCCGCTCCCGTCGTGCAGCACCTTCACGGGGATGATCGTCGCGCGCGGTGCGATGCCGATCGTGCCAAGTGCCGCCGCGCCCGCCACGATCCCGGCGACGTGGGTCCCGTGCCAGAAGGGGCCCACGTCCTCGTCCCAGTCGGTCGGGTTGCCGTTGGCGTCGGTGGCGAAGGACACCGCATGCGCGGCGTCGATGTTCGGGGCGAGGTCGGGGTGCGGGGCCCAGATGCCGCCGTCGAGAACGGCGACGCGGGCGCCCTGACCGACCTGGCCGGCCGCCCACGCAGCGGGCGCCTGGATGGCGCGCGGGGCCCACTGCTCCGCGAAGAAGAACGCTCCATCCTCGATGGCCTGCCCCTTCACCCCGGTGGCCGCCGGTTCGGCGGCCGCGTAGAAGCGCGCATCCGGCCGCACCCACGCTACCCGTTGGTCCGCGACCGCATGGGCGATGCCCTGGATGCGCTCGGCACGTGCGGCAAAGTCGGGGCGCGCCGACTGCGCGATGGCCAAGCCGACCTGCGGAAGGCTCGCGGCAAGCCGTCCGCCGGCCGCCTCGACTTGCTTCTCGAGCCCAGCGGGGAGCTGGTTACCGGGCGCGGCGAGGATGTACTGCCGGTCGCCGGCGGCGGCGCGGGCGGCGAACTGTGGTGTTTCGGGGGAGGACAGCGGATCGGTGCCGCAGGCGGCCAGCGCGAGGACGCCGGCGACCGCGCCCCCCAAGGGGAGTCGGGCAAGACGCATGGCGATGCCCCTGGTTCGAGGTGGGAGACTGCGAGGCCGCACAAACATGCCCGGACGCCATGACGTGGACAAGGCATTTCCGCGCGTGAGGTACCGAAAAAGTGAAGGGCCCGTCACTGGACGGGCCCCTTCGCATCAGGCGAGCGGGTGGTCAGGAGAAGCAGGACGAGTTGAGCGCTGCGTCGGCGGTGATGAAGCCGTGGCCGCTCCGATCGGTGCCCCAGTTTGCTGGTGTGATCAGTGGCGCCGGCACGAGACCCGCCGGGGCGGGGCTCACCTGCTGGTTCGTGTCGGTCAGGGGCTGGGCGGCGGTTTCCAGGCAGCTCTCGATCTGCGCGGGCGTGAGCGCCGGGTTCTTCTGGAGCATCAGCGCGACGATCCCCGCAACGTGCGGCGTGGCCTGCGAGGTCCCCCCCGCGATAGCGTAGTTGATCTGGCCGTTGTTGAAACCCCACGGCCCGACGACCCAGGAGCCCGGCGCGGCGACGTCGAGATCGTAGTCGGCGCCCGTGTCCAGCCCGTCCGGATCCCGGGACGAGAACGACGAGACGTAGAAGTTCGCCGACGTATAGGGCTCGGGCACGTCGCACTGACGCCAGAACCGGCCTGGCAGCCGCGCGTCGAAGGCGGGATCGATGATGGTGCAGGCGGGGTTGAACGGCGCGACACCCCGGTTGTTCCACTCGCCGATCCAGCCCGCCGACGCGACGGCGATCACGGGGGCGTAGCCGCCGGGATAGCTCAAGTTCCCGTTCGGCCCGGAGTTGCCGACCGCCGCGACGACCACGACGCCGTTGCTGGTCGCGTAGTCGAGCGACTCCTGCTCTACAGCGTCGAGCACGGAGCCGCCGAGGCTCATGTTGATGACCGCGCGGCTGCCCGCGAGCGGGCCGCC
>DASUAH010000082.1:0-13590 GCA_035763885.1 Gemmatimonadales bacterium
CATGCTCAAGGTCATGCACTTCATCGTGGACCGGCAGCGCGAGTTCTTCGACAAGGGGATCGAGTACCTCAAGCCCCTGACCCTGCGTGAAGTGGCCGAGGTGATCAACATGCACGAGAGCACGGTCAGCCGTGTCACCAACGAGAAGTGGGTGCAGACGCCGCGCGGCGTGCTGCCGCTCAAGTTCTTCTTCTCCAGCGCCCTCGCCACCGCCTCGGGCGAGGACGCCAGCGCCCGCTCCATCCGCGCCAAGCTGCAGAAGATGGTGGGCGAGGAGGATAGCGCGAAGCCGCTCACCGACCAGCAGATCGTGCACCTGTTCCAGGAGCAGGGCATTCAGATCGCCCGTCGCACCGTGGCCAAGTATCGCGACCAGCTCGGCATCCTGCCCGCGAGAATGCGGAAGCGGGTATGACGCTGCCCGCCGACCCGGCGGACGTCGTGGACGTCAGCGTGCTCGTGCCGGCGAAGGACGAGGCGCCGAATCTCCCGGAGTTCGTTCAGCGCTGCGCCGACGCGCTGAGCCCGGCGGGTTTCCGGTTCGAGGTGGTCGTCGTGGACGACGGCTCCCGCGACGAGACGCCGCGCGTCCTCCGCGAGCTCCAGCACCGCTTTCCCTTCCTCCACGTCGTCACCCACCGCCGCCAGCGCGGCATCGCCGATGCGTTGCGCTCGGCCAGCGACGTGGCCCGGGGCGACGTGTGCGTCTTCTACCCCGCCGATCTCCAGTACCTGCCCGAGGACATCCCGGGGCTGGTGCGTCCGATCCTCGAGGGACGGGCCGACATCGTCACCGGCACCAAGCAGGGCAGGTACGAGAAGGCCTTCGTGTCCGGGGTCTACAACCGGCTCTGCCGCTGGCTCTTCGGCGTCGGCGTGACCGACCTCAACTCGGTGAAGGCCTGGCGGCGCGCCGTCATGGCCGGCGTGCCCCTGCGGCCGGACTGGCATCGCTACATGGTCGTGATCGCGGCGGCCGACGGGTTCCGGCTCGATTCCCATCCCGTGCCGCTGTACCCCCGCCGGGCCGGGGTGTCGAAGTTCAACTGGCGCCGGATCCCCGTGGGCGTGCTCGATCTCCTCTCGGTGTGGTTCCAGCTCCGCTTCGGCCGCAAGCCGATGCTCTTCTTCGGGCTGGGGGGCGCGCTGCTCTTCGCCCTGGGATTCCTCGTTGGCGTGGTCGCGCTGATCCTGCGGTTCGGGTTCGGCATCGGGTTCCGCCCGTTTCTCAACCTGGTCGAGACGATGGTGATCAGCGGCATCGCGCTCTTCGGGTTCGGGTTGCTGGGCGAGATGATCGCCGGCCTGCGCGAGGAGAACCGCGAGATCGCGCGCACGCTGGCCCGGCTTGGGGACGGTCGAGACTAGCCCGGTGCGGGTCGTCTTCGTGACCCACAACTATCCGCGCCGGCCGGGCGATCTCGCGGGATCGTTCCTCGCCACGCTCGCGCGCGCGCTGACCCGCCGGGGGCACGAGGTGCGGGTGATCGCGCCCAGCGAGGCGGGGAAGGGTGGAGAGGAGGAACGGGACGGGGTCCTCGTGCGGCGGGTGCGCTATGCCCCTCCCGCCCGCGAGACCCTCGCCTACACCGGTCGCATGCAGGCCGCCGTGCGCACGCCCGGCGGCCTGCTCGCGTTCGCGGGACTCTGCCGCGCGCTCCGCCGGGCGGTCCGGGAGGAGCTGCGCGCCGGCGCCGACGTGGTGCATGCCCACTGGTGGATCCCCGCGGGGCTGGCGCTGCCGCGCGGCACCCCGGCCGTCCTCACCTGCCACGGCACCGACGCCGCGCTGCTCCGGCAGTCCGGGCTCGCGCGCCGCGTTGCCCGACCGGTGTTCCGGCGGGCCCGCGTGGTCACCGCCGTCTCCAGGGAGGTGGCCGGCTGGGTCCAGAACGCCACCGGGCGCCACATCCCGAAGGAGCACGTGCAGCCGATGCCGGTGGACGCCGCGAACTGGCGCTGGAGCGAGGGCGGCGGCGGCGCGATCACCATTGCGCGGCTTACGCCCCAGAAGCGCGTGCACCTTGCCATCGAGACGATCGCCGCTCTGGTCGAGCTGGGCCATCCCGTCCCGTTGACGCTGGTCGGCGACGGCCCCGAGCGGCCCGCGCTCGAGGCGCTCGCCGCGCGTCGCGGGGTCAGGCGGTTCGTTCACTTCGTCGGCACCGTGGCGCCGGACCGGATTCCCGAGCTACTCGCCCGCGCCGATCTCGTGCTGCTGCCCGCGCAGGGGGAGGGGTTCGGTCTGGCGGCGGCCGAGGCGCTGATGGCCGGCGTGCCGGTGGTGGCCTGCTGGGACGGCGGCGGTCTGCTGGATGTGGTACCGGAGCACGGCGCGGGGCGACTCACGCTGCCGTCCGTCGATGCGATCGTCGACGCCGCGCTCGGGGTGCTCGACGATCCGGACCGGTTCGTACGGGCCCGGACCGAAGGCGAGGCGTGGCGCGCGCGACTCGCGCCCGACGCCGTCGCCGCGGTGTGCGAGGGGTGGTACCGCGAGGCTGTGGGTGCGTAGCGCCTGGCGGGCCGCGCAGTGGCTCCTCGGCCTCGCCGTGATCGGCCTCGCGGTCCGGGCGCTGGTCCGCAACTGGGACCAGCTGCGGGCCCAGCCGCTCGCCCTCGAGCCCCGTCCCGCCTACCTTGTGGCCAGCGCGTTGCTCGTCTGGGCGATGTACGCCGTGCTCATCGCCGCCTGGCGCGCGATGCTCGCAGGGTGGGGGCAGCGGCTCGACCCCGCCGCGGCCGCCCGCATCTGGACCGTGTCCAGCCTGGGCAAGTACCTCCCCGGCAAGATCTGGTCGATGGCCGGCATGGCGCTGATGGCGCAGCGGGCCGGCGTCGCGCCATGGGCCGCCACCGGCTCCGCCGTCATACTCCAGGCGATCTCCATCGGCACCGGCGCGGCGCTCGTGGGCCTCACCGGCGCGGTCGGGCTCGAGACGGCGCACCCCGGCGCCCGCGCTGCGCTGGCGCTGCTCGTCGCCGCGAGCGCGGTGGGGGTGGGGCTCGTGCTCTGGCCCCCGTTCACCGGGCGCCTGCTGCGGCTCGCGGGCATCGCGCCGGGCGCGGCCCGCCCGCCGACGACGGCCAGCGTCGTGCTCGGCTTGGGCGCCAACGTCGTCGCGTGGGTCGGCTACGG
The DNA here is from genome assembly GCA_035763885.1 of Gemmatimonadales bacterium. Taxonomy (GTDB): domain Bacteria; phylum Gemmatimonadota; class Gemmatimonadetes; order Gemmatimonadales; family GWC2-71-9; genus DASQPE01. The sequence goes on from DASUAH010000082.1 coordinate 3,140, forward strand.
CGTGTCGCTCGTCTGGCTGGCGCGCGGCCTGCTGCCCGACGCGCATCTCACCCTGCCGAGCGCCGTCGCGGCGTACGCGGCGTCGTACCTCGCCGGCTTTCTCGCCCTGCTCGCGCCCGGCGGGATCGGCGTACGCGAGGCGCTCCTGATCCTGCTGCTGCGGGCCCCGCTCGGCCTGGGCGCGGCCACGGTGCTCGCGCTCGCGTCCCGGGTGCTGCTCACCATCACCGAGCTCGGCGCCGCCGCGCCGTTTCTCCTCTCCTCCGACCGGAGCACGCGTGTCGCCGACTGATCGCACCGACGGCGCCTGGAAGCCCAGGCGCCCCGTGCCGCTCGCCCTGGCCGCCTTCGCCCTCGCCACGCTGACGCTGTGCTGGCCGATGCTGGCCGGGCGGTTCCTGCTCGGCGACGACCAGTACGTCGCCGGCTACGGGTTCCGGGTCTGGGGCGCCGAGTACTTCCGCGAGCACGGGAGCATCCCCCAGTGGAACCCCTACATGTTCGGGGGACTGCCCTTCGTCGCCGCACAGCACGGGGACGTGTTCTATCCGACCGCCTGGCTCCGCTGGATCCTGCCGGTGGACACGGCGATGAACCTGAGCTTCGCCGGGCATCTCCTGCTCGCCGGCGCGGCGATGTACGCCTTGCTGCGCGCGCTCCGGCTCGGCTGGAGCGGGGCGGTTGTGGGGGGAATCGCGTACCAGCTCACGGGGATCGTGGCATCGCTCGTCAAGCCCGGTCACGACGGCAAGCTGTACGTCTCGGCGCTGGCGCCACTGGTGTTCCTCGCGCTGGTCCGCGCGGTTCGCCAGGAGCGCTGGTGGGGCTATGGGCTCCTCGCGCTCACGGTGGGGCTGTGCATGCTGAGCCCCCATTATCAGATGACGTATTACCTCCTCGTCGCCGGGGGACTGTGGACGCTCTGGCTTGCCACCCGGGATCCCGAGCGGCCGGTCGGCCGCCGCTGGTACGTCCCGGTCGGACTCAGCCTCGCGGCGGTGGTGCTCGGCGTCGCGATCGCCGCGATCCAGGTCGTCCCATTCCTGGCCTACATCCCCTTCTCGCCCCGTGCCCCCGGCGGGCCCAGCGGCGGGTGGGAGTACGCAACGGCGTTCTCCCTGCCGCCCGAAGAGCTGCTCACCACGCTGTTGCCGCAATTCAACGGCGTGCTCGAGGGGTACTGGGGCCGCAACTTCTTCAAGCTGCACACTGAGTATCTCGGCGCCCCGGTCGTGCTGCTCGCCGCGCTCGGGTGGGGCGACCGCGGGCGGCGCCCGCTGCTCGTGGCGACCGGCGCGATCGCCGCGCTCTTCCTGCTGGTCGCGCTGGGGGGGCACACGCCGTTCTACCGCCTGTGGTACGAGGTCATGCCGATGATGACGAAGGTCCGCGCGCCCGGAATGGCGTTTCTCCTGGTGGCGCTACCGGTGTCGCTGTGGGCGGGCATCGGCGTTGACCGCCTGCTCCGCGCCGACGTCTCGCGCCGGGCGCTCGGGATCGGCGCCGGCGTGCTCGGCGGCATCGCGCTGTTGGGCGCGGTGGGCGCGCTGCAGCCGCTGGCCACGGTGCTGGCGCCGGCCGAGCAGGCGGAGCGGGTGGCCGCCAACGCCGACGCGCTCCGGGCGGGCGCCGTCCGGCTGCTCGCGATCGTCGTGGCGACGGCGGCCGTGCTGTTCGCCGTCGCGCGCGGCCGGCTGCGCGGCGCGGGTGCCGCGGGAGCGCTCGCGGCGCTCGTGGCCGCCGACCTGTGGAGTGTGGACCGCCGGTTCTTCGAGTACCGCGACCCCGCGCACCGCCTCTTCGAGACCGACGAAATCATTGCCCGGGTGAAGCAGCAGCCGGGGCCCTTCCGGGTGCTGGATCTGCCGCCACCCGGCGGGGTGTACTACCCGTCGCAGCTGATGGCGCACCGGATCCCCTCCGTACTCGGCTACCACGGCAACGAGATCCGCTTCTACGACGAGCTGCTCGGGGGAAAAAACGTCTGGGCCAATCTGGGCAGTCAGAACCTGCTCGACCTGGTGGCGACACGGTACATCGTCCTGCCCGGCGAGCAGTCGCTTGCCGGCTGGCACAAGGTGCTGGGGCCGGTGCTCGCGACGCCGAGCCGGCCCGCGGTGCTCTACGAGCGCGATACCGCGGTGGCCTGGGCCCGCGTGCTGCCGGCCGCGGTAAAGGTGCCCGACGCGCAGGCCCCCGCCGCGCTGGCCGATCCCCGGTTTCCCTCTGGCCGCGTCGCGGTGCTGTCGGATACGGCGGCGGTCGCGCTCGAGCCGCTCCGTGCGGGGCAGCTCCCGGAGTTCGCGGCGACCCGCGCCGAGGTCGCCGACTGGAGCCCCGGACGGGTGCGGATCGCCCTCAACGGACAGGACTCGAAGCCGACCTACCTGGTGGTGAGCGAATCCTGGTATCCTGATTGGCATGCCTCGATCGATGGCAAGGACGCCGTCGTGCACCGGATGGACCACGCGCTCCTCGGCGTCGTGCTCCCGCCCGGTGCGCGAGAGGTCCGGCTGTGGTTCGACTCGGCTCGCTACCGGCAGGGGCGGGCGGTGACCGCGGTCGCGCTGCTGCTCACGCTGACGCTGCTCGCCAGCCCGGCGTGGGGCCGGCGGAGGCCGGGTGGCTGAGCGCGCGCTCGTCGTGGTACCGACGTACAACGAGCGAATCAACATCCCACTGCTCGTTCCGGCGATCCTGGGGCAGGATCCCCGACTCGAGGTCCTCGTGGTGGACGACAACTCACCCGACGGCACCGGTCGTCTGGCGGACGAGCTCGCCGCGGCGGACCCCCGGGTGCACGTGCTTCATCGGACGGCCAAGGAAGGACTGGGCAAGGCGTACCTCGCAGGTTTCCACTGGGCTCTGGAGCGGGACTACGAGTACATCTTCGAGATGGACGCCGATTTCTCCCACGACCCGAAGTTTCTGCCCGAGTTCCTCCACGCCATCGAGCACGCGGACCTCGTGGTGGGCTCGCGGTACAAGACCGGCGTGAACGTCATCAACTGGCCCATGTCGAGGCTGCTCCTCTCGATCGGCGCGAACCAGTACGCGCGCTGGGTGAACGGATTGCCGCTGTCCGACTCGACCGGTGGCTTCAAGTGCTTCCGGCGCCGCGTGCTCGAGGCCATTCCCCTCGACCGCGTGCGCTCCAACGGCTACGCGTTCCAGATCGAGATGAGCTTTCTCGCGTGGAAGAAGGGATTCCGCATCCGGGAGATCCCGATCGTCTTCACGGACCGGGTCGAGGGGCAGAGCAAGATGAACCGGAAGATCGTGCGCGAGGCGATCTGGATGGTGTGGTGGCTGCGCCTGCGCTCGCTCGCGGGGGCCACGTGAGCGGGGTGCCGTTCTTCAAGATGACGGGGTCGGGGAACGACTTCGTCCTGCTCGACGGCCGCGGCCCGGCGGCGGAGGGCTGGGGCGCCGAGCGGATTGCCGCGCTGTGCGATCGGCGGAACGGCGTCGGGGCCGATGGGCTCGTGATCCTCGTGCCGGATGATCCCGGCTCGGTGCGGATGATCTACTACAACGCGGATGGGTCGCGCGCGGCGATGTGCGGCAACGCGGCGCTCTGCAGCACCCGGCTGGCCGCGCGGCTCGGCATGGCGGCGGCCGGTGGCATGCAGCTCGTCACCGACGCCGGCGTGGTTGCCAGCCGGTGCGTCGGCCCGGGAGATCTCGCCGAGATCCGGCTGCCGGACTGCCCGGTGCCGGCGCCGGTCCCGGCCATCGCGCCCGGGGCCGGCGAGCGGGCGGTCTGGCTCGGAACGGTCGGGGTGCCGCATCTGGTCGTGCTGGTCGATGACGCGGCGGCGGTCGATGTGGTTGGTCGGGGGCGGCCGCTCCGCTACCACCCGGCGACGGGTCCCGCCGGCGCCAACGCCAACTTCGTCGCAGCACCGCGCGAGCCCGGGGGGCCATGGCTGATCCGCACCTACGAGCGCGGGGTCGAGGGGGAGACCCTCGCCTGTGGAACCGGCACCGTGGCGGCTGCGCTCGCCCTGGCGGCCCACTGCGGGGTGTCGCTGCCGCTCGAGTTCCGGAGCTGGGGCGGCGAGCCGCTCGTCGTACGGGCCACGCTCTCGGCCGGACTGGCAGGCGATGTCTGGCTGGGCGGGCAGGGGCGCCTCGTGTTCCGCGGAGAATGGGAGGGCTGAGGGTGCTGCCGGGCGCGCTCACGCTGCTCGCGGCGGTCCTCCTCGTCGCAGCACTCGTCCGCTGGGCGCTCGCCGACGCGGGCCGGCGAGGCCGTCCCGGCTGGGCCGTCGCTCTGCTGGTGGTCGCCGCCCCGGTGATCGGGTGGCTGGTATGGCTCGCGCTGCGGCCGGCGCCGCTGGACCCCTGGCGCCGCGAGCCGCCGCCCGGCGACCACGACAGCCCGGGGCATTTCGCCCTCGTGCTGTGCCTCGCGCTCGCCTGGTACAACACGGGGACGATCTGGACCGGCCAGCGCGTGATATACCCTCTGAAGGCCTACGTGGGCCCCGCCGAGTACTCGACCTACGACGCCCAGTACGCCAACCTCATCCAGCTGCCGATCGTGACCACGTTCGCCCTGTTGCTGGTGGCGACGGCCCTCCTGCTGTGGCTCCGGCCGCCGGAGATTCCGGAATGGAGCGTGTGGACCGGCGCCGCGCTCGAAGCGTTCGCCGTGTGGTCCAGCGTTGCGCGCGAGATTCCACTGCAGGTGCGCATGGGTCGTGAGGGCTTCTCGCCGGCACTCAACGCCGAGCTGCTGGGGGCGAACTGGCCGCGGACCGCCGCCGTCACACTCCATGCGCTCCTGCTGGCGTGGATGGCGCTCCGGGCCATGCCGCGTGGGCTGTTGCGGGGCAACTCGCGCTGGAGCCTGTAGCGGAGAGCCTCCCGTGCCACATTCCCACACCGGCAGGGGTGCCGGAGCTTCAACGGACCGTCAAGCCAACGCCAAAACCCAGAACGACATGCGATGTGGAGCAGGCTCCAGTCCCGGGTTCTCCACAGTTATCCCCAGCCCAACTTAACATAACATATCTTATACGACCCACTCACGCCTCATGCGCAAAGGGGGCCGCGGCGTGCACCGGCCCCTTGGGTCATGCGTGCCGCCGACGGAGTCGGCCGACTCTAGGCCGTGCCCGCCGTCAACTCGGCGAGCCGGACCTGCGCCTCCGCTGCTGACGGCGTCTGAGCGTACTTCTCGACCACCGTCCGGTATACCCGCACGGCGTCCTCGGTCTTGCCGGCGAGCCGATAGGCGCGCCCCGCGTCCACCAGATAGACGCCGCGGAGGTGGTCGAACTCGGCGAGCTGGCCGGCGTCTTCGTATGCTCGGCCGGCCTCGGCGTATCGGTTGGAGCTCTCCTCGGCCGCACCGAGCAGAGCGTACGCCGGCGCGGCGAAGCGTGCCGGCGGCTTCGAGGCGAGAAACTCGCGGAGGTCCTGCGCGGCCAAGGCGGCCTGGTTGTTGTTGAGCCGGACCCAGTTCAGCGCGAGCACGGCCTCACCTGCCGCTTCTGTGCCGCGATAGGTCTCGATCACGCGCTGCAGCTCCCCGGACGCCTGGGCGAGGTTGCCCCGGTCCGCGGTCGCGATCGCCTGCGACAGCATCCGTGCGGCGAACGCCTCTTTGCGCTTTCCGCTGGTGATCGCCAGCCAGACACCGAGCGCGACGACCAGGACCGCCCCGACGCCCAGGATGAGCCGTCGGGTGCGGTCCTTGTACCACGGAGTGGCGTCGGGGGCCGGTGCGTCCGCCCGCCTGGTCGGTCTGGCTTCCACGGTCGTTGCCATGCGTGTCCCGCTGGAGGTGCGTCCCTGGACCGGCCGAACGGCCGGTCGAGCCGAAAAAGATAGCCGGGGCGGTTGCCACGGCGGTAGCACCGGCCTCAGCCCGTTACCGCGGCGGACCTCCCGCAGGCGGTGCACGGCGATTCACGAGCCGTAAGGTTGCCGGTGGAGTGCCCCCGAGAGGACTCGAACCTCCGGCCAACGGTTTAGGAAACCGCTGCTCTATCCAGCTGAGCTACGGGGGCGCGGTCGAAAGATCGCCCCAGGCGGACCAACCGGGCAACCTGCCCGCGCACGCGACCAAGCGATCCAGGCCGGGGCCCCGGATCCCCCGAGGCAGCCGACCCGCGGCGGGCGCCCGCAGGAAGTCCGGGCCTGGGCGCCGAGCCCAGTCGGAGCGATGCGCCGACAGCGGTTCGCCGCAACAGGTTCACAGCATCAACCTCAAGCAAGTTCTCAACCCCTCAGTTCTCCACCCCGTCCGCCGATACTGGAAGGGCAACGCGTCCACACGCTTCCAGGAGCCGGTATGGTGCGGTCGCACCGGACCGCGTCGAACCACGCCGGCGCGGCTCCCGAGCACATCGATGCGCTTTCGTTCAGTGCGCTGCGGAGCCTGGCGGAAAACCCGGAGGCCTCCCCGCAAACGCTCGCGCTCCTGAGCTATGACCCGGAGACCGAGGTCCAGATGGCCGTTGCCTGGAATCCCCGCACGCCCGCCACCGCCCTGGCGCGGCTGGCCGCTGGAGCGCCTGAGGTGCAAGCCGGGGTGGCGCAGAATCCCTCCAGCCCGCCCGACGTGCTCGACCGCCTTGCCGGAAGTCCGGATGCGCTCATCCGGTCCGCCGCGGCCGTCAATGCTTGCCTGCCCCTGCCGATTCTCGAGCGCCTGGCCTCCGACCCCGACCCGCAGGTGCGCCGGCAGGTAGCCCGAAGTTGCCGGGCCCCCTTCCACCTGCTGGCCCGTCTGGCCCAGGATCCCGACCCCCGGGTGCGCAGCACGGCCGAGGTCGAGGTCCTTGCCTGGGAGAGGTGAGCGCGCGGCTCAGCCGCCCCCGCCCCCGCCCCCGCCCCCGCCCCCGCCCGGTTCGGGCGGTCCGAGGCTGCGCTTGCTGCGCCGCGGCCGCAAAGCCGGGTACCCGTGAGCGCCGCAGCCCGGGCAGGCCTCCAGCATCAGCTCCATCGCCGCGCCGCAGATGCTGCAGGTCGGCGCGTCGGGATCCGACCGGAGGTCCCGGGCCTCGGGGAGCGCAGCTCCGCATCGGCACCGGACTTCCAGGGCGCCGAGCTCCGCGCGGCAGGCCGGACAGCGTCGCGTCATGGGCCCCCCCGGAGCAGGTTGCGGCTGCCCCCCGCCGCCGTATAATCAGGCTGGCCGTCTCGTGGGCGGCTCGCGCTGGCCCGTTTTCCACGCCACCCGTGTGACCTCATGAACATTCGGCGCACCATGGCACTGCGGATGCTGGCGCACGGGACCTGGAACGTGCTCCGCAAACGACCGCTCTCCGTGTCATTCGAGGTCACGCACGCCTGCACCGCCAACTGCTGGCACTGCAACTGGGGCGGACCGATCCGCGAAACCCGCCTTGGCCCGGAGGAGTACGCGGCGATCTGTCGCGAGCTCGATCCGGTCGTGTCGCACGTCTCCGGCGGCGAGCCGCTGGCCCGGGGCGACCTGGACGAGATCATCCGGGCCATGGCCAACCCCGGACGGCTGCCCTTCATGATCGTGGTGAGCAACGCCTCGCAGCTCACCCCCGAGCGCTTCCTCCGACTGAAGCGCGCGGGGATGGACCAGCTGTCCGTGTCCATCGACTTCCCCGACGATCGCCACAGCGAGTTCCGGCGGATCCCGGGTCTCTTCGACCGGATGGGCCGGGTGATCCCCGAGTGCGCCCGCATCGGCGACCCGGGGGATGTGGTGCTCAACTGCTGCATCAGCTCCTGGAACTTCCGCGCCGTGCCGGACATCGTGCGGGTGGCCGAGAGCTGGGGGGTCAGTGTGAACTTCTCGGCCTACACCCCCCTGCGCACCGACGACGAGCGAGGCCTGGTCCGCGGCGATGAGCACCGCGGCGAGCTTCGCCGGGTCTTCGACCAGCTCCTGGCGCTCAAGCGCGCGGGCAAGCCGGTGTACACGTCGGAACGCGTCCTCGGGCGCTTCTACCGGTTCCTCTGCGGCGAGGAGGTGCCGAACTGCCAGGCGGGCATCCGCTTCCTCGTGATCAACCCGGACGGGCGGCTGACCCCGTGCGCCATGGTGATGGCCTACTACAACGACCAGCGCACGATGCAGCGGGAGTTCTCCTGCCGGAACACCTGCACCCGATGCTACATCAGCACCCGCGCCAACACCGAGAAGGCCCCATCGGAGTTCCTGGGCGACAACGTCGCGGTGTTGAGCCGCCTGCTCCCCTGGAACTGGGGCGCGAACGGGCAGGCCGCACCGCGCGCCTGACGCGCGGTGCACTCAGGCGGCCGCGGATTCCCGGGCCGCCTCTCCGATTGCTTCCCGAGATCCGGCCCGGGCGAAGCGCCAGGCGAACGCGAGAGCCGTCGTTCCGACCACGACCCCCACGAGCACCACCGTCTGGAGCTGGAGGACCGCGCCGAGCCACGCGTACAACAGAATGCGGGGGAAGCGGCCGACCGCCGTGGCCCCCAGGTACCGGCCCATGGGGTAGCGGCCGAGGATGGCGAGGCAGCGCGCCACCCAGAAGGGCAGCGGCGTGAACGCGAAGATCACCACCGTGGTGAATGGGGCGCGGGCGAACCGCGCCACGCCCCACTCCACCCAGCGGGCCCCGCGAACGCGCTGGAACCGCTCCCACCCCATGGCCCAGGCATACAGTTGAAGGTTCAGGTACTCGGTGAACATGTAGGCCACCAGCCCAACGATGGACACCCTGAGGGCGGGCTCGAATTTCGCGGCCTCCATGATCAGCGGCTCGAACGCGGCCGGAATCAGCGGGCTGAGCGGTCCGTTCGCCGGCAGCGACATCACTGCGAACCACACCAGCACCGCGGAGCGGGGCACCAGGAGCACGAGCGCGATGCCGGCTAGCCCCGCGACGCCGGTGGCGCGGAGAATCAGGTCCCAGCGGCGGTCGCCGCGAGGCGTGAGCCAGAAGCCCGGCATCGGTCTCAGGGTTGCGACTGCTGCTGCTTCTGCATCTGCTGCATCATCTGCCCCATGTTCAATTCCTTGTAGCCGTCGGGCACGGCGAAGAGCGATGGGTCGAGCGACTTCTTCTCGATGCTCGTCGCCTGCATCACCACTTCCTCCTTGCCGCCCTTGATCTGGCTCATCTTGAGCGGGAAGAAGCCGTCCTTGACGAACTCCTCGTACTGCTCGTAGCCCGCCGGAAGCGACGCCCCGCCGAACATGCCGCGTCCGTGCCCCGTCTGCCCGGCCATGAACATGCCGAGACCTTTGGCGGCGCAGATGTCCGACTCCTGCTTCTCGCCCATCAGGTAGTGCTCGCACTTGTGCCCGGCGATCGTCTCGGTCCTGCCGGTCTTGGTGATCTTCGGCGGCGGTCCAGCGGGCTTGTGCTCCGGCGCCTTCGACGCCTGTCGCATCTGCTCGCTCATCGCCTTGAAGTCCATCGTCATGTACATCTTCTGCGCCGGCATCACGCTCGTCATCGTGCCGGTGCTCATGTCCATCAGCATGTACGCGGAGGCAGCGGGGCCCTGGGTCCCCGCCATGCTCATGTCGGTCCGGACCTTGGTGCCCTTGATCTGGTAAAGGAGTTGGCCGGGGTTGCTGGAGGCGGGATGGACCGCGTACGTGACGGTGCCCTCGAAGCCCTGCGCCGAGACTGCGGCGGGCGAGAGGCCGGCGGCGAGCAGGGCGAGCGCCGGCGCGAAAAGTCGGCTACACGACATCGGTACTCCTGGTTATCGGAACGGCGGTGGAGACTGCCCCCGAAAGATAGCCGCCGCGGGCGGACCGCTAGACCCGGGCCACGACGTGCGCCGGCGCCCCGTCGAGCCGGGCCCGTCCGTCCAGCCCGCCGATCTCGAGCAGGAACGTCCATCCCGCCAGCTCGGCCCCGAGCCCCCGCGCGAGCTGGCCCGCGGCGCGAGCGGTCCCCCCGGTGGCGAGCACGTCGTCCACCACGAGCACCCGCGCTCCCCGGGTCCACGAGTCCCGGTGGGCCTCGAGGGCGTCGGTGCCGTACTCCAGCTCGTAGGCCTCGCGCATGCTTTCCCACGGCAGCTTGCCCGGCTTGCGCGCCGGCACGAAGCCCGCCCCCAGCGCCGTGGCCACGGGGCCGCCCAGGATGAAACCCCGGGCCTCGATGGCGAGCACGTGGGTGACCCCCAGGCCGGCGAACGGCGCGGCCATCGCCTCGACCACGCGCCGGAGCAGCGACCCGTCGCGCAGCACCGGGGTGATGTCCTGAAACACGATCCCCGGCTTTGGGTAGTCGGGAATGGGGCGCAGCGCGTCCCGCACCTCGCGGGCGAGGTCGGCGCTCATCGGTGGCTCTCCTCTCAGCGGACCTCGAACCGGCCGGCGCCGCCCGACGCTTCCGGCTGCTCGGTGACCTCGACGCCGTCCACCCTCGCGTGGTCGGGGCCTGACCGGAGCACGCTTTCCAGCTCGGCCTGCCGGTGCGCCGGGCCCGTGGCCAGGACCTCGACTCGGCCGTCGGGGAGGTTGCGGA
>DASUAH010000083.1:0-3436 GCA_035763885.1 Gemmatimonadales bacterium
GGCCGCGGGCGCGAACCGCAGGAACGGCGAGCCCGGCACCGGGCTCGCCGCGCCGCCGGCCGCGGGCCGCCACGGTCCCGCACCCACCGCCCACGTGCCGGTACCGGGCGGCTGCACCGGTGCGAGGGCGGGGTGGGCGAACAGCGCGGGCGCGCGGTCCTCGGGGGTCGCGAACGCGACCCGGATCTCGCGCGCGCCAGCCGCGGCGATCGACGCGATCCCGGCGCGGTCGATCACCTCCCAGGCGGCCGGGCGGCTGCGCCACGCGGCTATCACCGGCTCGGCCAGGACCGGGGATCCGTCCCAGAACGTGGCGTCGGCCCGCAGGAGGAAGCTCCAGGTGCGCTCGTCCTCGCGCCGCCACGCCTGGGCGAGCCCGGGCCGCGGCGCCCCGGTACAGTCGAGCTGGACCAGCGTGGCGTAGAGCTGGCGGAACGCGAGCCGCTCCGCGTCACTCGCCGGGTTGGGGGCGCGGGCGGGATCGACCGGGGCCGCGGGCGCGAGGGTGAGCGTGTCGGCGCGAGTCGCCCCGTCGCCGAGCGCGCAGGCGTCGCCACCCGGGGGCGCCGAGCCGGGCGGCAGGTCGGGCGCGCCGGCCCGGGCGCAGGCGGCCAGCGCGAGGAGGACCAGGGCATGCGCCGTTCGGGACATGGGGAGTCCCGGGAATGTAACGGCGCGTCAGTCGGAACCGAGGAGACGCAGCAGCGCGTCGGCGGCTGAGTCAGGCGGCCGGGCGGTCCCGCAGCCGTCCCGCCACGATGGTGACGTTGTCGATCGCGCCCCGCTCGAGCGTGGCGTCGAGCAGCCGGCGACAGACCGCTTCCGCGGACTTCACGGTGGCGAGCACGTCGCGGATCTCGTCGTCACTCACGTGCTTGGTGAGCCCGTCGGTGCACAGCAGGAGCACGTCCTCCCAGCGGCAGTCGTAGACGCTGGTGGACGGTGCCGCCTCGCTCGCGCCGAGCGCGCTCGACAGCACGTTCTTCCAGCGGGAGCGCGGTACGGCCGCCGGCTGCAGCACCCCCGCATCCACCAGCGCCTGGGCCATGGTCTGGTCCTTGGAGAGCTGTTCCAGCCGGCCCTCGCGCAGCCGGTAGCAGCGGCTGTCGCCCACCTGCACCAGGAACGCGCGGGGCCATCGCACCATCACCATGGTGAGCGTCGTGGCCGTCCCGTGCTCGCGGGCGCGGATCGTCTCGTGGCTCTGCCGCACCGCCTGGGTCAACTCCCGCAGGTAGCCCGCTTCGCTCACCGCGTCGTGCTGGTAGTGGAACCGCATCGTATGGGTGGCGTACTCGGCGATCGCCTGCAGCGCGGTGCCGCTGGCGCGCTCGCCGCCCGGGCGGCCTCCGACGCCGTCGGCCACCATCATGAAGAACCCGCGGATGTCGCTGGTGAGATCGCCGAGCCGGTCGGGCGGGAGGCTGGTGTGGTGCACCTGCATCGTCTTGTGCAGGCTGGCGACGAGAAACTGATCCTGATTCAGCGACCGGACCTTGCCCGCGTGCGTGACGCCGAACACGTCGATATCGGACGCGACGGGGCGGGTGTCGGGCGATCGGTCTGCGGCCAGGGACGTCATGCGGCCCTCGGATGGCCGAGCGGGTGCTCCCTAACTTGCGCACTTCGCCGGAACCCGCAACCACCCGCGCGAGCCGCGGCTCAGGCGTGGCGGCGGGCCACCCGGGCGGGCTCGTGGGGGGCCTCGAAATCCTCGGCGGCGGGCGGCCGGCAGAGCAGGTCGAATGCCAGGAAGAGCGTGTGCGACAGCGGATACAGCACCACCGGGGCCAGCACCATGGCGATGACCAGTCCCCAGCCGAGCGCGGCCCAGGGCGGATCGGGCCAGGTCCACCAGAGCGTCGCACCGAAGAGCGCGGTGAACACGGTCTCCGCCGCCATGAGGTTCACGAAATAAGCGCCGAGCCAGTATCCCGGCTCGCCCCGGAAGAATCGCAGGCCGCAGCTGGGGCACGACGGCGCGATGCGAAGCCAGCGCAGGAACACCGGTCCGCCGCCGCAGGCGGGACACCGGAGCAGCAGGGCCCGCCGGAACGCGGCCCACGCGGGGGGACGCGGAAGAGGCGGGGTCGGATCGGGCGCGTTCCTGTCCACGGCTAGCCCGTCCGCGCCGCGATCCAGCGCTCGAGGTCGGCGAGGACCGCCGGATGATCGATATCGGCGAAGAGCGCGTGGTACGCCCCGGGATACTCCCGGTACGTCACCATGGCGGGGTCGGCCAGCGCCGCAAACACCCGCGTTCCCTCCGGCGGGACCATCCGGTCGGCCCCGCCGTGCAGCAGGAGGACGGGCACGCGGAACTTGCGCGCCCCGGCGTACACCCGGGCGGCCGCCCCGGCGAGCTCGGTGGCGAGGCGCGCGCTGGCCCGCCGGTGGAACAGCGGGTCGCCCGTGACCCGTGCGGCGGCCTCCGGGTCGCGCGAGAGCCCCGAGAGGTCGAGCCCGGTGTCGAGGGAGAACGCGGGCCAGAATCGCGACATCACCCGCCCCACGGGGAGCATCCACCCCGGCACGTTGGGACGGCCGAGGGCCGGAGCGGCGGCGGCGACACCGGTGAGGTGCTCCGGGTGATGCAGCGCGTAATCGAGCGCCACGACGGCGCCGAGGCTGGTGCCGAGCACCACGATCGGCCCGCGCTCCCGTTCCCGGGTGCGCAGCACGAACCGCCGGAGGTCCTCGCGGTACAACGACCAGTCCTCGACGTGGCCCCGCCGTCCGGGCGAGCGGCCGTTCCCGCGGTGATCGAACGCGTGCACCGCCCAGCCGCGGGAGACGAAGTGCTCCACCACCGTCTCATAGAGGCCGCTGTGATCGCCGAGACCGTGCACGTTGACCAGTGCGCCGCGTGCCGCGTGAGCGCGGGGTCGCCAGGTCCGGCAGTAGAGCTTCAGGCCATCGGCGCCAGTGAAGGTGCCGTCCTCGTGGATCGGTTCGGAAGTCATGGGCCAAACGTACGGCGCCTTCGCGCCATCGCATACCCCGGAGCAGCAATGCCGGCGCCTCCGCCTCACGCGGGCCCGTGTACCGCTCGGCTCCGTTGCGAATTGCGAGCGCCATCCGCAGGCCGGTGCCCGCCGGGCAGCGGCCGCCGGCGACGCCGGCCGGCCGCGCGATCCGCCGAACATCGCACGAGCCAACGACTTGGGCAACGCGGCGGCCGCGGCACCCGGGCAGCGGTCGGGCGCCGGAGACCGCACCACGGTCCTTGCTCTCCTCGCCCTCCATGACGGTCCCACCTTCGGGCGACGCCCTCGCAGCCGCCGCCGAGCTGGACGGCGTCCGCGCCGCCCTCGCGGCGGAATATGAGATCCTCGAGGAGCTGGGGCGCGGCGCCATGGCGATCGTGTACCGCGCGCAGGACCTGCAGCTCGGCCGCGAGGTGGCGATCAAGGTCCTGCCGAGAACGCTGCTGCAC
>DASUAH010000084.1:0-25265 GCA_035763885.1 Gemmatimonadales bacterium
CAGCCGCTGCCGTCCGACCCGGGGGCGCCGGACGGCTGCTGCCTCACGCTCAGCGGGTCGGTGACCTTTACGGCCGGCACCCACGACCTCCGTACGGCGCACCGGAACAAGAACACCGACCTCACCTTCGACAACTCCGAACAGGGCAAGTACACCCGGCAGGGCAACACGCTGAGCTTCACCCGCACCGGCGGCGGCGGCGCGGGCTTCCCGTACCTGCTCGGCCCGGGCACCGTGTCGGCCGACAACGCCACCGTGACGCTACTCTACGGCGACGAGGGGCCGGGATCGAATCAGATCCGCGCCACGTTCCGGCGCTGAGACCGGCTTGCTGCCGCTGGACTGCGAGCCCTGAAGCCGGCTGGGCCCGTCGAGGCCGCTGCCTGACCAGCCCATGCAGCTGCCGGGCGCGCGGCGGCGCCGACGGGCGCGCGCAGCGGACCACCGCGCCAGCTGTGACCCCGGCGAGCCTGCGGCGGTCAGCAGGACGGCGCGCCGCCCGCTCAGCTAAGCTACGGGGACTCCCCAAGGAGGTCCCCATGAGTACTCCCGGTCACAGCCTCTTCCGGCAGGCGGCGGCGGCAGCCGTGATCGCCGTGCCTGCCGCGGCACAGGATATCGCCCTACCGCTCCGCGGCGAGGGACAGCTGGCGCTGCCGGGCAAACAGTACGACGTCCACTACGGCTCGGTCCTCTTCCAGGCGGACGGGAAGGTGAAGATTCTCTTCCCCGCGCCTACCGTTCCCCGCACCACCTTCGCCGGCGTGTGGCGGCGGGGCGATCAGCAGACCATCCACGTCGCCCTGCATAGCGTGCTCGGCGGTCGCCGTGCGAGCGGAACCGGCCGAATCCATCTCCGCCCCGACGGCGCGATCGATGAGCTCGAATTGAGGGGTCGTACGGACGGCCGCGGGTTCTGGGCGCGCTTCGACAACGGTGCGCCGGCCACGACGATCGCCGGATCGGAGCTGCCGGAGACCGCGGAGCTGTCGCCATCCCGCCGCCCTGACGACAACTGGGGAGGGAATCACGTACCTCCCGTGCTGGACGTCGCCCGCAGCGGTGAAGGACGCCTGCGCGACTTCAGCTTGGGCGACTACCGGCTGGCCCGGGCTCGGCTCCGGCTGGGCCACAACGGCGAGTTTCGACTCGATGTTTCCGGAGAGACGGGGGCTGAGCTCGCCGGAACCTGGAGCGGTGACTTGCGGCAGAGCCCGATTCGTCTCGACGTGCGCGAGGCTTCCGGCCGCGGCGTGCAGGGAATGGGCCGCGCCTGGATTCGCGATCGGTCATGGGACCGCGATCGGTCGTTCGAGCGGGTCGAGCTCGACTGGTGGGACGGCGACCGCGGGTTCGCCCTGTACTTCGAGGCCGAAGCCCCGTAAACGTTTTTTCACGGTTCTCTCAGCCTGATCTCATGCCCTCGGCGGCATGATGGAGCCACGGCGGGCGCAAGCGCCCGCCGCCTCCTCTCGCCGAGAGCCCGCAGATGTTCGAGCTGCTCGTTGCTTCCGGCTGGCGCGCGGGGCGACCGCTGGGAGAGAGCCTGCTCTCCCTCGGACTGCACGCGGTGGTCATCTTCGGCGCCGTCGAGGCGTCGAGAAACGTCGCCCGCGCTGCCAGCGACCGGCCCGCGGACACGACCATGCTGTTCCTGCTCCGGCCCGACCCCGATCCGCCGCCGCCCAAGCCGCCGGAAGTGTCCGCGCCGCCGCCGGCTGCCGTGATCGTAGCGACTCCCCCACCCAAGGGGTTCCAGACCGTGGTGGCACCGGAGGACATGCCGACCGCGATTCCGCCGGTGGACCTGTCGCAGCCCGCGCTGGATCCCCGGAACTTCACGGGGAAGGGCGTGGAGGGCGGGATCGCGGATGGCGTGATCGGCGGCACGGGCCCCGTGGACGCCCCCGTCACGGTGACTGCGGCGGTCTCCGCCGTGTTCACTGCGGCCGAGCTGGACGAGCCGGCGCAGGTCATTCATCAGCCCGAGCCGCGGTTCCCTCCGGTGCTGCAGGCGGCCGGCGTGGAAGGCGCCGTGCAGCTGGAGTTTGTAATTGGGACGACGGGGAAGGTGGAAAACCGCTCCGTGACGGTCATCCTGGGTACGGACTCGGCGTTCGCCGAGCCGGCGCGTGAGGCGATCCTCGGGAGCACCTTCCGGCCGGCCCGGATGCAGGGTCGGGCGGTGCGGCAGCTGGCCCGGCAGACGGTGCGGTTCACGCTCGTGCGCCGCTAGCCTGGGGCCCCCCACCCACGCGCGCAGCTTGATGATCAGGCGTAAGCGCCCTGAGCGAGTCTCGACCGGCAATGACCACCCGCAGCCCCGGTCGCACCTGGCGGGGGCGGCGCGCCGGCGCCTGCTCGCCGCCGTCACGAGTCCGCCGCCCCTCACCGGCGGAGCGGCTTGTAGGAGAACTTCTGTCCGCCGACCGACGCCTCGTACATCAGTCCGCCCTTGCCCATCGTCACTACCGCAATGCCCTTGCGGTACGGCAGATCGCCCGCGGCGCGGGCCGTGACGGCGATTGCCGACACCTGGGCGTCGAACTCGAAGTTGCCCCGCTTGAAGTCGTCCAGGGCCGCGCGATCCTTGAAGAAGACCACCTCGCTGTAAGCCTGTCCGCCGAGCTGGAGGCCGATCGTGACCTGGGTAAGCGTGGACCGGCCCACCAGGCGCCCGCGCTCGTACACCCAGCCCTTGCCGCGCGCCCCGCCGATCCCGATCGCACCCTTGCCCACCGTGGGGAACACGACGTAGCCGTAGGCGTCGCCGAACGCCCTCGCCACGCGCCGGTCCTTGGCCTTGAACTTCGCGACCGTCGGGGCGACGTCGTCCTGGGCCGGCAGGTGGGCGGGAACCGCGAGGAGCGCGGCAAGGCAGAGCAGGCGAGCGAGCATCGGAGGCCTTCCGGGTGAGGGGAAGCGCTCGGCGGCGCTCGGGGGAGAAGATATCAGCGGTGCAGCACGTCGGCCCACCGTCCTATGTCGTCCAGAATCATGCCGGTCCCGCGTACCACCGACGTCAGCGGGTCGAGATCCACCCGCACCGGGAGCCCCGTCTCGAAAGTCAGCAGGGCATCGAGGCCGCGTATCAGCGCCCCACCGCCGGTCAGCATCATCCCGTGGTCCAGGATGTCCCGGGCCAGCTCGGGCGGGGTCAGCTCGAGCGCCCGGCGCACCGCGTTCACGATCCGGTGGATGGACTCCTGGATGGCGTCGCGGATCCCCGCCGAGTCCACCATCACGGTGCGCGGCAGGCCGGACATCAGGTCGCGTCCCTTCACCGGAAGCTCGATCTCGCGCTCGAACGGCATCGCCGATCCGATCCGCAGCTTGATCGTCTCCGCGGTGGGCTCCCCGACCATGAGGCTGTAGTTCTTGCGCATGTACTGTACGATCGCCTCGTCCAGCTCATCGCCGGCCGTGCGGATCGAGGCATCGCAGACGATCCCCGAGAGCGCAATCACGGCCACGTCTGTGGTGCCGCCGCCGATGTCCACGATCATGCTCCCGACCGGCTGATCCACCGGCAGCCCGGCGCCGATGGCGGCCGCGATCGGCTCGGAGACCATGTACAGCCGCTTGACCCCGGCGGAACGGGCGGCATCGCGGACTGCCCGGCGCTCGACCTCGGTCGTGCAGGAGGGGACGCACACGATGACCGTCGGCTTCACCCGGAAGATGTGCCGGTCGATGGTGAACCTGATGAAGCGCCGGAGCAGCTGCTCCGCAATGCCGAAGTCGGCGATGACGCCGTCCTTGAGAGGCCGCACCGCGCGGATGCCGGCCGGGGTGCGGCCGAGCATCCGTTTGGCTTCGAGCCCCACGCCGACGATCTCGCCCGACGGGCCCACCGCGGCGACCGACGGCTCGTTCAGCACGACGCCCTCGCCCTTGACGAAGACGAGTGTGTTCGCGGTGCCGAGGTCCACCGCCATCTCGGTGGCAGGGCGCCAGGAGCGCTTCAGCCGCCCCGGCGGAACGGGGGACGACGAGCCACGCGGGTCTGCCCCCGGCGCGGGCTCGAAGACGGCGGTCATGTGCGGGTTCCTTCCTGCGTGATGCGACCGGAGGCGGTTGCGGGGACGAAGAGTGGCGACCGTGCAGAACTCCCGAGGCCTCGCGATTCACGCGAGGGGCCGGCGCGACCGCGGCGGCGCGTTTCACTCGACAGAGCGCGGGCGCTGCGCATTCGGTTGCATCGCCCTCCAAGTTCCATGCCATCCATTGCATCTGCGCATCTGCACTTGCACCTGGCCTGTGGCTTGCTATTCTTGCGCGCGGTTGCCGACTGACCGACAAACTCCTGTGATGCGATCCCGGGTTGCTCTCACGCTGGCCCTCGCGCCGGCGGTCCTTCCAGTGCGTGCCACGGCCCAGTTCCTTCCGGCCGAGGTGGCGCAGTCGCTGGACGTCTGGTACGGCCGCGCCACCCGCGTCGCGCCCGGCAACTGGGGAATCGCGATCACGACGGCCGACGGCCGCCTGCTCTGGGCGGTCAATCCCAACCAGCCGCTTGCCCCGGCGTCCACGGCCAAGATCTTCACGACCGGGTTTGCCCGCAGCGTGCTGGGCGGCCAGGCGCGGATCCCGACCCGGGTGCTCGGTCACGGCTACGTCGATCCATCGACGGGCGCCTGGATCGGGCCCTGGGCGCTCGAGCTCAACGGTGACCCCACGCTCGACCGCGCCGCGCGATCGGGTCCGTCGCTGCGCCAGCTCGCGACCCAGCTCCGCGCGATGGGGATCCGGGAGCTACGCGGCGGCCTGGCTCTCCAGAGCGCCACCGGCACCACGGCGACGGCGGTCCCCGCGGCCTGGGGCGACCGGTACCCCGGCCAGCTCTACGCCCCGCCGATCGGCGCGGTGGCGCTGCACGAGAACGTGGTGAGCCTGATGGTGCGGCCCGGGCGTGAGCTGGACGGGGCGCCGGAGCTCGTGTGGGCGATCCCGGCGGGTTGGCAGGCACTGGTCCGCATGGACGCGCGCACGGTCGATGGAGCGGCCAGCCGCCTCCGCCTGGACCAGACGGTGGATGGCGGCTGGGTGCTCTCCGGCACGATCGGTCGCTGGGCGCGACCCACGGGGTTCGCATCGATCGCGGCGCGCCCCGAGCTGGTACTCGAGCACGCCTGGGCGGCCGCGCTCGAGCGGGCGGGCATCCAGTGGGCTCGCGATCCGGTGGTGCTTCCGGCTGCTGTCCGGCCACTGGTACCGATCGCGCAGGTGACGTCGGCGCCGCTGGACACGCTGGCGAGCGAGGTCAACCGCCGGAGCGTCAACATCGGGGCGGAGATGCTGCTCCGCTGGGCAGCACGCGGAGAGGGGGCGGGGGCCGGCGAGCGGCTCAGCGCCCACGTGCGGGCAATCGTGGGGCCGATGGCCCGGGTCCGCCTCGCAGACGGCAGCGGGCTCTCACCGCGCGACAGCGTCTCGCCGCTCACCCAGGCCCTGTACCTGGCGCGCGCGCCGCGCGCCGCCAACCTCGCGCCGCTGCCGCTGCTCCTGCCCAAGAACGGCACCGGTACGCTCCGGGGGCTGGGCCGGGGCGTGCTCGCGCCCGGCGTCGTGCGGGCCAAGACCGGGACCCTCGACAGCGTGGCGGCGCTCGCCGGGTATCTGGGTCGCCGCGAGGGCGTGGTGATCGTGAGCGCCATCTACAACGGCGCCCGCACCCGTCCCGCCAAGCGGGCCCAGTGGGAGCTCTTCCGACTGCTCGGCGCCAACGGCGTCGATCTCGCCACGGCGGCATCCCAGGCCCAGCTCGGCGGCGACGACGCCGGCCGCCGCTAGGCCGGGCCGGTACCTTCACGCCGGTCCCGGCAGGTCGTACCTTCCTTGCCATGGCACTTCCCGACCGCCGGTCTCACGAACGCTTCCCCTATGCCGCCGAGTCGCGGCCGCTGCTGATGATCGGGGACCACGCCTACGAGATCCTCGATCTCGGGGAGCGGGGGCTGCGCGCGCGATGCGGCGAGCCGGAGCGCTGGCTGCTCGGGTCGGTGGTCGAGGGTACGGTCTGGTTCCAGCGGGACTCGCGGCTGCGGGTCCAGGGCACGGTGGTGCGGGCCGGCGGCGGGGAGCTGGTGCTTCGCCTCGGCGGGGACGGGATCCCGGCCCGGGCCCTGCTGGACGAGATCCGGTACGCGCGGGGCGCCGACGGCTAGTGGGCGTGCCCGTCCTGCTCTCCGGCATCAACATCTATCCGATAAAGTCCGCCCGCGGGCTGGCGCAGCCAGCCTGGGACGTGGATGAGCTCGGGCTTCGTCTCGACCGGCGCTGGATGGTCGTGGACGCTGCCGGCGAGTTCCTGTCGCAGCGCACCTGCCCGCGGCTCGCGCTGGCCTGCCCTTCGCTCGGCGACGATGGGCTCACGGTGCGCGCGCCGGCGCTGCCGGAGCTGGCGATCCCGCTGTCCCCGCCTCCCGGCGCGCTCCTGCCGGTCACCGTCTGGGGCGCCCTCACCTGCGGCCGGCCGGTGAGCGCCGATGCCGACCGGTGGTTCACCGCCTTGCTGGGAACGCCTTGCAGGCTGGTCTACATGCCGGATGAGGTAGTCCGGCCGGTGGACCACACCTCCGCGCGTGCCGGCGAGCGCACCAGCTTTACCGACGGCTTCCCGTTCCTGCTCATCTCGCAGGGCTCGCTGGACGACCTGAACGGCCGGCTCGCCTCGCCGCTGCCGATGAACCGGTTCCGGCCCAATCTGGTGGTCAGCGGCTGCGCGCCGTTCGCCGAGGACGGATGGGCCGGCTTCCAGATCGGTGCCGTGCGGTTCCGGGTGGCGAAGCCGTGCGCGCGGTGCGTGCTCACGACGGTGGACCAGGAGACCGCGGAAAAGGGAGTCGAGCCGCTCCGCACGCTCGCGACGTACCGGCGGAGCGCGGAAGGGCAGGTGCTCTTCGGACAGAACCTGCTGCACGCCGGATCCGGGCGGCTGGAAGTGGGAATGACCGTGGACCTCACCGAGGACTCATGACGACCAGCCTGGCAGTCGCACTCGCACTGGCACTCACCCTCGCTTCATCGACCCACGCCCAATCGCAGCAAGACACGCTGGCCTTCGCCGCGCTCGAGTGGCGGTCGATCGGACCGGCGCGCGGCGGACGCTCGGTGGCGGTGGCCGGCTCGGCCGCGCGGCCGAACGAGTACTGGATGGGGACCACGGGCGGCGGCGTGTTCAAGACGACCGATGGCGGGCTCTCCTGGGCGCCGGTCACCGACCGCCACTTCGGCGGCACGATCGGCGGGATCGCCGTGAGCGAGTCCAATCCGGACGTGGTGTACGTCGGCACCGGCGAGTACCCCATTCGCGGCAACGTGTCGCACGGCGACGGGGTGTACCGCAGCGGCGACGGCGGCAGGAGCTGGCGCTACGTCGGCCTCGCCGAGACCCGCCAGATCGCGCGGGTGCGGGTCCACCCGAAGAACCCCGACGTGGTCTACGTCGCGGCCCTGGGTCACGCGTGGGCGCCGAACCCGGACCGCGGGGTGTACCGGAGCGCCGACGGCGGGAAGAGCTGGACCAGGATCCTGTTCCGGGACGACTCCACCGGGGCGATCGAGCTGGCGCTGGATCCGTCCAATCCCTCGGTGCTTTACGCCGGGTTCTGGCAGGCCGGCCGGAAGCCGTGGCAGCTGGTGAGCGGGGGGCGGGGCAGCGGGATCTTCAAGTCGACCGACGGCGGCGAGCGCTGGACGGAGGTCACCCGCAAGCCCGGCCTGCCGAAGGGGCTCATCGGCAACGTCGGACTGGCGGTGTCGCCGGCCAAGTCGTCGATCGTCTGGGCCATCATCGAGGCCGACTCGGGCGGCGTGTTTCGCTCCGGCGACGGCGGCGAGACCTGGACCCGGGTGAACGACGAGCGGAAGCTGCGCCAGCGGGCCTGGTATTACACCAAGATCTACGCCGACCCGAAGGACACCAACACGGTCTACGTGAGCAACGTGAGGCTCCAGCGCTCGACGGACGGCGGCCGGACCTTCAGTGCGATCGAGACCCCGCACGGCGACAGCCACGATCTGTGGATCGCCCCCGACGACTCGCAGCGGCTGATCGAGGGGAACGACGGCGGCGCGAATGTCTCGCGCAACGGGGGCAAGACCTGGACGGGGCAGGCCTACCCGACGGCGCAGTTCTATCACGTCTCCACCACGACCCACTTTCCGTATCACGTGTGCGGTGCGCAGCAGGACAACAGCACCCTGTGCGGACCCAGCCGCGGCGTGGGTGGCATCCGGCTGGCCCACTGGCGGGACGCGGGAGGTTGTGAGTCAGGCTACGTAGTGGCGCGGCCCGACGATCCGGAGATCGTCTATGCCGGCTGTTACGGCGGCATGCTCACGCGGAAGGATCTGCGGAGCGGCTTCGAGCGCAACATCTCCGTCTGGCCGGTCAACCCGATGGGCAATTCCGCGGCGGACCTGCGGTACCGTTTCCAGTGGACTTTCCCGATCGTGGTGTCGCCGCATGATCCGGCGACGCTGTACGCGGGCGGCAACGTCGTGTTCCGCTCGCGGAACGAGGGGCAGAGCTGGGAAGCGATCAGTCCCGATCTCACGCGTCACGAGCCCGCGACGCTGGGCCCCTCCGGCGGACCGATCACGAGAGACCAGACCAGCGTGGAGTACTACGGGACCGTCTTCACCATCGCCGAGTCGCCGCGGGAGGCGGGCGTCATCTGGGCGGGCTCGGACGACGGCCTGATTCACGTCACCCGTGACGGCGGGACGAGCTGGACCAACGTGACGCCGAAGGAGCTGGCGCCCTTCACACGGATCTCGCTGATCGAGGCGTCGGCGCACAAGGCGGGAACCGCGTTGGTCGCGGCCAACCGCTACCAGCTGGACGACCTGCGGCCGTATCTCTGGCGCACCGACGACTACGGGCAGAGCTGGCGCCGGATCGACGCAGGGATCGCACCGACCGAGTTCACCCGGGTCGTGCGGGAGGATCCCGAGCGGCCGGACCTCCTGTATGCCGGCACCGAGCGCGGCGTGTGGGTGTCGTTCGACGGGGGCGGGGCCTGGCGGTCGCTGCAACGCAACCTGCCGCCGGTCCCGGTGCACGACCTCGCGGTAGCCGCGGGCGATCTGGTCGCCGCCACCCACGGGCGCTCGTTCTGGATCTTCGACGATCTCTCGGTGCTGCGGCAGTTCGGCACGGAGCAGCCGGGAACGGTGCACCTGTACCGCCCGCGCGAGGCCCACCGGGTCCAGTGGGATGCGCCGTTCGCCGATCCCGATCCGACCGCCGGCAGAAACCCGCCGAGCGGCGCGGCCATCTATTACACGCTGCCGGAGGCGCGGCGAACCGTCCAGCTCGAGATCAGCGACTCCTCGGGCGCCGTGCTCCGCCGGTTCAGCAGCGAGCCGGATTCACTCACCCTGGCGGACAGCCTGCTCATCGAGGCGAAGGTGGACAGCCTGGTCCGGCTCGGCGTGGAGGCGACCAGCATCGACCGCGAGGAGCTCAAGAAGGAGGAAGAGCGGAAGCAGGGCGAGGTGCCGCGCCGACGGCGCGCGCCCCGGGTGTCGAACCGGGAGGGGCTCAACCGGTTCGTGTGGGACCTGCGCTCGGCCGACGCCACCGACTTCGAGGGGCTTGTCCTGTGGTTCGCGAGCGGGCGGGGTCCGGTGGTGCCCCCGGGGACGTACTCCGTGCGGCTCACCGTCGGCAAGGAGACGCGCAGCCAACCGTTCACCGTGCGGAAGGATCCGCGCTCCAAGGCGACGGATGCGGAACTCGCCGAGCAGTACGCGCTGCTGGTTCAGATCCGCGACCGCACTTCGGCGGCGCATGAGGCGGTGATTCGCATCCGCGGCATTCGCTCGGCCGTCGTGGATCGCCGGGGCCGGGCGGGGAAGGATCGGGGCGCGGCGATCGAGCGCGCCGCCCGGCCGCTCCTGGCCCAGCTCGAGGAGATCGAGAACACGCTCTACCAGACGAAGCTCCGAAGCTCGCAGGACCCGCTCAACTACCCCATCCGTCTCAACAACCAGGTTGCGTCGCTGGCGGGCGTGGCCGCCAGCTCGGAAGGCAAGCCGACGGCACAGACGCTCGAGGCATTCCGGGTGCTCTCGGAGCGGCTCGATCGGGAGTTGGCCCGCCTGGATGCGGCGCTCGGCCGCGGCCTGCCGCCGGTGAACGCGGAGCTGAGGCGAGCGGGACTGGCGCCGATCGAGTAGCGAGCTGCTCGCAGCCACTCCGCTGGCCGCCACTCGCAGCCAGCTCCGCTGGCCGCATGCCGCGGCCCGCTGCCTTCCCGGTTTCCCGACTTGACATCGCCGTGATGCAAGTACACACTTGCTTTCATGAGCGAAACCCGCGACCGCCTCCTCGACGTCACCGCCCGCATCTTCGCCGAGGCCGGCTACCACGGCACCACGACCCGGCGCATCGCGCACGAAGCCGAGGTCAACGAGGTCACCCTCTTCCGGCATTTCGGGTCCAAGGACGCCCTCATTCGTGAGGCGCTCCAGGCCGCCAGTTGCTCCCGCGGCTCGCACCTCGACCCCGACGCGGCCGACATGGTCGGCGAGCTGCACCGCTGGGCGCTCGCCACCTTCACGCACTTCTACGGGCACAAGCACCTCATCCGGCGGCTCATGGGCGAGATGGTGGAGCGCCCGGAGATCGCCCCCGGTCTCTGCCGGGACACGAACGACGAGTTCTTCCAACTCGTGCGCTTTCTCGAGACGCTCAAGGGCCGCGGGCTCGTCCGCGCCGATGCCCGGACCGACGCGGCGGCGGGGATGCTGGTGGGGGCGCTGCTGTCGAACGCGCTCTGGCGCGACCTCCTCCCCGACATGCCGGCGCCGGAGGAGAACGTCCGCCTCTACGTCGAGCTGCTGCTCCGGGCGGTGGGGATGGAGCGCCGCACGGCGGCGCGCGCGGCCGGAGGGAAGCGATGAGCGGTTCCATCGCGTCCGCCCTCTGCTTCCTCGCACTGGCGCTCGCCCTGCCCGCCGCCGTCACCGCGCAGGAGCCGTCCCCCCGCAGTCTCTCGCTGGAGGAGGCGCTCCAAGTGGCCGAGGGGGCCAGCGAGAATGTGGGCATCGCGCGCGCCGCGGTGGAGCGGGCCCGCGGCGAGCGGAAGCGTGCGCGAAGCGAATACTTCCCCCAGCTCACCGGATCGGCCACGTACACCCGCACGATCGAGTCGCAGTTCGATATCGCCCGCGACGCCGAGGCGCTCATCCCCGGGCGCTGTCGGGTGCCGTTTACGGCGCAGCCTGCGCTCCCGGGCCGGCTGGACTCGCTGGAGGCCGCGGTCGAGTGCGTGTCCCGCTTCGGTGCGGCGGGCGGCGGCGGGCTCGCCAACCTGCCGTTCGGGCGGCCCAATGCGTACAACTTCGGGCTCACGCTCTCGCAGCGGCTGTTCGACGGCGGCCGCACGTCGGGGCAGAGCCGGGCCGCGGCGGCTGCGTTCGAGGGAGCGCAGATCGGTCTGACGGCCGCGCAGGCGCAGCTGGTGCTCGACGTGACGCAGGCCTACTACGACGCGCTGCTGGCCGACCGCCTCGTCTTCATCGCGGAGGCCACGCTCGAGCAGGCCGATACCACGCTGGCGCAGACCCAGCTGGCGCGCGACGTGGGCACTACCTCCGAGTTCGAGCTGCTGCGCGCCCGGGTCACGCGCGACAACCAGCGCCCCGTGCTCATCCGGCGCCGGGCTGAGCGGGACGTGGCGTACGTCCGCCTCAAGCAGCTGCTCAACATCCCCGTCGCCCAGCCCGTCGCGCTCACGACGGGGCTCGAGGACACCACGACCGTGCCCGCCGCGGCGATCGAGGCGCTGGTCGAGGCACCCGGCGACACGACCCCGGACCTGCGGGCGCCGGTGCGCCAGGCGGCGGCCGCCGTCGAGTCGCAGCGCGGGCTCCTCGGGGCGGCGAAGGGCGAGCGGTGGCCATCCCTCAACGTGACGTCGAGCTTCGCGCAGCTGGCCTACCCCAGCGACGCCTTCCCCGGCACCGACGACTTCCTCACCGACTGGACGGTGGGGGTGGGCCTGAGTGTCCCGCTGTTCAGCGGGGGCCGGGTCGGGGGCGCCGTCGCCGTCGCGAAGGCGAACCTGCGCGACGCCGAGCTGCGGCTGCAGCAGACGCGCGAGGCCGCTCAGGTGGACGCCCGGAGCACGCTGCTGGAGCTGGAGGCGGCGCGCGCCGCCGTGCTGGCCAGCGAGGGCACGGTGGAACAGGCGACGCGCGCGTATCGGATCGCGGAGCTGCGCTACCGCGAGGGCCTCTCCACCCAGACCGAGCTGCTGGACTCGCGGCTGCAGCTGCAGCAGGCGCAGGCGAACCGGGCCCGCGATGCGCGCGACCTCGAGGTCGCCCGCATCCGCACGGCCTTGCTGCCGGCGCTGCCGCTCGCCCAGCCGGCGCTCGCGCCTCCCGGTTCGACCGCGCCGCCGGCCGGCTCGGGGGCCGGATCCCAGACCGTGCAGGCAGGAGTGACGACGCAATGAGAATGACATTCCTGGCGCTGGCGTCGGTGCTGGTGCTGGCGTCGTGTCGGCGCGAGCCCGAGGCGAGCGCCGAAGTGGCGGCGAGCGACGTCACCACGGTCGGCCCCGAGAGCGTCGTCGTGCTGGATTCGGCGGAGCTGCGGACCGGCCCCGTCGTGAGCGGCACGCTGGCTCCCGAGCGCGAGGCGCGGGTTCGCGCCGAGATCGCGGGGACGGTGCTCGAGACCCACGCGGAGCCCGGCCAGCGGGTGACCCGGGGCGCGTTGCTCGGGCGGATCGACGACCGCGCCGCGCGGGACCGCTACCAGTCGGCAATCGCGGCGGTGCGGAGCGCCGAGCAGAACCTGCAGGTGGCCCGGCGCAACGCCGAACGGACGGAGCGGCTCGCTGCGGCCGGCGCCGTGGCGGAGCGCGACCTGGAGACGGCCACCTGGACCGCGACGAACGCCGAGGCTGAGTTGGCGGACGCGCGGGCCCGGCTGACCACCGCCGCGAAAGAGCTGGAGTACACCCGGGTGCGGGCCCCCTTCGACGGGGTGGTGAGCGAGCGCCAGGCCACGGCGGGCGACGTGGTCCAAACGGGGGACGCGCTCTTCACGATCGTGGATCCACGCAGCCTCGAGCTCGAAGGCACCGTACCGGCGGAGCATGTGGGACAGCTCCGTGCCGGCGCGCCCGTCGAGTTCAGCGTGAGCGGGTACGCCGGCCGGACGTTCGTGGGCCGGGTGGACCGGATCAATCCGGCCGCCGACCCGGCCACGCGGCAGGTGCGGGTCTACGTCTCCATTCCCAACCGGGATCAGGGACTCGTAGCGGGGCTCTTCGCCGAGGGACGCATCGGGACCGACCGGCGGCACGCGCTCCTCGCGCCGATCTCGGCAGTGGACCAGCGCGGGGTGACGCCGGCCGTGCTGGTGCTGCGGGGCGGCAAGGTGGAGCGGCAGGCCGTGGAGCTGGGCGTGCGCGACGCCGCGACCGACCGGCTCGAGCTGCGTGCCGGCGTATCAGCCGGCGATACGGTTCTGGTGGGCGCGGCCACCAGCATCCTGCCGGGGACCCGGCTGCGGGTGACGGGAGAGGTCGTCAACGGTGAGCGGTGAGCTGGGAGCCAACGTGTTCATTTCCGATTTCGCAATCAAGCGCCCGATCGTCACCGTCACCGCCATGGTGGCGCTGGTGGCGTTCGGCATCGCGGCGCTGATCAATCTTCAGACCGACGAGTTCCCCGACATCCAGCAGCCGATCATCGGCGTCGTGATCCCCTATCCGGGCGCGTCGCCGGAGACGGTGGAACGGGAGATCATCGAGCCGGTCGAGGAGTCGTTCTCGTCCATCGCCGGACTCGACTGGGAGAAGACCCAGGCCAGCGCCACCGACGGCCTGGCGCAGTTCATCGTGTTCTTCGATTACGAGAAGGACATTCAGGAGGCGTCGCAGGACATCCGCGACGCCATCTCGACCAAGCGCGCCGATCTGCCGCAGGAGATGGAAGAGCCGGTCCTCACCCGGTTCGACCCGTCACAGGAGCCGGTGGTGTCGCTCGCGCTCACGTCCCCGACGATTCCGCCGGCGACGCTCACGCGGATCGCCGATCCGATGATCGTGCGCGAGCTGCGGAGCGTGCCGGGGGTGGCGCAGGTGTCGGTGGTGGGCGGGGTCAAGCGCGAGATGACGGTGGAGCTGCGTCCCGCCGAGCTGCAGGCGCACGGCGTGAGCGTCGGCGAGGTGGTGCAGGCGCTGGCGGCGCAGAACCTGGCCGCGCCGGTCGGTCGCCTCAACACCGAGTTCGAGGAGCGCGCGATCCGGCTGAAGGGCAGGCTGGACGACGCGCAGGACTTCGCCGGCCTCGTCGTCACCGAGCGCAACGGCCGGATCCTCCGGCTCGGACAGCTCGCGCAGGTGCGAGACGGCACCGAGGAGCAGCGCACCGCGGCCCGCTTCAACGGCAAGGAAGCGGTCGGCATCGAGGTGTTGAAGTCGAAGGGCTACAGCACCACCCAGGTGAGCGACGAGATCGAGCGCCGCCTGGCGGAGCTGCAGGGCCGGCTGCCCGCCGGCGCCCGGCTCGAGGTGGTGCAGGACGCCGGTGACCGGGTGAGCCGCGCGGTGAGGAACGTGCAGGAGGCGCTCGTGGAGGGGGCGCTCCTCACCGTCCTGGTGGTGTTCCTGTTCCTCAATTCCTGGCGCTCGACGGTCATTACGGGTCTCGCGCTCCCGGTGAGCGTGCTGGCGTCGTTCATCGCGGTGTGGGCCTTCGGCTTCACCCTCAACACGATGTCGCTCCTCGGCCTCTCGCTGTCGATCGGCATCCTGATCGACGACGCCATCGTGGTGCGCGAGAACATCGTGCGCCACATCGAGATGGGGAAGGACCACGTGCTCGCCTCGCACGAGGGCACCGACGAGATCGGTCTCGCGGTCGCGGCCACGACCTTCTCGATCGTGGCGGTCTTCATCCCCGTGGCGTTCATGTACGGCGTGGCGGGGCAGTGGTTCAAGCCGTTCGCCCTCACCATCGCCTGCTCGGTGCTGGTCTCGCTCTTCGTGTCGTTCTCGCTCGACCCGATGCTCTCGGCCTACTGGCCGGACCCCCAGACCGAGGCCCACGAACGGCGGAACCCGATCGCCCGAGCGCTCGACCGGTTCAACCGGTGGTTCGAGCGCATGGCCGACGGCTACAAGGGCGTGATCGCGTGGGCGCTGGACCACCGCGCCGCGATGGTCGGGCTGGCGGTCGGCTCGTTCGCCCTGGCGATCGCCATGATCGGCACGGGGATCGTGGGGGCCGGGTTCGTGCCGGTGAGCGACAGGAGCGAGGTCAGCATGATCGTCGAGGCGACGCCCGGGGCGAGCCTTGAGTTCACCCGCCGCAAGGCGGAGGAGGTCGCGGGGCTCGCGCGCAGGCACCCGGAGGTGGCCTACACCTACACCACCGTCGGCACGTCGGTCCCGGGCAAGTCGCCCTCGGTGGACCAGGCGCTGGTCTACGTCCGGCTGGTGCCCAAGGCCAAGCGCGATCTCAGCCAGGACGAGTTCGGCAGCGTGCTCCGCAACGAGGTGAAGCGGATCGGCGGCACGCAGGTATCGGTGTTCACCAGCGGCTTCGGCGGGGCCTACAAGCAGATCCAGATCCAGATGCGGGGCACCGACGCGCGCGTGCTCACCCAGCTCGCGGAGCGCGCGCGCCGGGAGGTAGAGCAGGTGCCGGGCGCGGTGGACGTCGGCCTTTCCACCCGGGGCCAGAAGCCGGAGCTCGAGGTCGAGCTCAAGCGCGGCCTGGCCGGGTCCCTCGGGGTGACCGTGGGGCAGGTGGCGCAGGCGCTGCGTCCCGGATTCGCCGGAATCGACGCCGGCGACTGGGTGGATCCCTCCGGCGAGACCCGCGACGTCACCGTCCGGCTCGCACCCGAGGCGCGCCAGCGCACCGGCGACCTCGAGCAGCTGCCGCTCGTGGTCGGGATGGGGCCGGACGGCGCGCCTGCGACGGTGCCCCTGGGCCAGCTGGCCACGATCCGGCAGGGGTTCGGGCCCGCCCAGATCGACCACCTCGATCGGGACAAGGTGATCATCGTGCAGGCGAACGTCGCGGGGCGCCCGCTGACCGAGGTGACGAACGCCATCAACGCGCGCCTGGCCCGGCTCGACCTCCCGCCCGGCTACGAGATCACCCAGGGCGGGGAAGCGCGCGACCAGGCCGAAGTGTTCACCCGCATCTTCACCGCGCTGGGCGTGGCGGTGCTCCTCATGTACCTGATCCTCGTGGTGCAGTTCGGATCGTTCCTCGATCCGCTCGCGATCCTGGTGTCGCTGCCCCTCTCGCTCATCGGCGTGGTGCTCGCGCTCTGGGTCACCGGCAGCACCCTGAACATCATGAGCCTGATCGGGGTGATCCTGCTGATGGGCATCGTGGTCAAGAACGCGATCCTCCTGATCGACTTTGCCAAGTGGGCCCGGGAGCGGGGCCAGCACCTGCGCGAGGCGCTGATCGAGGCGGGCCGGATCCGCCTGCGCCCGATCATCATGACCACCCTGGCGCTCATCGCGGGCATGATCCCGGTGGCGCTGGGCCGCGGCGAGGGCGCCGATTTCCGGGCACCGCTCGGGCGCGCGGTGATCGGTGGCACGATCACGTCCACGCTGCTCACCCTGCTCGTGATCCCGACCTTCTACGAGATCATGGACCAGACCCGGGAGTGGCTCGGCGCGCGGATGCGGCGCGTCTTCGGCGGGGCACCGAAGCCGACGCCCGCCCCGGAGCCGGCGGGGGGCGTGGACTGAGCCACTTACCGTTTACCGCTCCCCGTTCTTGGTTTACCTTGTCCGGCCATCGTGAACCCCACATCCAGCGCATCCACCGAAACCCCGTCGAGCGTCGCCCCCCGCCTCAACGGGGCCATCGCGGCGGATTCATCGATCTGCCTCCTCTCCGCCGAGGACGACCGCCTGGCGTATCGGGGGTACGACGTGGCCGATCTGGCACGGCGCGCCTCTTACGAGGAGACCGCGTTCCTGCTGCTCCGTGGGCGCCTCCCGCGGCGGCCCGAGCTGCGCGACTTCGAGCGGGAGCTGCGGGGCGCGCGGCGGCTGCCCCGGGAGGTGGCCGCGCTGGTCCGGCGCGCCGCGGCCCCCGGCGCCGCTCCGATGGCCGTGCTGCGGACCGCCGTGAGCGCGCTGGGCGTCACCCCGCGCGAGCCGCCGGACCCGGGCGCCGATGGGACTGCCCTCCTGGCGCAGATCCCGGTCCTGGTCGCCGCGATCTACCGGGTGCAGCGGGGCGAGCGGCCGCTCACACCGAAGCCGCGCCTCGGTCTTGCGGCGGGGTTCCTCTACCTGCTGCACGAACGGGAACCCGACCCCGAGCTCGCCCGCGCGTTTGACGCTGCGTTGATGCTGCGGGCCGACAATGAGCTCAATCCGTCCACCTTCGCCGCGCGCGTGACCGCCGCGACCCGGGCCGACATGCACGGATGCATCACGGCGGCCATCGCGGCGCTGGCCGGGCCGCAGCACGGCGGGCACAGCCTGAGCGCGTACCGGCTGCTCGCGGAGATCGGCACCGCCGACCGGGTCGCGGCCGTCGTGGCACGGCGGGTGGCGGAAGCCCGTGGCGTCCCCGGATTCGGGCACCCGGTATATCGCGGGGAGGATCCGCGCACGGCGCCGATGCGGGAGGCTGCCGCGGCCGCCTGCGAGGTTGCCCGCGGCGGCGACTGGTTCCGGCTCGCGCGGGCGGTGGAGGACCGGGCGCGCGCGGCGACCGGCAAGTACGCCAACGTGGACTTCTACCTGGCGCCGCTGTATCGGGCGCTGGGCATTCCGCCGGAGCTCTTCACCCCGGTGTTCGCCATCGGCCGCATCGCGGGATGGGCGGCGCACGTGCTGGAGCAATACGGACAGGAAGGCCTGATCCGGCCGCGCGCGGCGTACGTGGGTCCACGTGCAGAGGAATTCCGTCCGCTCGCCCGGCGCTGAGCCGGATCGTCAGTCGAGGACCTCATGGCTTTCGAGACCGCTGTTTCACCTGCCGCTCCCGCCGGCTACGCGACGCCGCTGCTCGCCGTCGCGGTTCCCCAGGGCAGCGCGCTGCCGCCGTCCCTCGCCGAGGTCGATCGCTTGACCGGCGGCGGCCTGGGCCGGCTCTATGCCGCGGGTGACTTCATCGGCAAGCGCGACGAGGTGGCCACGCTCTATCCGCCGGGCCCTGCGGCGCGTGTGGTGCTGGTCGGCCTGGGAAATGTGGAGGGCGCCGCCCGGCCGGACGTACGGCGCGCGGCGGCCATCGCGGCCAGGCGCGCCCGGACGCTGGGCGTGCCCGCGGGCGCATTCCATCTTGCGCCTGAGGGTCGAGGAGCGCTCTCCTGGCGTGAGGTGGGGCAGTTCGCCGCCGAGGGGCTTGCGCAGGGCGCGTGGATGTTCAGCGAGATGAAGAAGCCGCCGGAAGATCGGAAGCCCCCGCTGGAGCGCTTCGAGGTGCTCGCGCCGGAGGGCACGGACGACGTACGGGCCGGCCACGTGGTCGGCGCCGCCATCGGCGAGGGGCAGGCCTTCACGCGGAGCCTCCAGATGCTTCCCGGCAACGTGTGCACGCCGAGCTATCTCGCCGGTCGCGCCGAGGAGCTTGCGCGCCGGTACGGCTTCGGCGTGACGGTGCTGGACCGGGCGGCGATCGAGCGCGAAAAGATGGGGGCGCTGCTGTGCGTGGCGCAGGGCAGCGCGGAGGAGCCCCGCTTCATCGTGCTCGAGTACAAGGGGTCCGACGCGGCGCCGGTGGTGCTGGTCGGGAAGGGTGTCACCTTCGATACCGGCGGGATCTCGATCAAGCCGGCCCAGAGCATGGAGGACATGAAATTCGACATGTCCGGCGCGGCGGCCGTGCTGGGCACGTTCGAG
Source organism: Gemmatimonadales bacterium (assembly GCA_035763885.1). Taxonomy (GTDB): domain Bacteria; phylum Gemmatimonadota; class Gemmatimonadetes; order Gemmatimonadales; family GWC2-71-9; genus DASQPE01. The sequence continues at coordinate 18,864 of DASUAH010000084.1, forward strand.
GTGCTTGGCCGCCTCCGCCCGAAGGTGCACGTGGTGGGGCTGATTCCGTCGACGGAGAACATGCCGTCGGGTACCGCCGTCAAACCGGGCGACGTCATCACCAGCCATTTCGGGAAGACGATCGAGATCATCAACACCGATGCCGAGGGACGGCTCATTCTCTGCGATGCGCTCTCGTATGCGCGGCGCTATCAGCCGGCATGCGTGATCGACATCGCGACGCTCACCGGCGCGATCGTCATCGCGCTGGGCCATACCGCCGTCGGGCTGATGGGGAGCGATGACGCGCTGGTGGAGGAGTTGCGCGCGGCCGGCGAGCGCGCGGGCGAGCGCGCGTGGCCCCTCCCCATGTGGGATGACTATCGCGAGCTCATGAAGTCCGACATCGCCGACGTGAAGAACGCCGGCGGCCGCCCGGCCGGCAGCATATCGGCGGGATGGTTCCTGCGCGAGTTCGTGGACGCCTTCCCCTGGGCGCATCTCGACATCGCCGGCACGGCGTACACCGACCGGGAGGAGCCCGGCCGGGTCAAGGGCCCCACCGGAATCGGAGTGCGGCTGTTCAGCGAGTTCGTGCTGAAGCGGAGTGGGCAGTAAGCAGTGAGCGGTCAGCAGGGGCATGCGGGTAGGCTCCTCGTGCGACTGGTGCCCGCCGCGGCAGTCCTGCTCACTGCTCACTGCTTACTGCTCACGCCGGCCGCCGCCCAGGTTCCCGACACCCTCCCCGCCGAGGCCGAAACGCGCGAGGTCCCCGACACCACCCTCGCCGACTCGCTGACCAGGCGGATTCAGGACAGCATCCGCGCCCGCCCCGACTCCAGCAAGCTGCAGCGCTACCTCGCGGCGCAGGCGCTGGAGCGCGCGCGGGTCCCGGTGCCCGACCGTATCCTGCTCCCCGGCCCGCAGCCGGCCCTCACGCGAGTGGTGCTCACCCGCGACTCGATGGACTGGGCGCATGCCACCACGCTCGCGGATCTGCTGCAGCGGGTGCCCGGGGTATATCTGTGGCGCGGCGGATGGATCGGCCAGCCCGAGTACCCGAACTACCAGGCCCGGGGCCCCACGTCGGTCGAGTACCTCCTCGACGGATTTCCGTATCTGGCCGCGGGCAGCGATAGCCTCGGGGTGGATCCCGCCCTCGTCGCGCTGAGCCTCCTGGACCGGGTCGAGATCGAGCGCTGGCCGGGGCTCCTGCGGGTCCACCTCTTCACCCTCCAGCACGATCGGGTGGCCGCCCGCTCCCGCATCGGTGTCGCCCGGGGCTCCCGGGACTTCGCCCGCTACCAGGGATCGCTCGAGAAGCGGTCACACTCCGGGATCGGCTTCGCCCTCGCCGCCGACAATCTCAGCGTGCCCACCGCAGAGGAGATCCGCACCAAGTTCGAGAACACCTGGATCCTGGCGCAGGGCAGCTGGATTCCCTCTCCGCAGCGCGGGATCGTCCTCCAGCACCTCCGCTCGCGGCCCGACCGCGATCCGGTGCTCGTCCCGGGCTCCGACACGCTGAGCCGGGGATTCGCCGAGGCGCGGCGCAGCGAGTGGCAGCTTCGCGGCTTCTGGCGCGCCGACACGACCGGCCTCGGCCCCCGGCTCGACCTCCTCGTGGGGCGCACGCGGGCGAGCGACAGCCTGGTGGCCGCCCAGGAGATCTGGCAGGTGGGCGCCGTGGGGTCCCTGCGCCGGCCGACGCTGTCGCTGGGCGGGTCCGCATTCTGGCGGTCGCGGTGGACCTCGATCGATGTCCGGGCGACCGCGGCGTGGATGCCGGGAGCCGCTCTGACGTTGAGCGGGGAGGCGGCGTACCAGCGGCACGACGGCGGGCGCCAGTCGCGCTGGCTCGGCCTCCGGGGCGGGGTGGCGCTCCCCCTCGGGCTCCAGGCGACGGCCAGTGCGCGGTTCGGCGAGGCGGTGGCCGCGCCCGCCGTCGCGACCGACTCCGCGCGCACGCTGCGCGACTGGCAGGTGCTGGCCGGCTGGCGGCGTCCCTGGCTCGAGGTGGAGGGCGGGTACACGCGCACCGCGGCGTTCGCCCCGTTTTCCTATCAGCCCTACGCGGCCATCCCGGTCATCGAGCCGTCCTCCGCGGCCACTGAGTGGATCACCGCACGCGCCCGGCTGACCCCCATCTCCTGGCTCACGCTGGACGGCTGGTACAGCAACCCGGCCAAGGGCACCATCGAGGGGCTCCCGCCACGGCACGCCCTGGCCGCGGGCACGATCCGCACCCGGTTCCAGCGGATCTTTCCGAGCGGCGTACTCGACGTGCAGCTGCGGCTGGCGGTGGAGCACTGGAGCGACGGCGTACTGGGACGGGATGCGTTCGGGGATCCGGTGCGGGTAGAGCAGGCCACCTTCCTGCGGAGCCTGGTGCAGGTGGCGCTCGGCTCCTTCCAGTTCTACTGGGATCGTGTCAACCTGACGCTGACCGATGCGGCCTACGTGCCCGGGCTTCCGATCGTGGGGCGCCCGAGCGAATTCGGGGTGCGATGGAGCTTCAGCAACTAGGTGAGCTGGATGTCTTAACTCGCTTGGGGTTCAGCGCTTCTGCCTGGTCGTATCAACCGGTTGCTGACGGCCGGGACAGGGGACGGGGCCGACTTCACTCACCGGTTTCATCCGGATCATCCGGTCCGCGAGCGCCTGGAGCCGCGCCTCGCTCCCCCCGCTCGGCACCCGCACAAAGTGGGGGCCCTCTCCGGCAATGTCGGGGCCCAGCAGTTGGCCGCCCACTCCCTTGATCGCGGCGATACGCGCCGTCGAGTCGGCCCGGCGGAGAAAGATGACCGCGAGCACGTCGGCCGACAGCTCGCCCGGCGCGGCGTCATCGGAGCACACGCCGGGCGGCCCGCTCCAGGCGGACGCCGGCGCGGCAGCGGGCGCAGGCGCAGGGGTGGCCGGAGGCTGTGGCTGCGGTGCCGGGGTGACGCGCGCCGCGCCGGTGTCCGCGCGCGGCCGGGGCGCGGAGTCCGGAGGGATCACCGTCTGGGCCGCGCACGGCGCGGCCAAAGCGAGGCCGGCGACCAGGCAGGCCACGAGGTGGCCAGGCTGAGTACGCATCGGTGCATGATACCCCGGAGTACATCTGCAGGCATCGGACGGTTGTGCCGGGGCACCACGGCGCCTCGCCGGCGGTCAGGCGAGATTGCGCCGCCGCGGCCGGCGCACCAGCTCGCCCCCGCAGTTCGGGCACGCCTGCGCCAGGCCGATCGCGCACGGTGCGCAGAAGGTGCACTCGTAGCTGCAGATGAAGGCGAGGTCTTCGGCTGCGAGGAGCGCATGACACTTCTCGCACTGCGATCGCATTTCGAGCCCCATCGGTACCTCCGCACAGGGGGAGCCGGCGCGAGCGAAAATCTCCCCGCCGTCGCCGGGCGCGCAATCGCGCGCCGCGAGGCCGATTGCCGCGCCCGCGCTACCCGCCCGCGGTGCCGCGCCGGCGTGGCAGGTGCGCCTACCGCTCAACCCCGTATCGCGTTACATTTTCGGGCTTTCCCGCGTCGGGGGTCGGCTTGCCGCTCAGCATGACGGGGTTCGGCGCCGCCGAGGGGCGGGTGGCTGGGGGCCGGCTCCGGATCGAGATCCGGACGGTCAATCACCGCTTCTTCCATTTCGCGCCGAAGCTCCCAGCCGACTTCGCGGCGCTCGAGGGCGAGCTTCGCGAGCGCCTCCGTCGCGATCTGGAGCGGGGGCACGTCGCGGTGCAGTTGCGCTGGGTCGAGGCGCCGGCCCGGGAGGAAGCGCTCCGGGTGAACCTCGATCGTGCGCGGCTGGTCGTCGCGCGGCTGCGAGAGCTGCGCGACGCGTTCGGCCTGGCGGGCGACGTGTCGCTCGAGCTGGTAGCCCGGCAGCCCGACGTCCTCGCGGCGGACGGCGCGGAACGGTCGGAGGTCGCCTGGGGCGAGCTCGAGCCGATCGTCGCCGAAGCCGCGGCGGAGTGCCGGGCCGTGCGTCGGCGCGAGGGCGAGGTGCTGGGCCGCGAGCTCGGGCACCGGCTCGATCTCCTGGAGCAGTCGGCGGCCGCGATCGCTGCCCGGGCGCCCGAGCGGCTGGTGCGGGAGCGGAACCGGCTGCGCGCCGCGGTGGCCGAGCTGCTCGACGGGCGTGTGCCCGATGAGGCGCGGGTCACCCAGGAGCTCGCCTTCCTCGCCGACCGGCTCGACATCACCGAGGAGCTGGTGCGGTTCCGCGCCCACGTCGACGCGGCCCGGGCGGCCTTGGCCGCCGACCGTCCCACGGGCAAGCAGCTGGGGTTTCTGGCGCAGGAGCTGGGGCGCGAGGTGAACACGATGGGGTCCAAGGCGAGCGATCCCGAGATCGCCCAGCACGTCATCGCGATGAAGGGCGAGCTGGAGAAGTTCCGGGAGCAGCTCGAGAACCTCGAGTGACGCCGTTCCTTCTCGTGCTCTCGTCGCCCTCGGGGGCCGGGAAGACCAGCATCACCCGGCGGCTCCTCCAATGTCGCCCTGACCTGGCGTATTCGGTGTCGGCCACCACGCGCCCGATGCGTCCCGGCGAGGCTGACGGGCGTGACTACCATTTTCTCGGGCGCGGGGAGTTCGAGCGGCGGGTGGCGGCCGGCGAGTTTCTGGAGCACGCCACCTACGGCGGGAACCTGTACGGCACGCTCCGCAGCGAGATCGAGCGGATCTTCCGGAGCGGCCGCCACGCGGTGCTCGACATCGAGATCGCGGGCGCCCGGCAGCTCCGGGCCAGCTTCCCCGACGCGGTACACGTCTTCGTGCTGCCGCCCTCCGGCGACGAGCTGGTCCGGCGGCTCGAGGGGCGCAACACCGAGGATCCGCGGACCGTGCGCCGCCGGCTCGATCACGCGGCCGAGGAGCTGGCCGCGGTGAGCGAGTACACCTACGCCGTGGTCAACGACGATCTCGAGCGGGCGGTGGCCCGGGTGTCCGCGATCATCGATGCGGAGGCCCAGCGGGTGAGCCGGCAGGGCGGGCTGTCCGATTTCGTCGCGGGGCTGCGCCGCCAGGTGCTGGCGGAAGCCGCGCGCTTTCCGGTGTCGTAAGGAGAGACAACGCAAGATGCGCATCATCACTCCCTCCGAGGTCGCCGCGCAGGCGGGCAACAAGTACCTCGGTGTGCTGGTCGCCGCCCGGTTTGCGCGGTACCTCAACGAGCTGCCGCGCGAGCGACTCGTGCAGCAGGAGGAGAAGCTCACCACCAAGGCACTCGAGGCGCTGGTGCGGACCGAGCTGGAGTTCAAGCTGGTCCGTCGCCGCCGCTCCGAAGCCTGAACGTGTGGGCCGGCCGGCACGTCGTCCTCGGCGTGTCGGGCGGGATCGCGTGCTATAAGAGCTGCATCCTCGCCCGGCGGCTCGCCGAGGCCGGCGCCACGGTGGACACCGTGCTCACCGCGAGCGCGGCGGAGTTCGTCCGGCCGGTGACGTTCGAGGCCCTGACGGGACGCCCCGTCCTCACCTCCCTCTGGGAGCGGGGCGGGGCGCTCTCGCACCTGCGGCTCGGCCAGGCCGCGGACATCGTCATCGTCGCCCCCGCCACCGCCCAGCTGCTCGCGCGGGTGGCACTGGGAATCGCCGACGACCTGCTCGCCACAGTGCTGCTCGCCCGGACCGCGCCCGTACTCCTCGCCCCGGCCATGAACGACGAGATGTACGCGAACCCCGCCACCCAGCGGAATCTCGCGCTGCTGCGCGACCGCGGCTTTGCCTTCGTCGGGCCCGAGACCGGCGCGCTGGCCGAAGGCCCCTCGGAGCGCCCCGGGCGGATGAGCGAGCCGGAGACGATCCTCGCCCACGCGGCCCGGCTGCTGCGCGGGCGCGGGCCGCTCACCGGACGCCGGGTGGTCGTGACCGCGGGGCCCACCCGCGAGGCCATCGATCCGGTGCGCGTGGTGACGAACCGGTCGAGCGGCAAGATGGGGTACCGGATCGCCGAGGCGGCCTGGACCCGCGGCGCGGAGGTGGAGCTGATCGCGGGACCGGTCGCGCTCCCGGACCCGGTGGGCGTCACCGTCCGGCGGGTGGAGACCACGAAGGATCTGGAGCGCGCCGTTGCCGAGGCGCTGCCGTGGGCGGACGTGCTGGTGATGGCGGCGGCACCGGCGGACTTCCGCCCCGCGAGCCCGAGCGCGAGCAAGCAGCCGCGCACCGACGGCGCGCTGGCGGTCCCGATGGAGCCGACGGACGATATCCTCGGGGCGACGCAGGCGAGCCGCAAGCCCGGCAGCGTGATGGTGGGGTTCGCGCTCGAGACCGGCGACGCGGTGACGAAGGGGCGCGCCAAGCTGGAGCGCAAGCACCTCGACCTGATCGTGGTGAACGACGCGCTCGAGCCGGGCGCGGGCTTCGAGCACGACACCAACCGGGTGGCGCTGCCGGCGCCGGTGGGTGTCACGGTGCGCAAGGTCGAGAGCACCGCCGA
>DASUAH010000085.1:0-2278 GCA_035763885.1 Gemmatimonadales bacterium
CGCCCGGGTCGGTGCGATCGACCCCTCACTCAGCCACCCCGAGCGCACCGCCGACACCGTGGCGAGCGCGCCGACGACCGCCAGCGACAGCCCGACGACGATACCCCAGCGCCGCCGGGGCGCCGGCAGGGGGGCCAGCGCGTCGCCAAAGGCTTCCGGGCCCAGGACGGGAGGAGACCGCCGCGCGGCCGGTGACGGCGCCGGCGAGGTCGCCAGCGACCGGGGCGTCGCCCCCTGCAGGGCCGCGACGAAATCGCCGGCGCTCGCGAAGCGCCCACCCGGCGCCCGGCTCAGCGCGCGCTCCACCGCCCGGGCGGCATGGCTCGGGATGCCGGCACGCGCGTCGGCAAGGCGGGGCGGCGGCTCCGTGACGGACGGGACCGTGCCGCCGAGACACTCGTACACGAGCAGCGCGAGCGCGTACTGGTCCGCCGGCGGGCCGGGCTCGGCCCCGGCGCGCTCTTCGGGCGCCAGGCATTCGATCCGGCGCGTGCTCGAGCGCTCGCCGCCGAGCGCCCCGAGTCGCTCGAGCGCCCGCGGCACCGAGAAATCCGTCAGGCGCGCGAGGCGGGCGGGATCGAGCAGCACGTTGGCAGGTTTCAGGTCCGCGTGGACCACGCCGCGCCGGTGGGCGTAGTCCAGCGCCCGCGCGACCTGTTCCACCAGCTGCCCGCACTCGCGCAGATCCATCGGCCCGCGCTCGTGCAGCAGCTCGGCCAGCGACTGCCCCTCGACGCACTGCATCGAATACCAGAAGAGGTTGTCGGTCGTGCCCGCGCTGTAGATGGGCACCACGTGGCGGTGGTCCAACCCCGCCGCGGCGGCGGCCGCCCGATGGAATGCCTCCTGGGCGAGGGCGCCCGCCTCCGGGGCGCGGGGCAGCACTTTCAGGGCGACCGGCGACCCGACCTCCAGGTCGCGCGCGACGTAGACGATGGACGCCGGCCCGCGCCGATGCAGCACCTGGATGTCGAACAGCTCGATCAGCTCCTGGCGCGCCGCCTCATCGAGCGGGTCGCGCACCAGAGCCTCGTCGTCAACCGCGACCGCGACCGGCGCCGAGTAGCCACACTTCCCGCACTGCCGCGTCTCTCCGACGAGCTCGGCCATCGCACAGCGGGGGCAGATCATGGCAGGGCCTGTACCCTCATGACAGTCGCATGATGCGCGCCTCGGAAGGTACGCCGTTGCCATTCACGAGGAAGAGCATGTAGGGACCGGGTGGCGCGATCGTGCCGCCCGCCGGCATGGCGACCGACAGCCCCCCGCCCGCCTGCGAAAAGCTCAGCGGCACGAACCGCGCGCCCATGTCGAAGGCGTGCGTCACCGAGCTGAACCTGATAAAGCTCACCTTCGTGATGCTCGTGGCATCGGGCGTCGCCACGAACACGATCTGGCCGTACGCGACCTGCGCGGGTGTCGCTCCGGAGATGCTCGGCCGCGCGCCCTGGAACAGGTACGGGGGCGAGTACAGCTCGTAGTTCTTCTCATGCACGGCGTTGGCGCCGTCACCGCTGCCGGTGTGCAGCGCCCGCCCATCCGGCATCAGCAGCGTGGTCGAGTGGTACATGCGGATCACCGCGTTGCTCGCCAGCGTCGTCCAGGTGCCGGTCGTGGGATTCCAGAGCTCGGCGACGTGCACGGCACCCGCGGGGTCATTCGGGCCGATGCTCGTGCCGCCGGTCACCAGAACCTCGCCGGTCGGAAGTAACGTTGCGTTCAGGTGGCGGCGCGCGTAGGCCATCGAGCCGGTGAAGGTCCACGCCGGCGTCGGCGCATTGAGATCGATGATCTCGGCCGTGTTCGTCGGGGGATCGCCGCCGCCCACGTAGAGGATCTTCCCCGGCGCGTACATCACGGCGGAACCCATCTTCCGGTCGGCGACCACGCGGTCCCCGACCGTGGTCCACGTGCCCGTGCCGCTCACATCCAGGTAGCGGGTCGTCTGGGGGAAACCGGCGAGGAACACCTTGCCGTTCGGTGCCAGGAACATCGCCGGATAGTAGGGATTCCCGATGTCCAGGCTGGCCGTCGTGAGCTGACGCCAGGTGGTGCCGTTCCCGACCTCGGGGATGGTCACGTGGTTCTGCAGCTCGTCGGTGCCCGAGATCGCGAGCACCTCGCCGTTCGCCAGGACCGTCGTGGTCGGATAGTACCGTCCCTGTGCCATCGGCCCGGTCACGGTCCACCCACCGGTAGACGCATCGTAGAGCACGGTGCTGGGAATGCCCCTGGTGCCCACGCTGTGGCCGCCGACGACGTAGAGGCGGCCGTCGGC
>DASUAH010000086.1:0-23970 GCA_035763885.1 Gemmatimonadales bacterium
GGAGGTTGCGGACGTGGCCGGTGAGACCCAGGCGGCCGGCCTGCCGCAGCACGAACCAGCGGAACCCCACCCCCTGCACCCGCCCGGACACCACGTAGCGCCGCGTCACGCCCCGGCCCGGCGCCGCGCCCTCAGGTATTCCACCGCGATCGGCATCACCGACAGCAGGATGATCGCGAGGATGACGTAGGTGAAGTTCTGCCGCACTGCGGGCAGGTTGCCGAAGAAGTAGCCCGCGAGCACGAAGAGCGTCACCCAGAGGACCCCGCCCACCACGTTGTAGAGGAGGAAGCGGGGGTAGTGCATCGTCCCCACCCCGGCCACGAACGGGGCGAAGGTGCGGATGATGGGGACGAACCGGGCCAGGATGATCGTCTTGCCGCCATGGCGCTCGTAGAACGCGTGCGTCCGGTCGAGATACTCGCGCTTGAGCCAGCGAATCTCGCCGGTGAACGCCCGCGGGCCCACGAACGCGCCCACCCAGTAGTTCACTGTGTCGCCCAGAACGGCCGCAGCGCTCAGGAGCAGGATCAGAGCCCCGGGATCGAGCGACCCGAGGGCGCCGAACGTGCCGGCGGCGAACAGCAGCGAGTCGCCCGGCAGGAACGGCGTGACGACCAGCCCGGTCTCGCAGAAGACGATCAGGAACAGGATGAGGTTGGTCCACCCGCCGTAGCGCGCGAGGAGCTCGCTCAGGTGCCGGTCGAGGTGGAGGAAGAAGTCGAGGGCGGTGGCGATGAAATCCATAAAGACCTATTCGATCTGCGAGAAGCCGTGCTCCCCCAGCAGCGGCACGAACCGTACGTCCGCCAGCGTGCGGGTCTCCACCCGGTCGCGGTCCCGCCGCACCAGCGTGAGCACCTGATTGTCGCGGTCGCCGAGCGGGATCACCATCCGCCCGTCCGGCGTCAACTGGTCGACCAGTGGGGCCGGGATCTCCGGTGAAGCGGCCGAGACCAGGATCGCGTCATAGGGGGCGAAGGGGCGCCACCCGAGCGTGCCGTCCCCGACGAGGATGGTGACGTTGCGGATCTCCCCCGCTTCCAGGGCGGTCCGGGCCTGCTGGGCCAGCGACGGCACCCGCTCCACGCTGAACACCGCTTCCGCCAGCAGCGCGAGCAGGGCGGTCTGGTAGCCCGAGCCGGTCCCGATCTCGAGGACCCGCTCACGGCCCGAGAGCCCGATCGCCTCGAGGTAGCGGGCCTGCACCCACGGTTGGGAGATCGTCTGCCCGCTGCCGATCGGCAGCGCGGTATCGTCGTACGCGCGGTGCCGCAGGCTCTCGGGAACGAAGAGGTGCCGCGGGACCTGGGCCACCGCGTGCAGCACGGCGAGATCGCGGATTCCCTTGGCGCGGAGGGTGTCCACCAGCTGCGCGCGATAGCCCCCGTAGCTGTCGCCCCACCCTATCCCTCCAGACACCATCCGCGCACGGTCTCCAGCAGACGGTAGTTGGTCAGATCCAGATGGAGCGGCGTCACCGAAATGAACCCCTGCGCCACCGCCTGGTGGTCGGAATTCTCGCCGCCGGTCCACGTGATCGTTCCGCCCCCGATCCAGAAGATCTCGCGCCCCCACGGATCCTTCATTCGCGTGAGCGACTCCGAGAAGAACCGGCTGCCAAGCTGCGTCACGTGCACCCCCTTCACCTCGCCGGCGGGGACCGGCGGCAGGTTGATGTTGAGCAGGGTGTCGCGCGGGAAGTCGCTCACAGCGGTGATACCCCGAATCAGTTCCACCAGGCGCTCGCGGTACGTCAGCATGGTCTCGATTTGGCCGCCGGCGAAGGAGATGCCGATGCCCGGGACGCCGAGCATCACCGCCTCCATCGCCGCCGCGACGGTGCCGGAGTAGAGCACGTCCTCGCCCATGTTGGGGCCGTGGTTCACGCCGGAGAAGACGAAGTCGGCTGACTCGGGCATCAGCGCCTCCGTCGCGAGCATCACGCAGTCGGTGGGTGTGCCGTCCACCTGGAACGCGCCGTCGGGCCGGCGCGTGGCCCGGATGGGACGGTGCAGCGTCAGCGAGTGGGAGGTGCCGCTCTGCTCCCGGTCCGGCGCGACGACGGTGACCGTCCCGACCTCCCGGCAGGCATCGGCGAGGAGCGCGAGCCCGGGGGCAAGGACGCCGTCATCGTTGGAGACGAGGATGTTCATGGGCGGATAATAGCGCCGGCGGCCGGCGCCCGACCCTCGAGCACGGCCAGGATGCCCTGAAGCTCCTGCCCCACCTCCTGGAGCATCTGCGCCTCGAGCGCGGCCCGGGCTGCCGGCTTGAGCTCGCCGCTGCGGCGATACTGGTCGATGCGCTGCCGCGCCCCCTCGATCGTGTACTTCTCGGTGTACAGCAGGTGCTTGACCAGCATGATCAGCTCGACCTCGCGCGCCTTGTACACGCGGTTGCCCGAACGGTTCTTCGCCGGGTTGAGAAACCGGAACTGGCTCTCCCAGTACCGCAGCACGTGGGGCTTGAGATCGGTGAGCGCGCACACCTCGCCGATCGAATAGAACTCCTGGATCGGTCTCGCCGTCGTCGTCGTCATCGCCATTGCTCCGGCTTGAGCTCGCGCCCCATCAGCTCGGCCACGCCCTCGCGCGCCGGCCGTCCCTCGAACAGCACTTCGCAGACCTTGCCCGTGATCGGCAGCTCCACGCCGAGACGCGCCGCGAGCGCCGCCCCGGCGCGCGAGGCGTTGGCGCCCTCCGCCACCGTCCGGTGCGCCGCGCGGTACGCTTCGTACGGTTGTCCCTGCCCGATGGCCACGCCGAGCGCCCGGTTGCGGCTGAGCTGCCCGCACGCCGTCAGGACCAGGTCGCCCATCCCCGCCAGCCCGGCGAAGGTGAGCGGGTCCGCGCCCATCGCGGTCCCCAGCCGGCTGATCTCGGCCAGGCCGCGGGTGAGCAGCGCGGCGCGCGGGTTGTGCCCCAGCCCGAGCCCCTCGAGGATCCCGGCCGCGATCGCGATCACGTTCTTGAGCGCGCCGGCGAGCTCGACGCCCACCACGTCGTGGTGCGAGTAGACCCGGAAGTACGGAGTCGCAAATACCCGCTGCGCGTCGAGACTCGTGGCCTCATCGGCCGCCGCGGCGACCACCGCCGTGGGCTGTCCCTCGTAGACCTCCCGCGCGAAGCTGGGCCCGGAGAGTACGGCAATCCGGGTCCCCGGGAGCAGGTCGCCCAGCACGGTGGACATCCGGTCGTACCGCTCCAGGTCGAGTCCCTTGGTCACGCTCACGATCAGGGTGCCGCCGGGGACGCACCCTTCCACCCGCTTGATGACCGACCGGACGGCATGACTGGGCGCGGCGGAGACGATCACCCCCGTGTCGGCGACCGCCTCCTGCGCGTCGGCGAACGCGCTGATCCGCGGATGGAGCGGGGCGCCCGGCAGAAACAGCCGGTTCTCGTGCGCCGTGTTCACCGAGTCCACCACCTCGGGCTCGTACGCCCAGAGCCGGACGGCGTTGCCTTTCCGCGCGAGCAGGTCGGCGAGCGTCGTCCCCCAGCTCCCCGCACCCAACACCGCGATGCGGGTCACGGCGTGCTGCCCGGCGTCGCCGCGGGACGCGCCCGCCGCCCGAACCGGTTCTCGGTGCCCTGGGCGAGGCGGAGCAGGTTCGCCCGATGCTTCCAGATGATGAACCCGGCCAGAGCGACCTCCGAGACCAGGACCACGCCACGCGCGTCGTGCAGCAGCCAGGCGGCGAGCGGGAACAGCGCCGCCGACACCACGCTGCCCAGGGAGACGTAGCCCGTGAGCCACACCACCAGGACCCACACGACGGTCACCGCGAGCAGCGCCCACGGTGCGAGCGCGAGCACGACACCGGCCGCCGTGGCAACGCCCTTGCCGCCCCTGAACCCCACGAAGACCGAGAACCCGTGGCCGACGACGGCCGCGAGGCCGCAGAACAACGGGAAGAGCGGCAGCTCCGGGACCCGCTCGCCGAACAACCACACCGGCAGGGCGCCCTTCGCCACATCCACCAGGCCGACCGGGATCGCGTACTTCCAGCCCAGCACCCGGTAGACGTTCGTCGCGCCGAGGTTGCGGCTGCCGTGCTCCCGCAGGTCGATGCCCCCGAACACGCGCGCCGCCAGATAGCTCGTCGGAAGCGCGCCCACCAGGTACGACAGCAGGAGCCAGACGAACGCGGACATCATCGCCGTCGCGAGCCTCGCCGGGTGAGCTTGAGTCGCACCGGGCTGCCGGTGAACCGCCAGGCGGCCCGGAAGCCGTGCACCAGGTAGCGCTGGTACGCCTCCGGGACGTCCTCCGGGCGGTTGGTCACGATCGCGAAGGTCGGGGGCGCCGTGCCGATCTGCGAACCATACAGCAGCTTGACCTCCTCACCCGGCTTCTGCGGCGGGGCCGTGCGCTGCACCAGGCCTTCGAGCACGCGGTTCACCTCCGCGGTCGGCACCCGCGTCTCCCGCTGATCGGCGACCTCGAGGATCAGGTCGAGCAGCTTGCGCACCCGCTGGCCGGTGAGCGCCGACACATAGAGAAACGGCACGTACCGGAGGAACGGCGCGCGCTCGACGATCTGCTCCTGGCCCCGCTTCGCCGTGTTCGCATCTTTCTCCGCGATCAGATCCCACTTGTTCACGACGACGATGAGACCGCGCCCCCGATCCCACGCTTCGCTCGCGATCCGCAGATCCTGTGCGTGCAGGCCGGCGGCCGCATCCACCACGAGCACGCACACGTCCGCGCGCTCGATCGCGCGCTCGGTGCGGAGAGTCGAGTAGAACTCGAGATCATCTTCTACTTTAGATCGTTTGCGTAAGCCTGCGGTGTCAATGAAGTTGAGCGTCCGTTCCCGAAACCGCAAGACCGAGTCGATCGCGTCGCGTGTGGTGCCCGCCGTCGGCGTGACGAGGTGGCGCTCTTCGCCGAGGAGACGGTTCACGAGCGACGACTTGCCCACGTTGGGCCGTCCGACGATGGCGACGTGTACGGCCGTGGCTTCCTCGCCCGGCCCGCGGGGCGGAAGCCGTTCGACGATCGCGTCGAGCAGATCGCCGGTGCCCTTCCCGACCGCGGCCGACACGCCGCGGGGGTCGCCGAACCCGAGCGCGTAGAAGTCGAGATGCGCGCTGCTGCGCTCGAGGTCGTCGAGCTTGTTCACCGCCAGCAGCACTGGCCGGTTCGCCTTCCGCAACCGCTCGGCGATCGCCTGGTCCATCGATGTGAGCCCCTCCCGGCCGTCGACCAGGAACACGACCAGATCGGATTCCTCGAGCGCCAACTCCACCTGCCGGCGGATCGCCGTGTCCATCGGCTCGCCCGAGTCGGGCACGAACCCACCGGTGTCCACGAGCCAGAAGTGCCGGCGGTTCCACTCCGCGTCGCCGAAGTGGCGGTCGCGGGTGGTGCCGGCGCGCTCAGAAACGATCGCCCGCCGGCCACCCAGGATCCGGTTGAACAGGGTGGACTTGCCGACGTTCGGCCGTCCGACGATCGCCACGGTCGGCTTGCTCACGGGGTGAAGGGCGCCTGCAGCGCGTCGGCGAAGTCCCTCGAGAGCCGGATCTCGAACGGCAGCGTGCCGGCCAGATCGTGGACGTCCACGCTGTCGATGAACAGGCCGTCGTCGTTCACCGACTCGCCGGGCAGGAGCGCGAGGTCGAGACCGGTTCGGCCATCGAGCGCGGCCCGGATATCCTCTCCCGGCAGCAGGCCGGCGGTGGTGACCCGCGGCCCGAAGAGGGAGTTCTCGATCGAGATGAGCTCGAACCTGGCGCCGGTCGCCCGCGCGAGCGGCTCGAGCACTTGCGGCATGAGCCGGCCCATGGCCGCGCCGGTCACGACGCCGATGCGCCGGCCGCGCCAGGCGCCGAGCGCGGTGACCTCCTCCGCGATCCGGCGCTGGAGCCAGCGAACCGATCCGACGCCGTTCTCGACCTGATCGAACGTGTCGTACACCGCGGCCGGGGGCAGCTCCAGCCCGGCGCGCAGGTACAGCTCGTCGGCCCCGAATACCCAGTGGTGCGCCCGCTCGTGGAAGGCGACCCGGGCGCAGTCCTCCAGCAGGGCGATGGCGGCCCGGCACTCTTCGGCCGTCGGCTCGCGCACGAGGTGGTGCTTGCTGAACTCGGTGAGGCCGACCGGGACGACGGAGCAGCTCAGCACCGCCGGGCCGCAGTCGTACAGATCCCCGAGCGACCGGCGAAGCACCTCGCCGTCGTTCACCCCGGGCGACAGGACGATCTGGGTATGGAACCGGATGTCGTGCTCTGCGAAAAACCGGAGCTGCGGGATGATCTCGGGTGCCGCGGGGTTGCGGAGCAGCCATCGCCGGATGACGGGATCGGTCGCGTGGACCGAGACGTACAGCGGCGACAACCGGTACTCGATGATGCGCTCGATGTCGTGTGGCTTGAGGTTGGTGAGGGTGGCGAAGTTGCCGTAGCGGAACGACAGGCGGTAGTCGTCGTCCCGGATGTACAGCACCTCGCGGAGCCCCTCCGGCAGCCCGTCGACGAAGCAGAAGTCGCAGCGGTTGGCGCAGCGCCGGATCCGGGGCGGCTCCAGCGCTACTCCAAGCGGCTCCTCCAGCCCGCGTTCGATGTCGTACTCGACCTCCTCGCCGTCGGGCTGCCGGACGTGGAGCAGGAACTCTTCCTCGGCCGTCAGGAACTCCCAGTCGAGAAAATCCTCGAGCTCCCGCCCGTTCACGGCGACGAGCTGCGTGCCCGGCCGGAGCCCCAGCTCCGCGGCGATGGAATCCGGATCGATGGCGGTCACCCTGATCATGGCGACGGCAAGATGGGGGACCTCCGTGCTAAATGCAAGGCAGCTTGTGACTTCGCTACCCTGCGTGGAAGTGTCGTCTGAGGTTCGGCGATGTCACCGAAACCAGATTCTCAGGCGCCTGACCTGCGGGTCGCCGCCCTTCCGCGCGCCGTCGCCGCGCAGGGCGCGCGACTCGTCATGCCGGCCAGCCGTTGGACTTTCCGCTGCCGGAATGGGCTCGGCTCGGGGTGGCGTTGCGGCCGTGGCTGCCGGATGGGAGGGCCTCTCACGCGATCGCGGCATCCGTCTGCAAGTGCCTATCTGGTCGCAGCAGCGCGACTCGAAGACCCGAGGCCAAAGTCAAGGCAGTCGCTCGCCGCACATGCAATTGCTGCCGCCGCCACGACCCCCGCCACAACCCCAACCCCGAGCAGGATCGACTTGCCCGTGTCCCCATGCCGCGTCTGGACCGCTTGCACGTCTGACACCGGAATAGGGGGCTCGCGGGCCGTGCCTCGGAGCGTGTCGGCAACGACCGCTGGCTGATGCAAGACCTGCGTCGTCCCGTCGGCTCGGACGATCCGTATCTGATCCGGATGCTTGGCCTCGATGACGGCCTGTGGTGTGACCGTCTCGGTGTGCCACGAATGGCACGCGGGGAGGTACGCCAGCAACAACAGAAGCGCCGTGAGACGCGTGCGCGAACGGCTGATGACAGGTGGCATCGCGACCTCCTCTGCTAAGGGGGCCAGCCGGAAGCGCAGGCCGACGGTAGCGCCGAGCGGCTGAAGCGACAGTGAGATCTTGGTGAGAACTGCCTTACCGATCTGTGGCGGGGCCCCCGCCCGCTGTCTCGGCGGCCTCTATCGAGAAAGAGGTGGCGGGTGGGGGTGAGGTACCAGGGCTAGGTGTCGTTTCTCATGACGTTGTTCATGGGCCGCGGCTGAGGAAGTGGAGTAGCGGGGGCACGTGCCCGAGCGCGAAATGATCGCGGGCCGTGTTGTAGAAGTCCAGAAAAGCCGGGAAGGCGGCCGTGCGAGCGGCGGAGGTCCGATAGGGCCGCTTGTAGGCCCAGCCGCGCAGGCAGGTCTGGATGAAGCGCTCGGCCTTGCCGTTGGTCTGCGGGGAGTAGGGGCGGGTGCGCAGATGCCGGACGGCCGCCGTGGCCAGCACCGCTCCCACGGCTCGGCCGGTGTAGGCGAAGGCATTGTCGGTCATCACCCGCTCGATCGTGATCCCGAGGCCGGCACACCAGCTGAGGGTGCGGGTGAGGAAGGCGGCACAGGCGGGGCCGTCCTGAGCCGGCAGGACCTCGGCGTGGGCCAGCCGGGTGGCGTCGTCCACGGCCACATGCAGGTAATCCACCCCCAGGCCGCGCCGGCGGCCCACTTTCGAGTGATCCCCGTGAATGCGGTGACCGATGGTGACAAAGCGGGGGAGCGGCTTGAGATCCACATGGAGGAGCTCACCGGGCCGCTCCCGCTGGTAGCGTGGGCGGGGCTGGTCGCTGCCGGGCTGCTTCAGACGCCCGAGCCCTTGGCGCCGGAGCCACCGCCCGACGGTCGCCACGGGCAGCCGGAGGGTCGCAGCGATCTCTGGGCCAGTGAGGCGCCGGGTGGTGCGCAGCTGAATCATCCGCTGGACCACCCGGCTGGCGGTGCGGCGTGGAGAGCAGTGCGGCCGGGAGGAGCGATCGAGGAGCCCGGCCGGCCCCTCGGTGAGAAACCGGTGGCGCCACTTGTAGGCGTGCGCGGGCTGACGTGCAAGGCGGCGGCGACCAGGGCGACGGGCTCCCCGTCCTGGAGCAGCCGCCGGACCGCTTCGGCTCGCCCCCAGACGGTCAACCGGGCATTTTGATGGGTGTTCACTGAGGCCTCTGGCGTGGAAGTGGTTGGCTCGCACCTCCACTCTCCAGCGTTACACCTCAGTGAACAACCTCCTTAGAAACGACAGCTAGGTACCGTCACGGGCAGCGTGTTGTAGCGGAATCCGCGCGCCATCGAAGACCGCCGGGCGCGAGCCCGGGAGCGATCGAGGGTCACGTCGCTCCAAGTGCACCAACTCAAGCTCAGGGCCCCTGGCTCGACTCAACGAATGGCCGCGCCCGCTCAAGACGGAGGCCGACCAGGCACAAAAAGAGGCCACCGGTCAGGTGGCCTGGTCATTGTCCTACAAGTGAGAGCGGGAGACGGGGCTCGAACCCGCGACATTCAGCTTGGGAAGCTGACGCTCTACCAACTGAGCTACTCCCGCGCGGTCCCGAAATATGCCCGCGCCCGGACGGCACTTCAAGACCGACCTCTCCCGGCTCACCCCGCGCCGGTCGTCGCCTCCAGAAAGCTCTTCAGGTCGGGCTCGCTGATCAGCGGCTCGCCGGGCGCCACGTTGTCGAGTCGTCCGGCCTTCATCCAGCGCTCCAATTGCCCGACGAGGTCGTACAGGTGGTCGAACGAGTCCACGATGAAGTAAAGCGGCTGGTAATGGTGGATCTCGAAGTATTGATTGATCACCCACTCGAGCTGAATGGGATAGCGCTGCGCATCGGACGAGTCGATGGAGTACGCCAGCTCTCCGTACGAGCTCAGCAGACCGCTCCCGTACGCCTTGAGCCCGTCGTCGCTGCGCATCAGCCCGAACTCGACCGTGAACCAGAAGAACCGCGCCATCGCCTTGATGATGCTCGTGGCGCGGCGGATCCGCTCGTCGGCGTCGGCTATCCGGCTGGTGAGCTGCGCGGCGGTGTGCGCGCAATCGCCGAAGCGCACCAGGGTGTCCGCGAACGCCCGGTCGGTGTGCATCGGCACGTGGCCCGCGATGTCGTGAAAGATGTCGGGCTCGGGCAGGTAATCGAGGGTGCGGCCGTCGCGGATGGTGATCGTGGTCGGAAACGCGCGCTCGCGAAGACAGTCGAAGAACAGGAAGGAAGGGATGTACCCGCTCACCGCCTTGGCGGAAAAGCCGGTGAGCGGGCCCAGAAATCGGTTGACGTCGTCGAGCCTCGGTACCCGGTCGGGGTCCAGGCAGAGATTGTCGATCCCCTTCAGGAATTGCGGGTTCGCGTACTGATGCCAGCGCGGCAGCATCCGGTGGTACAGCCGGCGCCACGCCTCGTGGTTGGCCTCGCTGTAAAGCTCATACGGCTGGTGGATGTAGAGCTGCCCGTTACGCTGGGCCTGCTCGATGAACGGCGCCTTGGTCGTCGTGAGACCCGGACCACCCGGCGATTCCGTCTCCACTCCGGACATGTGACCTCCTCTAGCGGGCCTTGTACCGCCAGCCGGTGATGCCGTTGGCCTGCGCCGCCACCTTGAGCTCGTGAGTGGCCCCGGTCTGCAGCACCGGAACGGTCGCGTTCTGGGTGGCGAGCACGGCCCCGTCTGCGCCGAGCAGCTCGAAGGTGAGGTTGACCGGCGCGGGCTTCACCGCCACGCCCCGGGCATCCTTGGCGTCGCGCCCGGTCGCCGTCAGCGTGAGCTCGACGTCCGTGGGGCTCAGCTTGACGCCCTTGGGGTCGAGCTTCACCGGCATGGAGAGCCGGCGGCCGGCGGCCTCGATCTGCTTGTCGGACTGCTTGGTCGTCCTGTACCCCTCGACCAGGAGCTGGAGCCCGATGTCGTTCATGGGCTCGAGCTCGACCAGCTTGCCCGCAGCCTCCACGACCTTGGCCCCGTCCTTGGCCTTGTAGTACGCGGTCGCCTGGTTCACCAGCGCATCGTGGTTGTAGGGCTGCTGCGCGTGCACCCGGCCGAAGAGGTCGCCGGCCTCCGCGAACCTGCCGGCATCGAACGCCGCCACGCCCTGGCTGAACAGCTCGTTCGCCCCGCCGCCGGGGACCTCGCTCGGCGGAAGACCGGCCGCGGTCTCGATCGCGGCGGCCTTGTCGCCCTGCCCCGCGCCGCGGTACGCCAGCGCGAGCGCCCTGGCCCCCTGTTGATCACCGGGCGCCCACGCGCGGTACTGCTCCAGGGTCTTGACGGCGTCGTCGTACAGCTTCGCGCGCGTCTGCACCAGGCCGAGGTTGTAGGTGGCGACGTTCCGGTCCTCGTCGAGCTCGGCGGCCGTGGCGACCTCGGCCGCCCGCTTGAGGTACACGATCGCGCTGTCGTTCTGGCCCATGTTCGCGTAGATCGTGCCCAGGCCGGCAAAGGCGTTCGGCTTGTCGCGGTAGATCTGGTTGGCCTGGCGGAACAGTGCCAGCGCCGAGTCGGTCTTGTTGGCGCCGGCGAAATCGATGCCCGCGTTCACCAGCGGCACCCACGCGGCTTCACGGAAGCGGCCCATGTCCTCCCTGCAGTCGGCTGCCATCTTCTCCCCCCGCGCGAACGCGGAGTCGGCACCCACGAGGTCGCCCTCGTAGAGGTACGTCCGACCCAGATAGATCCACCCGGCCGCGCCGGTCCCTCGGGTGACGGCCTCGGTGGCCTTTTTCCGGGCCTGAGCGAGGTCGCCGGCACGCTTCGCGGGATCGGTCTCCTCGAGGGCGTTCTTCAGCGCCTTGGCGGCATCGTTGGCCTTCGAGTCGCCGATCGCCGCGCTGCAGGCGGGGGGCAGGAACCGGTTGTGCTTCGCCATCTCCTTCACGACGCGGTCGTTGCCCTGCGCCGCCAGCGGCGCGAGCGGAGCCAGCGCGACCGCCGCCGCCGCCAGCATCAGCGTTGTGATTCGTGTCACTCGTCAGGACTCCTTCAACGTGGGATCACGCGGCCCATCGGCCGCGACGAGATCGAGGGCCCGGGTTTGCAAGTCCCTTGCCAGCTCATGGGCGGGACGTCCCGAGCGCCGGGCCGCATCCGCCACGTCGTCGTACTCCGGCTTCGCCCGCGGACCGCCGGGCCCATCGAGCACCTTCACGCGCACGCTGCCCCCGGCTGCTTCGAGGCGCAGCTCGCGCCGGGGCAGCGTGGTGCGCTCGGCCACGACGCGACGGACCCCGGCCGTCGTACTGTGGCGGAAGAACGCTTCGGTGATACGGTCGGCATCGGCCGGCGCGCCCACCGCCTCGACGCGGAACCCCGTGCGCCCCTTCTTCATCTGCGTCGGCCAGATCTGGACATCCAGCGCCCCCGCTGCGACGAGCGCCTCGCGCAGCGGATCGAGGTATTCGGGGCTCAGGTCGTCCAGATCAGTTGACAGGATGCTGACCTCCCCCGCCTCCTGCGCGTGCTCGGCCACCACCAGCCGCAGCGCGTTCGGGTACTCGTGCGGGTCGCGCCCGCCCGCGCCCCAGTTGCCCGCACTGACCGCACGCCAGCGGGTCGGCGGGGCGCCCGATGAAAGCACCCGGAGAAGCGCGGCCCCGGTCGGCGTGGTCGCTTCGCCGACCACGGGTCCGTTCGGCGCGAGCTCCAAGCCCTCGAGCAGCACCGCAGTGGCGGGGGCCGGCACCGGGAGCATGCCGTGGGTCGCCCGCACCCATCCGCTGCCCGCCGCGACGGGTCGATGGTACACCTCGCGAATGCCGAGCTGCTCGAACCCCTCGATCCCGGCGACGATGTCCACCAGCGCGTCCAGGGCGCCGACCTCGTGAAGATGGACGTCCTCCGGCGCCATGCCGTGCACGCGCCCCTCGGCTTCGCCAAGCAGCCGGAAGGCCCGCACCGCGCGCTGCCTCACCCATTCGCTGAGCGGCGCCCGCTCCACGATCCCGATCAGCTCGCCCACGTGGCGGTGCGACCCGTGGTGAGGGTGCTCATGCTCGATATGGCTGTGGGAGTGGACCTGCGAACGGGAATGCGTGGGCGGCTGAGCCTCGGAGGGGAGCTCCATCTCCCCTCCCGGAAGTCGGACGTTCACCTTGACGGCCCGGATGCCGCACCGGTCGACCGGCTCGATTTCGACCGTCGCGTCCGGAAAACCCAGCCGCGCCGGCACGCCCCGGAGCCACTCCACCGGCGCCCCGGCGCCGACGAGCGCGCCCAGGAGCATGTCTCCGCTGATCCCAGCGGCTGGGTCGAGGATGGCGAACCGGGGCCCGGCCATAGCACAGAATATATACCGGCCGCTATCGGCTGACCGCTGACAGTCGCCAGCGCTGCCCCCCGACGTGGAGCCCGCGCCGGAGGCCGGGCGGTCGCGAACCGGACCGGTGACAGTGCCCCTGACTCAGCGGTAGAGCCACCCCGCGCCCGTATTGAGCACCACCACCTGTTCGTCCGGCCGGACGTCACCGCGCGCGCGCAACTCGGCCGCGCCGGCGAGCGTCGCCCCTCCTTCGGGGCAGAAGTCCACCCCCTCCCGCCCCGCGGCGGCGCGCGCCTGCTCGGCCAGGGCCGCGTCGCTCACGGCCACCGCCCCGCCGCCCGTATCGCGGATCGCCCGCAGCATGAGGGCGCCGCCCAGCGGGCTCGGCACCCGCAACCCGCTCGCGATCGTCCAGGGATCCGGCCAGGGCTCGCAGCGATCCATTCCGCTCTGGACGGCGCGGACGACCGGCGCGCAGCCGGCGGACTGTACGGCGTAGAGCCGCGGTGCACGGCCCGCGACCCAGCCGGCCTCCAGCAGCTCCCTGAACGCGATCCACATGGCGATGAGGCCCGTGCCGCCGCCGGCGGGGTACACCACAGCGTCGGGCAGCGTCCAGCCCAGCTGCTCGGCGATCTCGTAGCCGAGCGTCTTCTTGCCCTCTATGCGGTAGGGCTCCCGCAGGGTGGCGAGCAGGGTGGCTCCGGTCCGCTCGGCGTGCGCGATCGCGAGCCGCCCGCAGTCGCCGATGTGGCCGTCGATCAGCTCGAGATCAGCGCCATAGCCGCGCATCTGCGCCACGATGACCTTGGGGGTGGCGGCGGGCGCGAAGACCTTCACCCGGCGCCCGGCACGAGCGCCGTACGCGGAGGCGGCGACGCCGGCGTTGCCCGCGGTCGGCAGCACGAACGACTCCGCGCCCGCGGCAACCGCGCGGGTCACCGCCATCATGAGGCCGCGGGCCTTGAACGAGCCCGTCGGATTCGCCGCTTCGTCCTTGAGCCAGAGCCGCTCCAGGCCGAGCCCGCGGCCGGTGCGCGCGAGGCGCAGGAGCGGCGTCCCGCCCTCGCCGAGCGAGACCGGCTGCTCGTCCGGCCCGAGCGGGAGGAACCTCCGGAAACGGAGCGTCCCGTAATGGGTATCCAGGCCGCCGCGGTCGGCCCGGGCGAGGGCGCGCGCCGGATACGACACCAGCCACGGCTGCCCGCAGGCGCCGCATACGGAGGGAAGTCCGTCCGGCGCTCGCGTGGCGGAACAGCCCGAGCAGCAGAGGAGCCAGTCCACCCTAGTCCCGATTGAGGTGCTCGAGAATCCGCTCGGCCAGCGCGGTCGAGATGCCCGGGACGGAGCCCAGCTCGGCGGCAGTGGCCGTCTTCACGCCCGCGAGGCTGCCGAACCGCTCGAGCAGCAGCCGGCGGCGCCGCGGTCCGACCCCGGGCACGTTGAGGAGCTCGGAAGTGATGGTCCGCCGGGTGCGGCGCTGCCGGTTGTACGCGAGCCCGAACCGGTGCGCTTCGTCGCGGGCTCGCTGCAGGAGGCGCAGCGACGGGCTGCGCCGCGGCAGCCGCAGGCTGTCGGCACGGCCCGGCAGGAACACCTCCTCCTCCTTCTTCGCCAGGCTCACGATCGGCAGCTTGTCGATGCCGAGGGTGCGCGCCGCGTCGACCGCGGCGGCCAGCTGCCCCTTGCCGCCGTCGACCACCAGGAGATCGGGGATCGCGAGCTGCTCGTCGCGCCGCCGGGTGAAGTAACGGGTCACGACCTCGTGAATCGCCGCGAAGTCGTCCTGCTGGGCGAGACCCTTGAGCTTGAACTTGCGGTACTCGCTCTTCTTGGGCCGGCCGCCGTCGAACCAGACGAGCGAACCGACGATGTCCCGCCCCTGGCTGTGGGAGATGTCTACGCAGACCAGGCTCCGCGGCACCGCGCTCAGCCCCAGGTCGCGGCCGAGCGCGTAGACCGGGTCCTCCGCGCGCTCCTCGGTCTCGAATGACTCGATCCGCAGGCTCTCCAGCAGGTGCCGCGCGTTCTGGTCGGCGAGGTCCCGCCACCGGGCGGCCGTGCCTCGCAGCGGCACGGTCCACGCCGTGCCGGGCAGGATCTCATGCAGCGCGTCCAGATCAGCGGGCGGAAACGGCAGGACCACTCGGCGCGCCCGGTCTTCCGCCGGAACGTAGTACCGGACCAGAAACGCGCTGAGGATCGCCTCGTCGGTCTCCTCCTCCACCCCCTCGAGGAACCGATGATCCCGGGCCACGACGCGTCCCTCGCGGACCCGCAGCAGCACGCCGACGGCGTCGTCGCCGTCGCGGGCGTATCCGACCGCGTCGGCGTCGCCCGTGCCCATGATCTCCACCCTGGACGGCGCCTCCAGCCGCTCGAGCCACCGGAGCGCGTCGCGCAGCCGGCCTGCGCGCTCGTAGTCCTCCTGCTCGCTGGCCTCGAGCATCGCCTCGCGCACCTTCTGCCGCACGTCCCGGGTGCGCCCCTCGAGGAACGCCAGCACGTCGTTCACCATGGCGCGGTAGTCTGCTTCGGACTGCCAGCCGACGCACGGCGCCCTGCACCGCCCGATGTGGTAGTCGAGACAGGGACGGTCGCGGCGCTCCCGCGGAAGGTCGTCCGCGCAGCTGCGCACCGTGTACAGGCGGCGGATGATCGCGAGCGTCCTTCGAAGCTGTGACACGTCGGTGTACGGCCCGAAATACCGCGCGCCGGGCAGGTCGCGCCGGCGCGTCACCAGCACCCGCGGGAACGGCTCGGCGGTCACCGCGATCGAGGGATAGCTCTTGTCGTCCTTGAGCCGGACGTTGAAGCGCGGGCGGTACTCCTTGATGAGGTTGTTCTCGAGGAGGAGGGACTCGGCCTCGCTGCCGACCACGATCGTGTCCACGTCGGCGATGAGCCGCTGGAGCACGCTCTGCTTGGGGCTCCCGGAGAAGTCGTCGGCGAAGTAGCTGCGCACGCGGGACCGCAGGCGCTTCGCCTTGCCGACGTACAGCACCTCTCCGCGGGCGTCCTTCCAGAGGTAGACGCCCGGGCCGTCCGGCAGCGTGTCGAGCTTGCGTGCGAGCGCGTCGCTCAGCGGTGGCGCGGTCATCGTCGTCTGAAAGCTACACCGCCGCGGACGCGGATCGCGGCCGGCGGGTCGGGTCTCAGCCGCCGAGTCTCCTTACCACGCGCCGGGCCTGCTCCACGCCGAGAACCGCCCCCACGCCATAGTAGACGGCGCCGTAGATGAGGACCACGACCGCTGCCAGGCTCACCGGGTGTCGGAACGGCAGCAGGACTGCGGCCGCCCCTCCCGCGGCCGCCGCTGCGAGCGCGGCGCACCAGATGCGAAGGCCGTAGCCGCGGTCGAAGCCGGTGGGCCCGATCCGCGCCTCGAGCGTACGCTTCAGCAGGTGGTACTCGATCCACCCGGCGATGCCCGCTGAGAGCGTGAGACCCGCCGCTCCCCAGCGCTGGGCGATGCCGAGCGCGGGCGGCAGCGGAAGCGCCGCGACATAGCCGAGGACGACGGTCAGGCCCACCCGGAAGACGGCGAAACGAAGCGGCGTCCGGGTGTCGCGCAGCGCGTAGAACGCCGACGCGTAGAGCCGCCCCATCGTGCTGGCGAGCAGCCCGACCGCCGAGCCGGCGAGGATGCCCCAGACGTAGTAGCTGTCGTCCCGGGTGAACTGACCGGACTGGAAGACCGCCGCCGTCAGCACCTGGCCCAACGCGGCGAAGGCGACGGCGGACGGTACCACGTGAAACGCGATCTCGCGCAGGCCGCCGTCGAGTCGGCGCCGGAGCTGCGCGGCGATTGCCGCCAGGTCGCCGGTCGCGCCCGACATCGCCGGCAGCTCCGCCGCCGACACCGACATGCCGAACAGGCTCACCGGAAGGGTGTAGAGAATCTGGGCGTACGCCAGGGCGGCGAGCGCGCCGGTAGGCAGCAGGCTTGCCAGCAGGGCATCGACGTAGGCGCTGACCTGCACGACCCCGCGCGCCACCAGCGCCGGGACGAAGTTGCGGGCGACGTCGCGGACGTGCGCCGACGCGGCGGCCAGCCGGGGGCGGAGCCTCCCGGCGACCAGCATGACCGCCGGCAGCTGGACCGCGAACTGGAGGCCGCTGCCCACCACTGATCCCCATGCGGCGATCTCCGCGAGGCGGAACATGCTCGTGCCGTCGCGCGCGCCCACCAGCGCGATGATGATCGCGGCGTTCCAGATGACGGGCGCCGCGTACGACAGGAAGAACCGGCCGTGACTGTTCAGGATCCCGAGACACCACGCCGAAAGCACGAGGAGACCGGCGCCCGGGTAGAGAATCCGCACCAGGCGGATCGCCAGCTCGCGCTTCTCGTTCTCGAACCCCGGCGTGAGCAGGTCCACCAGGATCGGCGCGAGCAGCACGCCGGTCAGCACCAGCACCGACACCAGCAGGGCGAGCACGGCGCCAACCGCGCCCGCGACCCGATCGGCCTCCTTTCGGTCGCCGCGGGCGAGGAGGCCGGCGTACACGGGAATGAAGGACGCTGAGAGCGATCCCTCGCCGAACAGGTTCTGCAGGAAGTTCGGGATCCGGAATGCTGCCGCGAAGGCATCCGCTGCGTCCGATGTGGCGAGATAGTGGGCCAGCACGCGCGTGCGGACGAGGCCGACGATGCGGCTCAGCAGGATTCCTGCGGCGACCAGCGCCGCAGGACGGGCGGGCCGCGCGGACCGGGGCGTCAGGGGTTGGGAGCGGGTGGGAGGGTGGTGCGCTGCGGCGGCTCGGCCAGCAGTCGCTGCAGGAACTGGTTCTCCTCTTCGAGGTTGCGGACGCTGCGGGTGAGGTCGTCGAGCTCGGCCTCCAGCAGCTCGATCTTCTTCGCCAGCGTGGCCAGCTCCGCCGGGGTCTGCTCCGGACCCTCCAGCCTGCGGGCCACCGCTCGGCCGATGGGCGAATCCGTCACGATCGCGATGATCGGGATGAGCAGCGCCACCAGCAGGATGATCGCGATCAGCCACATGGGTCGAGTCTACGCGGGCGCCGGAGCCCCCTCAAGGGCCTCCTCGTACCAGGACCGGATCGCGCCGAGCAGCTCGCCAAGAAGCGCCGGTCCGTAACGGGCCAGAAACGGCGCCAGCGTCAGCACCCGCTCCTGCGGCTTGCCCAGCGGCCACACGGCGGCGCGGGCGCGCGCGATCTGGCCCAGCTCGGTTTCCTCCCGCTTCTTGAGGTGCTGGACCAGCTTCCGCTCGACATCGTGGCTGCCGGCAAGGGCCTGGTGGCGGGCCCCTTGCACCGGCTTGGCCAGCGTGGGGTCGATGTCGGCGGCGGCGCGGCCGATCGTCTCGTACCCGGCCTCAATGGCGGCGCGGAGGGTCTCGAGCGCGGACAGCGCGTCTCCCGGCAGGTGCGACCGAACCAGCCTGGCTTCGAGCGGGCCGGGGGGCTCCATCAGCTCCTCCAGCGTGATCCCGAACTTCTCCAGCACCCGGGTCACCCTGGGCTCCACCAGCACCCCGGACCACCGCGGGAGCGGCTCCTGCGGCGCGACTCCCAGCCGGCGGTAGATCGGCGGCGTAAGGGCGAGATAGCGGAGCTCTCCCGGCCCTCCGAGATACGCCACCGTCGGCAGCAGCGCGCTCTCCACCACGGGGCGGAGCAGCACGTTCGGCGAGAACCGCTCCGGCTCTTTCCCGGCGAGCGCCGCCAGCTCGTCCAGCCGCCAGGGAGCCTTGCCGCGGCGGGTCGCGAAGCCGTCTGCCTGGCGCATCAGGCGGTCCCGCCCCAGCCGGCAGTCGAGCATGACGAGTGTCGCCCCCACACCGAGCGTCATGCCCGAATCGGTGCCGGCGGTCGCGAGGCCCTCCGCCCGGGCGGCGAGAGCGTCCTCCAGCTCGGCCGAAGCCTCGAGGGCGCGGAGCAGCAGCGGCGCCGCGGCGCGTTTCGTCGCGGGGTGGGTACTCTCGAACATGACGACCCCGTGGGGCGCGAGCAGCTCGGCGAGGGCGTCGCGGTAGCTCGTGGCGACGGTGGCCGCTGGCTGGAAGTGGCGTCCGAGCCAGGCGAGCGTTTCCTCGCGGAACTCGGACGGCGGCAGCTCGGCCGAGATCGCGGCCAGCGCCTCCGCCACGGCCGGCCCGAGCGGCTCCCTGTACATCGGCGTGAGCGGAGCCTCCGCGGGGCGCGGTGGCAGGCTGGCGGCGACGACGCTGCCGTCCTGGCCGATCCAGGCTGCGTGATTCGCCTCCGCGAAGTCGTGATCGTCGCCCGCGACCCAGAACACGGGCACGACCGGCCGATCCCACCGGTCTTCCAGCAGCCGGGCGAGGGCGGCGGCCGAGAGCGCCTTGTGAATGGTGTAGATGGGGCCGGTGAACAGGGCCGGCTGCTGGCCGGTGGTGACGAACAGCACGCGGGGGTCGCGCAGGCGTTGGAGCAGCGCCTCATGCCCGGGCGCCGTACCGAATGCCGGCAGCAAGGCGGGGTCGACCCCGCCGGCCCGCTGCGCCGGCGCCGCGATCGGCGCCTGGAGCGGGGTGGTGACGAAGCGCAGGGTCACGCCACGCGCCCCACGAGGATGGCGCGCGGCGAGCCCGGGGCGAGCGGGCTGCCGTCGTAATCGCCGTGGCGGGCCTCCACCCGAAGGCCGGCGGCGGCGAACATGCGCGCCAGGTCGCGGGGGCCGAAGAGGCGCACCCGTTCTTCCACCGTGCGCCCGCCCGGCAGACAAATCCGCTTGAGCACCGACCGCCCGTCGGCCGAGAGCCGCCGGGTCACCTCGAGCGCGGGGGACGGGCTCCCGGCGCCGAGCGCGGCCCGCACGGTATCCGCGTTGAGGAAATCCAGCACGAACCATCCCCCCGGGCGCAGCGTCGCGCTGACGCCGGCGAGCGCCGCGGCGTGCTCGTCGTCTCCCTCGAAGTAGCCGAAGCTGGTGAAGAGATTCACCGCCAGATCGATGGATCCCGGGCGGATGGGCAGCCGGCGCAGGTCGGCGCGCAGGAGCGGCGCGCGGGTGACGGCGCGGGCGCGGCGGAGGAGCGTGGCCGACAGATCGAGGCCCACCGGACGCGCGCCCGCCGCCTCAAGCGCGCGCAGGTGACGCCCCGCCCCGCAGCCCAGGTCGAGCACTCGCCACCCCGGCCGGAGCGGCACCGCGCGGCGGACGAGCGCGATGGCGCGCTCCGCGTCGGCATCGTCGCGGTGCGGATAGAGGTGGAGATAGTCGTCACCGAACCACTCCTCGAACCATTCGGGCATTGTGCAGCGGTGCCCGGTGCACAGTCCGCTCGCCTGTCGCCGGTCACCGTCCCTTGTGATACGGCTCTCCCCGCAGAATGGTAAACGCCCGATAGACCTGTTCCAGCGCGATCACCCGTGCGAGCTCATGGGGCAGCGTGAGGGGTCCGAGGCTCCACCGCTCGTCGGCGCCGGCGAGCAAGTCGGGCGCGAGGCCGTGGGAGCCTCCCAGGACGAGCACGAGCGGTCGCGCCCGCTCCTGCCAGCCCGCGACGCGCCGGGCGAGCGCCTCGCTCGACCAGCGCGTGCCCTGTCGCGCCAAGGCGACGACCGTGCCGCCCGGCGGCATGCGCTCGCGCAGGGCCGCGGCCTCGCGGGCCCGGGCGACGTCCGCGCCCGGGGCCCGCGGCTCCCTCACCTCGCGTTCCTCGACGGTCGCATAGCGGCGCAGCCGGCGGAGGTAGTCGTTGGCCGCGTCGCGGTAGTACGGCCGGAGTCGGCCGACCGCCAGCACCACGATGTGCATGGGGTGAACGGTAAGCGCCACTCCCGCTCACCGCTCGCGGCTCAGGCGTACATCCCACGCAGCCGGTGCACCGCCGCCACCCGCTCGATGGCGAGCATGTACGCCCCGATCCGCAGGTTGATGCCGAACCGGCCGGCCATCGACGCGACCTCCTCGAACGAGCGCACCATGATGCGCTCGAGCCGCAGATTCACGGTGTCCTCGTCCCAGAAGTACCCGCCCCGGTCCTGCACCCACTCGAAGTAGCTGACCGTCACGCCGCCGGCGTTCGCCAGGATGTCCGGAATGACGAACACGCCGTTTTCCTCGAGGATGCGGTCGGCCCCGGCCGTCGTGGGACCGTTCGCGCCCTCGCAGATGATGCGGGCCTTGATCTGGCCCGCGTTCTGGCTCGTGATCACGTTCTCCAGCGCCGCCGGCACCAGCACGTCGCAGTCGAGCGTGAGCAGCTCCTCGTTGTCGAGGTGCTGGCCGTCCTTGTACTCGCTCAGGAAACGGTGGTGCCGGACGTGCTGGACGAGGTCGGGAACCTTGAGACCCTTCTCGTTGTAGACGCCGCCGGACTTGTCGCTCACCGCGACGATCCTCATGCCCTGCTCTTCCATGAGCTGCGCGGCGATCGAGCCCACGTTGCCGAACCCCTGCACTACGACCCGGGCGCCCTCCACAGGCATCCGGAGGCGTTTGAGCGCCTCGCGGGTCACGAACATGCAGCCGCGGCCGGTCGCCTCCCGCCGTCCCAGCGAGCCGCCCATCTCCACCGGCTTCCCCGTGACCACCGCCGTGACCGTGTGGCGCTTGTGCATGGAGTACGTGTCCATGATCCAGGCCATCACGCGCTCGTTGGTGTTCATGTCGGGGGCGGGCACGTCCGAGTCGGGCCCCAGTGTCTCGATGATCGCCGACGTGTAGCGCCGGGTGATCCGCTCGAGCTCCGCGTTGGAGAGCTGGCTCGGATCGCAGACCACCCCGCCCTTGGCGCCGCCGAAGGGGATGTTGACCACGGCGCACTTCCACGTCATCCAGGCCGCGAGCGCCTTCACTTCGTCCAGGGTGACGTTCAGGTCGAACCGGATGCCGCCCTTGGCCGGCCCCCGCGATGTGTTGTACAGCACCCGGTAGCCCGTGTAGACCTCGACGTCGCCGTTGTCGCGCGCGAAGGGGACGGCGACGATGATCTGCTTCTCCGGCGTGCGCAGCACCTTGTAGAGCCCGGGATCGAGGCTGAGCCGGTGCGCGGCATGATCGAACCGCGACATCATCGCCTCGAACGGATTCTCCTCGCCGAGGAACCGGTCCTTGTCCGGACGGATCAGGGGCGTGCTGTGCGGAAAGGCCGTGGTCATTGCATCTCCGGGGTCAGAAGCGGTCGGCGGGGGTCACGACCGCGTCGAGCGCCGCCGCGATCTCCTCCCCGCCCGCCTCCCAGGCGAGCTGGAGCACCGCCACCAGCGGCTCGGGCACCCGGTGGGGCCAGCGGTCCCGCAGCTTCACCGCGTCCTTCTCGGTGATCACGACGTGGTCGGCACGGCGGGCCGCGTGCGCCAGCCAGGCGACGTCCTCGTCGCGGAAGTCGGGCCGGTCCTTCCAGGTGGCCACCTGCACGGCGGCGCCGGTCGCCTTGGTCTGGGCCACGAACGCGTCGGGATCGGCCACGGCCGAGGCGGCTACCACGCGCTTGCCCGACAAGGTGGCCGCGGCGCGCCGCTCGCCGCTCACCAGCCCTTCGAGGTGCTCCAGGCCGAGATGAACGATCCCCACCGGCCCGGGCACCACCCGCGCGAGGTCCCGGGCCAGCTGCTCGGCGGCCTCGAGCGGCGCTCGCTTGCGGGTGACGATGGCCCCCTGCGCGCGCCGCAACGCCGGCCACCCCTCGCGCCAGGGACCGGCGGGCAGGGTCCAGCGCACGGCCCGGCTGGTCTCGGCGCTCAGCACGGCGAGGTTGAGATCGCGCTGCACGTCGAGGCGCTGGTACGCATCGTCCAGGATCAGTACGGTGCCGCCCTGCGCCAGGGCGCGCTCGCCGCCGGCGACCGGATCCCGGTCGCCGAGCACGATCGCGCCCGGCACCGCGTGGCGGTGGACCCGCACCTCGTCGGGGGCGCCGGGAACCAGGATCGCCGGCGTGGCTCCCCCGTCCGCGTAGTGCCGCGCAATCCATTCGACCAGCGCGCCCTTGCCCGATCCGCCCAGCGTGAGGTTCCCGACGCTGACCGAGGGCAGCGGCAGCTCGCGCACCGCCAGCCACCCCCGCTGGTACGCCATCGCGCGCGCCGCCATGCCCCCACGCCAAAGCACCGCCGCCGGTACCAGCACCGCCCGGGCGAGCCGCGCCTCGAGCCGGCGGCTGGTCCAGAGCCAGCGCAGCATGCGGTGGGTATCACCCCGCCGTGCCACGCTCCCCCTCCCGATCCACGATCTGGGCCAGCATCTCGCCTTCGGCGACGGTCTTCCCGTCCACGCTGGCCACCCCTTTCATGCGGCAGGTGGGCCCGCGCACCTGGAGCACCGTGACCTCCATCCGCAGCTGGTCGCCAGGACGAACCGGGCGCCGGAACCGGACGCCGTCGAGCCCCATGAAGTACACGACCTTCGCTTCGGGCCGCTCCAGCGCTCCGAGCATGAGGCAGCCGCCCACCTGGGCCATCGCTTCCACGATGAGCACGCCCGGCATGATGGGGTGCCCCGGGAAGTGGCCCTGGAAGAACGGTTCGTTGATGGTGACGTTCTTGAGTCCGACGACGCGGGTGGTGCCTTCCACCTCGACGATGCGGTCGACGAGAAGGAAGGGATAGCGATGGGGCAGCGCGCGCAGGATGCGTTCGATGTCCATGGTGGTAGGTATCAACTATCAGCTGTCAGCTCATAGCTGATAGCTGACAGCCAGCTCCTACTTGCTCGCCTGCAGCTGCTGGAGCACCCGCTGCGTCAGATCCAGCGACTTGTCGCCCGTCACGATCCCGTTGCCGGGCGCGCTCACGTCGAAGATGATCGCATAGCTGCCCGCCGCCCGGATCCCCTCGATCACGCTGTTGATCCGCTGCTGGATCGGCTCGAGCAGCTCGCGCTCCCGCGCCGCCGCCCGCTGCTGCAGCTCCTGGGTCCGCTGCTGCAGCTTCTCCTGCTGGGCCTCGAGCTCCTTCCGCTTGGTCTGCCGAGAGGTCGGACTGAGCGCCACCGACTGCTGCTCGAAGTCCTGTGCCGCCGAGTCGAGGCTCGCCTGCAGCTTCTGCACCTCGGTCCGGTAGCCGTCCAGCTCCTTGGCGAAGGTGGACTCGGCCTTGGCGTAGCCCGGCGTCTGCTTCAGGATCGCCTGGATGTTGACGAACCCGATCTTGGTCGGGCCCGGCTGGTCCGCAGCGGCCGCGGCGGGCGGCGGTGTCCGCCCGGCGGGACGCTGCTGCGCCACCGCGGGCGCCGCGGCCAGGGCGAGCGCCACGGCGAGTCCGGCCCGGGAACGCAAGACGACAGGCTTCATGCTCGACTCCGATCGCTAGGGTGCACCCTGCTAGAAGAAGTTGCCC
>DASUAH010000087.1:0-3518 GCA_035763885.1 Gemmatimonadales bacterium
AAGACCCGCTCCATGTCCACCTCGGTCGTCAGGTAGAACGTGGGGATCGGGCCGATCGACTGCGTGAGCCGCCGCGCGATCGTCTTTCGGATCTGGGTGAGCGGGACATCGGTGTAGCCCCCGACGGCCGGACGGGCGGACGGTCGGACGGTCGGGGCGGCGGCGCCCGCCACGCTCGGGCCGGCCGCCCTCGCACCCTCGAGGTCCCGCGCGACGACCCGCCCGTCGGGGCCGGAGCCCTGCACGGTGCGCAGGTCGATGCCGCGCTCCGCTGCGATCTTGCGGGCCAGAGGAGAGGCCTTCGCTCGGCCGCCGTCGCCGGCGGCTGCCGGGGGCGGGGCCGCCGGAGGCGCCGGCCGCCGCGCCGCGCCCCGCTCGGCCGGCTCGCGGCCGCTTTCCGTCGTCGGCGGTCCCACCGCCTCTCCCGGCTCCCCGATCACCGCCACCTCGCCACTCACCGGCACGGTCGTTCCGGCCGGCACGGACTGGCGGAGCAGCGTGCCGCCCACCCGCGCGACCAGCTCCATCACCGCCTTGTCAGTCTCGACCTCGGCGAGCACGTCGCCCACGGCGACCGCCTCGCCCTCCTGCTTCTTCCATTCGACGAGGCGGCCTTCCTCCATCGTCGGGGAAAGCGCCTCCATGACGACTTTGGTTGGCATAGGGCTATGGGCTATACAGGGTCTTTCTCACCGCCGCCACAACCTTGTCGGCGTCTACCTTGGCCGCCCGCTCCAGCCGCTTGCTGTACGGCATCGGCACGTCGGCCCCGGTCACCCGGAGCACGGGGGCGTCCAGCTCGTCGAAGGCGTCGCGCTGGATCACGTCCACGACCTGCGCGCCCACGCCCGCGAAGTGCCAGCCTTCCTCGAGGACGACACACCGGTGGGTCCTGCTCACCGACGCGAGCACCGCGGCCTCGTCCAACGGACGGATGGTGCGCAGGTCCACGACTTCGGCGTCCACGTCCTCGGCCGCGAGCTGCTCCGCGGCCTTGAGCGCGACGCCGACCGTCTTGGAGTGACATACGATTGTCACGTCGTTCCCGGGGCGCTTCACCTCGGCGGCGCCGAGCGGGATCGTGTGCTCCCCTTCGGGGACTTCGCCCTTCGTGTTGTACAGCATCTCGCCTTCGAGGAACACGACCGGATCGTCGTCCCGGATGGCGCTCTTGAGCAGCCCCTTGGCGTCGGCGGGCGTGGCGGGAGCGACCACCTTCAGCCCCGGGACGTGTGCGTACCAGCTCTCGAACGCCTGCGAGTGCTGCGCCGCGAGCTGGAGCGCGGCGCCGCCCGGCCCGCGGAACACGATCGGCACACCGACCTGTCCCCCCGACATGTAGCGCATCTTGGCGGCGCTGTTCACGATCTGGTCGATCGCAAGCAGCGCGAAGTTCCAGGTCATGAACTCGATGACCGGCCGCAGGCCGACCATGGCCGCGCCGACGCCGAGCCCCGCGAAGCCCAGCTCGGTGATGGGCGTGTCCACCACCCGCAGGGAACCGAACTCCTCCAGCAGCCCGCGGCTCACCTTGTAGGCGCCCTGATAGACCCCGACCTCTTCGCCCATGAGAAAGACCCGGTCGTCGCGCCGCATCTCCTCGCGGAGCGCCTGGTTCAGGGCGTCGCGGTACGTGAGGGTCGGCAGGGTCACCGCTCACTTTCCGGGGCGTACACATCCGTCCACAGCTCCTGCGGCTCGGGATCCGGCGCGGCCTCCGCGAACTCGTAGGCATCGGCCACCTCGGCCACGACCTCTGCGTCGAGCGCGCGGATGGCGGGCTCGTCCATGACCCCTTCGGCCATCAGCTTGTGGGACCAGAGGGCGATCGGGTCGCGCTTGCGATGCTCCTCCACCTCCTCGCGGGTGCGGTAATGTCCGTGGATCGGGTCGGACATGGAGTGGCCCATGAAACGGTAGGTGCGCACCTCCAGCAGCGTCGGTGCCTTCGTCGTCCGCGCGCGCTCCACCGCCCGCTCCATCGCGCTCTTCATGGTGAGCACGTCCTGGCCGTCTACGACCTCGTTGATCATGTCGTACGACGAGGCGCGCTCGGAGATGTCGTAGATGGCGCTCGCGCGCTCGAGCGCGGTGCCCATGCCGTACCGGTTGTTCTCGCAGAGGTAGATGCAGGGCAGCTTCCAGAGCGCCGCCATGTTCAGCGCCTCGTGGAACGCGCCGTTGTTCACCGCGGCCTCGCCGAAATAGCACACCGCCACCTGGTCGGTGCTGCGGTACTTGGCGGCGAACGCCATGCCGGTCGCGAGGGGGATGTGCCCGCCCACGATCGCATGGCCCCCGAGGAAGCCGAGGGAGGCGTCGAACAGGTGCATGGAGCCGCCCTTGCCGCCGGAGCAGCCCGCCGCCTTGCCGAAGAGCTCCGCCATCACCACCCGGGCCGGGATGCCGCGGGCGAGGGCGTGCCCATGCTCGCGGTAGGAGCAGGTGATGTAGTCGTCGGCACGGAGCGCCGCGATGCTCCCGACCGCCACCGCTTCCTGCCCGATGTACAGGTGACAGAACCCGCCGATCTTGCCGAGGCTGTACGCCTCGCCCGCCTTTTCCTCGAAGCGGCGGATGAGGAGCATCTGCCGGAGCCACGCCCGGTAGCGCTCGGCGAGGGCGGGGTCGAACGGCTTGGGGCGGGCGCGGGTGCGGCGCGTGGCGGCGTGGCCCGGCATCAGCCGGCCTCCGCCATCGCGGCGCGGGCGCGGTCGGCCTGGTCCCACGCGTGGTAGGACGAGCGGGTGAGCGGGCTCGCCTGCACGTGGGCGAACCCCAGAGCGCGGCCGATCTCCCCCAGCTCGGCGAACTCGTCGGGCGAGTAGAACCGCGCGACCGGCAGGTGGGCATCGGATGGTCGCAGATACTGCCCCAGCGTGAGGATGTTGACGTCGCTCCGCCGGAGATCGCGCAGGCAGGTCACCACCTCGTCCCACTCCTCACCCATGCCGAGGATCAGCCCCGACTTGGTGACCGCACCCGGCGCGATGCGCCGCGCGTCAGCCAGCAGCCGCAGCGCGCGATCGTACCGTCCCCCCGGCCGCGCCAGGCGGTACAGCCGTTCGGCCGTTTCGAGGTTGTGATTGAGGATGTCGGGGCGCGCGTCGAGCACGATCCGCAGGGCGCGCTCGGCGCCCTTGAAGTCGGGGATCAGCACCTCGACCGACGCGCCGGGCACACGTCCGCGGATTTCGCGGATGCAGGCCGCGAACGCTTCGGCCCCGCCGTTGGGGAGATCGTCGCGATCGACCGAGGTGATGACGACGTGCTCGAGGCCCATCCGTGCCACGGCTTCAGCGAGGCGCCGCGGCTCCTCGGGGTCGTCCGGCTTCGGGGTGCCGTGGCCAACGGCGCAGTAGGCACAATTCCGGGTGCACACGTCGCCCAGGATCATGAACGTGGCGGCCCGGTGCTCCCAGCACTCGCCGATGTTGGGGCAGCGCGCCTCCTCACACACGGTGTGCAGGTTCAAATCGCGCATCAGGCCCTTCAGCCGGAGGTACGACGGCGACCCA
>DASUAH010000088.1:0-3686 GCA_035763885.1 Gemmatimonadales bacterium
CTCATGCGGCAGAGGAGGGGACGCGTGCCGGCCAGCGCCTCGAATGCCTGCCGCACCACCGGATGGCGGGCGAACACCGGCGACTCGAAGTCGTTGCCGGCCATCCGCGCGATGTCGCCCCAGCTCGCGAGCGCGTCGAGATCGAGCGCGACCGCGCCCCGCCGGCCGACGGCGTGGCGCGCCGCGTCCACCCAGCTGTAGGCCTCCTGCGTGCCCACCGCGGCGCGTGGGGTCAGGAGCAGCGCCGGGGCGGCGGGCAGGGGCGGCAACCGCAGCAGCCGCTCGCCCCGGCCCCAGGCGAGCGCGAGCGGCGCCCCGCTGAAGAAGAACGGCACATCGCTGCCGAGCCGCGCGGCGAACTGGAGCAACTCGTGGCGCGGCACCGCGCCCTCGGCCAGCTGGTTCACCGCGACCAGAGCCGCCGCGGCGTCGCTCGACCCCCCGCCCAGGCCCGCCCGGGCGGGAATGCGCTTGTCCAGGCGCAGGCGCACCCCGAAGCGGTGGCCCGTGGCGTCGAGCACAAGCTGCGCCGCGCGCAGCGCGAGGTTTTCCTCGGGCGGGCCGACGTCCGCACCGGCGACCTCGATGGCGACGCCGGCGCTCTCGCACCGCTCCACCTCGAGCCGGTCGGCGAGACTCACCAGCGCCATGAGGGTCTCGAGACCGTGGTAGCCATCGTCCTCCCGCGCGAGCACGCGGAGGAGGAGGTTCACCTTCGCGTGGCAGGCGATCGCGAGCGCGGTCACACCGGCCGCGCCCGCCGCAGCTCGCCCAGGCCGATGCGGGTCTGCGCGGTCGACCAGAGGCCGAGCAGCACGATGGGCAGGAAGGTGGTCACGTGGTAGGCGAGCGCGTAGGAGAAGCCGCGGTCCTCGCTCACGCCGTAGAGGGCCAGGCCGGCCACGATCGCCGCCTCGAACGGGCCGATATAGCCGGGCGTGGACGGGACCGATACCCCGAAGACCAGAAGCCCCTGCACGAGCAGGGCGCCGGCGAAGCTCACCGGAATGTCGAAGGCGGCGAAGCCCACCCAGTACGAGGCCGCGTTCACCAGCCAGAGCACCAGCGACCAGGCCACGACCGGCGCCACCCGCCTCGGCGAATCCAGGGCCGCCAGCCCCTGACGGATGCCCTCAATGAGGCTCACGACCCGGTAGGCGATGCGGTCCGACGGGATCAGCGCGTGCGCCAGGCGTTCCGCGACGAGCGGCCGCGCCACGACCACCGCCCCCGCGACCAGCGCCGCAGCGCTCACCCCCGCCGCGATGACGGCGAGCCGCGATACCGGAACGCCCCCGACCGCCGCGCCGGCGCCGAGCCCGGGGCTCGCCAGCGCGATCGTCAACAGCAGCACGATGGTGAGCGCGTCGAAGATCCGCTCCACCGCAATGGAGGCGAGCGCGGTGGTGAAGCGCACTCCGCCCAGTCGCGCCACCGCGAAGGGCCGCAGCAGCTCGCCGGCACGGAGCGGCAGCACGTTGTTCGCCATGAAGCCGATCGCGGTGGCGTGCCAGAGCAGCCCGAACGGCAGCGGCCGACCGTCGGCGTCGCAGAGCAGCCAGCGCCAGCGAATGGCGCGGAGCGGAAAGGTGGCGGTGGCGATGACCACGGCCGCGAGCAGCGGGAGCGTGCGCGCGCCGGCGAGGTGACGCCGTACCTCGCCCAGGTCCACCTGACGAAGGATGAGCGCCAGCAGCCCGGCCGAGATCACGAGGCCGAGCAGCGTGGTCCAGAGCCGCGAGCGGCGGGCGGCGCTACTCGGAGCGCTCAAGCGCGAGCGGGACGAGGTCGAGCAGTTCCTCCACCAGCGGGCGCATCGCGGCCAGGTTGTCCTCGGCGAGCTGCGCGGCGATGGCGGCCCTGAGCTCCGCAGCGCGCGCGAGCGCGGCCGGGCCGTGGTAGCAGAGCGCCTCGATCGGCACGATCGCTTCGCCGACCGCGGCCGCCGGCGGGGTCGGAGCCGCGCCGGCGAGTCCTGCGAGCGAGGCTTCGCCCAACCCGCGCTCGGCGACGAGACGCTGATAGGCCGAGAGTCCCGCCTCCAGCGGAGTCCGTGCGGGCGCGGCCGCGGGCCGCGCCGCCGCGGCGGGGGGCGCCGGTTCGGCGCGAGCCGGCATCCCCTCGAAGGCGAGCGACTCGATGGGGACCACGGGTGGCTCGGCCACCGGCGGGGCGGGCTTGGCCGCCGGTGGGGCGGGCTCGGCCCGCAGGAGATCGAGCCGGTGCCCGGCGTCGAGCAGGCGCCGGGAGAGGTACATCCGATCGGGGGAGGCGCCGCCGGTGCGGAGCAGCTCGCCCGCCTCGCGGAGCACCGCGGCGAAGCTGGCACGGCCGGCGCGCGCGACGCCGGCGGCCACCGCCTCTCGGGTGGCGCGGGCGAGCACCCCGAACGCCGCGCCGAGCGGATCGGTGTGCGGCGCGGCCGCGGATCGCAGGGTCCCGATCAGACGGTACAGCCGCAGGTCGAGCTCGGTGTCCGAGCGGGCGCTCTCCAGCAGTCCGGCCGTCTGCGCCAGGTGCTCGCCGAGGCTCACCAGCTCGAGGGAGCCCGGCGGCGTCGGGGGCGCGAAGCGGGGGGCACCGGCAGGCCGTTCCACCGGCTCGGTGTGGCCCGCCGGATAGAGCGCCTCGATCGGGACGACGTCGCGCTCCACCGCGAAGACCTCGAGCAGGCGCTCGGTGAAGCGGCGCGGCTCCGGGGCCTCCGCGTCGGGCAGCCCCCGCTCGGCGATGTCCCGCGCCACCCGGGACAGCGCCTGCGCCCCCGCCTCGAGCACCTGGTCCACGCCGGGAGGCGGTGCGTGCAGGCGCGAGAGGTCGCCGACCGCCAGCTCGATGCCGTCGAGAATCTCCGGCAGGGGGGGAAAGTCGGGCAGCTCCGCGAGACCCTGCAGGGACTGCATCCGGCGCAGGACCATGTACAGCGGCTCGCGCTCGCCGGGCTCGGCGCGCAGGGCGCGGGCCGCGCGATCGAGCGCGCTGGCGATGAGCGCGCCCTCCCGCGCGACGAAGGCGCGAACGCCGGTCTGCAACTCGGCCGGCGACGCGCTCCGCAGCCGCGCTGCTTCCAGCGGGCCCTGGCCGGCCAGCGACTCGAGATACGCGGCGAGCCGGGCGGCGCGCGCGGCGTCGGTATCCTGCCACTCGGGCACCCGCCGCAAGAGCAGCCGGAACTCCTCGATCGCCTGGCTCGACTGCTCGCGTGTGGCTGCGTCCCACACGCGCTTGCCGTCGCGGAGCGCACGGCCGACCGCCTCGAACCCTGCGGCCGCGCGGGCGAGCTGCGGCTGGTTGGCCATGAGGGCGGAGCCGCGGAGCATGCGGGCGACCCGCACCAGCTCCTCCGGCGCGGGCCCCTGCGGGGCGGCGAACATCGTATCGAGGCGATCGAGGCACTCGCCGGCCTCGAGCGCGAAGAATGCAGCCGGTCCGAGCGGATTTGGCATGTCACCTCGGCTGGAAGGAGGACGGCGACGCATGGAAGTGTACGAAGTCGCCCGGAAGTCGAGCAAGCCGACTATCTTAACCGGCCTATGCGTGCTTGCCTCCTGCCCGCCGCCCTCCTGCTCGCCGGAGGCTCGCTCCACGGCGTCCGGTTCACCTTCGACGGCACCGAGAGCCGCAGCTGGAAGCTGCGGGGCACGGTGACCTGCGCCAGCCGCACCACCTGAGCCAACTTCACCGGT
>DASUAH010000089.1:0-3937 GCA_035763885.1 Gemmatimonadales bacterium
GGCACCCCCGCGACGACCTGCACGGTGAAATCGCCGCAGATGTCGGGGTCGCCACAGGTATCCTCGGGCGGGAGCGGCGGGCCCGCCTGCTCCCAGACATCGGCGAAGGCGGCGTCGAGCGCCACCGCCGCCGGACCGCACACCGTGAGGGCCGTGTCGCGCCAGGGTTGCCGCCCGCGCTCGGGATTACCCGCCCATTCGTCCCCGATACACAGGCCGCCCGTCATGGCGCGATCGCCGTCCACCACCACGAGCTTGCGGTGATCGCGACAGAACAGATCGAACAGGTTCGGGGAGGAGACGGGATGAAACGCGCGCACCTCGGCGCCGGCCCGGCGCAGCGCGCTCCAGTACGCGCGCGACGTCCCGAACGATCCGAGAGCGTCGTACAGGACGCACACGTGCACGCCGGCGCGCGCGCGCTCGATGAGCGCATCGGCGAACCGGAGGCCGGTCCGGTCGCCGCGGATGATGTAGTTCTCGAAGTGGACCCAGCGCCGGGCGCCGGCGACGAGCGCGAGCATCGCCTCGAGCGCCTGCGGGCTGTCGGGGTGGTGCTGGACCGAGTTCCCCTCGATGGGCCGGGCGTGCGCCGCGCGCTCGATGGCCAGCGCGAGCTCGTCCCGGAGCTGGGGCTCCCGGCCCGTGGCGCGCGACGGTTGCGAGCTCACCCCGCGGGCGCCACGCTCGCCCCCAGGCCGAGCGTCCGCTCGACCGGTCGCAGGGCCTCGATGCAGAAGCCGATGTGCTCGTCCAGCGGGACACCGAGCTCCTCGGTCCCTATCCGCACGTCCTCGCGGTTGACGCCGCGGGCGAAGGCCTTGTCCTTGAGCTTCTTCTTCACCGACGACACCTCGAGGTCGGCGAAGCTGCGCGACGGCCGGACCAACACGCAGGCCACGAGGAAGCCGCACAGCTCGTCCACCGCGAACAGCGTCCGCGCCATCGCCGAGGCGCGCGGCACGCCGGTGTACGGCGCGTGTCCCAGGATCGCCTGACACTGCTCGTCGGACAGCCCGCGCTCGCGCAGCAGCCGCACTCCCCAGCTGGGGTGCCCGTCGGTGGGGGAGTGCTCCTGGTTGGGGTACATCTCGTAGTCGAAGTCGTGCAGCAGCCCGACGGTGCCCCACGCGTCCTCGTCCGCGCCGGATTTCCGGGCGTAGGCGCGCATCACGGCTTCCACCGCGAGCACGTGCTGGCGCAACGCGGGGTTCTTCGTGTGCTGCTCCAACAGCGCGAGGGCTTCGGCTCGATTCATGGCTCCACGTTCCAGCGTTCCGCCCACAGCTCGGCCATCAGGATGGGCCACAGCCGGCGGGCGTGGTTCTTGGTACCCGCGCGATGCTCGGCCAGCAGCATCGCCGTCGGCGCCCCGGGAAACAGGCGCGGGCGCGCCAAGTGTCGGCTGGCCACGTCGGCGAGACCGGCGTTCAGCCATCGGGCCACCGGCACCGAGAGCCCGCGCTTACGCCGCCGGATCACCCGGTCTGGCACGACGCCGTGCGCCGCT
Organism: Gemmatimonadales bacterium; assembly: GCA_035763885.1. Lineage (GTDB taxonomy): Bacteria > Gemmatimonadota > Gemmatimonadetes > Gemmatimonadales > GWC2-71-9 > DASQPE01. The sequence continues at coordinate 1,511 of DASUAH010000089.1, forward strand.
TCCTTCAATATCGCCTTGGTGGTGAAGCGGCGCACCTTGAGATGGGCGGCCCCGGGCAGCGAGAGCTCCAGGACCTCCCGGTCCAGGTACGGCGCCCGGGCCTCGATGGAGGCCAGCATGGTGCCCCGGTCCACTTTGACGAGGAGATTGTCCGGGAGATATGTCAGGAAATCGAGCCAGAGCATCCGGCTCAGCGGCTCCGGTGGGAAGCCCTCCAGGCGATGCCCCAGCTCCGCGGCCATCGCCGGTGTAGGCCCCAGCGCACCGAACCACATCAAGTGCCGCTCCACCATCGGTCGATCCGCGCCGGCCACGAACTGCTTCAGCAGGAACTCGAACGGGACCTTGCCGCTCGACACGGGCCACCGCTCGACCGTCCACCGGACGGCGTGGCGCAGTGGACGCGGCAGCCGGCCGTACGCGAGCGCGAGATGGTGGCCGAGGTAGGTGGGGTATCCGCCGAACAGCTCGTCCGCTCCCTCCCCCGAGAGCACCACCTTTACGTCGTTGCGCGCCGCCTCCGCCAGCAGGTACGTCGGCAGGATCGCGGGGTCGCCCACCGGCTCGGCGAGACGCTCGGTGACGATCTCGAACGCCCGGTGCAGGGCGGCGTCGTCGGCCACGACCTCGTGGTGCACCGTGCGAATGTCGCGGGTGACGTCAGCGGCGAACGCGCTCTCGTCGTACCCACGGGCGGTGAACCGCGCGGCATAGGTGTGAATTCGCTCTCCCGGCATCACACGCGACGCCGCCGCGGCGAGGAAGGAGGAATCGAGTCCGCCGCTCGTGAACACGCCGACCGGCACGTCGGACATCAGCTCGCGCTCCACCGCGGCGAGCAGCGTCTCCCGCAGCGCCGCGGCGTCGCGCAAGCGTGACGGCGCCGACGCCGCGGCCGCGGGAGACCAGTAGGACCGCACGGCGACGCTCCCGCCCTCCGCCACGAGCAGGTGGGCCGGGGGAAGCTTGCGAATCCCCTGCAGCAGCGTGAGCGGCGCCGGGACGTAACCCAACGCGGCGTATATCGCCGCAGCCTCCTGGTCCAGGCGGCGCGGTTGATCGGGGAAGACGAGCAGCGCCTGTATCTCGGAAGCGAAACGCAGCTCGCCGTGGACCAGCGTCCAGAACAGCGGCTTTTCGCCGGCGCGGTCCCGCGCCAGCACCAGCCGCGCCCGGGCGTCGTCCCACACGGCGAGACCGAACATCCCGTCGAGACGGGTCACGGCATCCGGGCCGAGCCGCTCGTAGAACGGGACGATGTTCTCGATGTCGCCGCGCGATCGGAACGGGTACCCCCAGCCTTCCGCCTCGCGTCGCAACGCCGGGGAGTTGTAGATCTCGCCGTTGCACACCATCCAGACGGCACCGTCGGGACTCTGGAACGGCTGATCGCCCGTGGTCAGGTCCATGATGGCGAGCCGCCGCGCCCCGATGCGGGCGCGATCGTGCCCGACGATGCGCTCGCCATCGGGCCCGCGGTGGGCCAGCGACTGCGCCATCGCCGCGAGACAATCGGGATGCGCGATCGGGGCGCCGTTGAGGGACACGACGCCGAAAATGCCGCACATTAGCCGCCCCCTTCCCCACTCCCCAATGGGGAATGCGGAATAGGGAATGCGGAATTGACAGCGGGGGCCGGAGCCGCACACGGACCGTAGGCGGCGTAGTGACCATCGGCGAACAGCAGCGGCAGGTGCTCCAGCGCGGCCCGGGTGTCACGATCACCGGCGCGCGTCACGAACACGGTGGGATCGACGCAGCGGGCGAGACGCTCGCGCCACGCTTCGGCCGGGAGCAGGGGCGAACCGGGGACGGTGCGATAGTGATCGGCGTAGTCCGCGATGTAGTTGCTCGTGAGCTCGCGGGCGTGCGGCGTGGCGAGGAGGACCGGCCGCCGCAGGTAGAACGGCAGCGACGGAGGATAAGCGGCCACGGCGACGACGGACGCCCGATCGGGGATGAGCGTAGCCAGCGTGTAGGCCGAACGGTCGTCGCCCACCGCACGCAGCAGGGGACCCGAGGCGAAAGGGAGCGCGAGCGTGGCGAGGCTGTAGCCGGCGGCGGCGAGCGGCAGACTGCCGCGGCGCGCCGCGAGCGCGACGAGCGCCGCCGAGACGAGCAACGCGGCGGCGAGCATGCGGGCGGTGAACGGGATCGCCGCCTGCTCGGACGGCGTGACGGGGATCGAGCTGGGCAGCCACCAGGTGACGGTCGCCAGCGCCAGGCCGAGCGGGACCGCCGCGAGGACGTAAGCCTTCCAGGCGGCGGCGGCTCCCTCGCGGGAGAGCGTGCGCGCCGCCGCCAGGGCGAGGGCCGGCATGAGGGGCAGCACGTACTGCGGCAGTTTCGACTGATTCAGCGAGAAGAACACCAGCGGCCCCAGCACCCAGGCGGCGAGCAGCAGCGGGTCGCGGGCGTTTTCGTTCA
>DASUAH010000090.1:0-10906 GCA_035763885.1 Gemmatimonadales bacterium
AATCGGATTATCCCGCCGCCTTCCGGTACCTCGCAGCCCGGAACCGCCGCCGCGCGCTCACCGTCATCTTCACCGACGTCGTCGATCGCACCGCGAGCGGTGCCTTGCTCGCCCATGCGGGCACGCTGCGGCCGCGCTCGCTGCCGCTCGCGGTCACCCTGCGCGATCCCGCGCTGGAGCGCCTTGCGCACGCCCGGCCCGAGCGCGTGGCGGCAGCCTTCGAGCGGGCGGCGGCGGAGGAGCTGCTGCTGGCGCGGGGCGAGGCGCTGGCGGAGATGCGGCGTCGCGGCGTGCTGGTGCTGGACGTCCCGGCCGGCGCCGCGGCCGAGGCGGTGGTGGCGCAGTACCGGCACCTCAAGCGGCGGGGGACGATCTGAGTCCGCTCATCTGCTCATCTCCCCATGCGCCCGCGCGAACGCCGCCACCGCCGCCGGGTCCAGCTGGCTGCCGGCGACGCGGTGCAGCTCACCGAGTGCCTCGGCCGGCGAGCGCGATTCGCGGTACGGCCGCCAGGTGGTCATCGCATCGAAGCTGTCCGCCACCGCCACGATCCGCGCCTCCAGCGGGATCCCGTCGCCGCGGAGCCGGTCAGGAAACCCGCTGCCGTCGAGCCGCTCGTGATGGGAGCGCACGATGCGGAGCACGGCCGGCGTCTCCCGCGCGAGGGGCGACAGCATCTGCTCGCCGAGCACGGGATGCTCCGTGATCTGGCGGAACTCGTCCGGGGTGAGCCGCCCCGGCTTGTGGAGCACGGCCTCCCGGGTGCCGATCTTGCCGATATCGTGCAGCTCGCCGCCCAGCCGGATGGCTTCGATCGCGGCGGCGTCGAACCCGAGCTGCTGCGCGGTCGCCACCGCGTAGCGGCTCACCCGCACCGAGTGGCCGCTGGTGTAGGCGTCCTTGGCCTCGAGCGCGCGCGCCAGCATCTGCACGCCCTCGAGGAACAGCTCCTTGATCCGTTCCGCCTGCACCCGCACCTGCCGCTCGAGGTGCGCCTGGTAGTAGCGGTTCTGCAACACGAGCGAGCGCTTCTCCAGCACCCGCGCCACCCGCGCGTGCATCTCCTTCACCGACACGGGCTTGAGCAGGAAATCCGCGGCCCCGACGAGGAGGCACTCGACCGCGACCGCGGTGTCCGCTGCGCCGCTCAGCATGATCATGGCGGTGTCGGGCCAGCGGCGCCGCACCTGGGCCAGGAATCCGAGACCGTCGAGCTCCGGCATGCGGAGATCGGACACCACGAGCGGCAGCTCCCCGGCCGCCTCGAGGGCCTCGAGCCCTTCCCGCCCCGAGCCGGCCTCCGCGCAGGCGAACCCGAGCGGCGCGAGCATGCGGACGATGGACCGCCGGACGGCGGGTTCGTCGTCGACGACGAGGCAGCGAGCGGTGGCGGGCTGGGGGGCGGGGTCGTCGGCCATGGCGATCGGGGTCCTCCGAGTGGGCGTTGCATCGTAGGCCGAGCGTTCGGGAAAGTCCATGGAAGCGGCGGACGCCTCAACCCGTGGTCAGCCGCGACGCGACCCCGCCCGCGACCACGCCGCCCGTCGGTCCCTCCGGCCGGCCGCCCGCCTGGTCCAGCACCTCTCGGACCTTGAGGGCGAGCGTCTCGGGCGAGAACGGCTTGGCCAGGAACGGCGCCCCCGGCTCGAGCAGTCCCCGCCGCATGATCTCGTCGTTGGTGTAGCCCGACATGAACAGCACCGGCAGGCCGGGGCGGAGCCGGCTGAGCCGCTCGGCGAACTCGCGTCCGCTCATCCGCGGCATCACCACGTCGGAGAGCACCAGGTCGATGGCACCCGGCTCGCCCGCGATCAGCTCGAGCGCGCTCTCGCCGTCGTTGGCCTCGACCGTGGCGTAGCCCTCGCCCTGCAGGAACCGGCAGGCGAAGTCCCGCACGAGCTCCTCGTCCTCGACCACCAGCACCCGCTCGCCGACGCCGCGCGGCGCCGGCTGCGGGCCGCTCCAGGAGAGGCGCTCGCCGCTCTCCTCGACCTGGGGCAGGTAGATGCGGAACGTGCTGCCCTGCCCAGGCTCGCTGTAGACCCAGATGTATCCGTCGCTCTGCTTGATGATGCCGTAGGCGGTGGACAGGCCGAGCCCGGTCCCGTGGCCGACCGGCTTGGTGGTGAAGAACGGCTCGAAGATCTGGGCCTGGGTGGCCGCGTCCATGCCCCGGCCGGTGTCGCTCACCGACACCAGAACGTAGGGGCCGGGCCGGATGACCGTGCCGGGGTGCCGGTGGACGTAGTCGGCGCTCAGCACCACGGTCGAGGTCTCGAGGGCGAGCCGGCCGCCCCTCGGCATCGCGTCGCGCGCGTTGAGCGCGAGGTTGATGATCACCTGCTCGAACTGGGCGCGGTCGGTCCGCACCCAGCCGAGCTGCGGCGCGAGCCGCACCGCGCACTCGCGGTCCTCGCCCATGAGCCGGCGCAGCACCGATTCCATCTCGGTGAGCACGGTGTTGAGCTCCAGCACCTGCGGCTGGAGCAGCTGCCGGCGGCTGAAGGCCAGCAGCTGGCGGCTCACGTCCGCCGCGCGATCGGCGGCGCGGGCGATCTGCTCGACGTCCTCCTGCCGCGGGTCCGCCTCGGGCAGGCTGCGGCCCAGGAAGGTGCAGAACCCGAGGATCACCGTCATCATGTTGTTGACCTCGTGGGCCACGCCCCCGGCCACCCGGCCGATCGCCTCCATGCGTTGCGCCTGCCGCAGGTGCTCCTCCACCCGCTTGCGCTCGGTCAGGTCGCGCAGCACGAACGCGCCCGCGAGCACGCGCCCGGTGGTGGCGTCGCGGATGCCGAAGGCGCTGCACTCGACCTCGATCGGATCGCCGGTCCGCAGGTGCCGGAGGCACGCGTCGAACGTCCACGACTGCCCCGCCGCAAGGCGCGGCAGCACGTCGCGCGCCACGCGGCCGCGGGTCGCGTCGTCCCAGAGGTCGCGCACCAGCAAGTCGCCGACCAGCGACTCCGCCGTGAGCCCCAGCAGCTCCCGCCCCGCCTTGTTCAGGTAGAACAGGCGCCAGTCGAGCGTGGCCATGCCGATGAAGTCGCCGCTGTTCTCCACCAGCGAGACGAACTTCTGCACGTCTTCCTCGGCGCGGACCCGGTCGGTCACGTCCAGCGCGAGCACCAGCCGGGCGCGGGTCCCGCCGACCGTCACCTCCTGGGAGGAGACCTCGACCTCGATCCGCTCCCCGTTCTTGCGCCAGTGCCGGAACCGGCCGTCCAGGGTCACGCCGAGCGAGCGCCGCTCGAGCGCGGCCTCGAGCGTCGGCAGCTCCCCGGGCGGACGCAGCTCGCGGATGGTCATGCGGAGGAACTCCTCGCGCGACCAGCCGTAATGGTCCACGGCCGCCTGGTTCAGGTCGAGGATGGCGAGCGTGTCGTAGTCGTAGACCCACATGGGGGACGGGTTCCGGTCGAACAGGCTCCGGTAGCGCTGCTCGCTCTCCCTGAGCTCCTGCTCGGCGCGCTTGCGCTCGCTGATGTCGATGACGAAGCAGGCCCATTCGAGCGGCGAATGCTGCGTGATCGCCGCGCCGATCACGATCGGCACCCGCCGGCCGTCCTTGCGCCGATACTCCTTCTCGAACGGGGGACAGACGCCGGTCTCGAGCAGCTGGCAGATGGCGTGCTCGTCCAGCGCGGCGTACTCGGCGGGCGTGATCTCGGACCAGCGGATCTGCCCGGCCGTCATCTCCGCGCGGCTGTACCCGATCAGGTCGAGGAAGGCGTCGTTGGCCTCGAGGATCCGCTCCGGGTCGGCCACGAGCACGCCGATCACGCCCGATTCCGACAGGGCGCGGAAGCGCGCCTCGCTCTCCCGCAGCGCCTCGAGCAGCCGCTCGCGCTCCTGCTGGGTCCGGCGGAGCGCGGTGACCTCGGTGATGCTCGCGCCGACCCAGCAGGTGTCGCCCCGCGGGTCCCGCACCGGGTAGAGGTTGGCGATGTAATGCCGGGTGGCCTCCGGTTGACCGGGCGCCGGCACCTGCAGCTCCAGGCCGAGCGCCGGCTCGCCGGTCTCGAACACCCGGCGGAGCAGCGGCTCGGCAAGGGCGCCGGCGGGGTGGGGCAGGAGGTCGCGGACCAGCCGGCCGACATGCTCCTCCGGCGTGCGGCCGGAGAACCGGGCCAGCGCGTCGTTCACCCGGACAAGGCGCAGCTCCCGGTCGGCGTAGCCGATCCCGATCGGCGTGGAGGCCAGCGCCGACTCGAGCATCGTGGGAATGGGGACGCGATCGCGCGCGGTGCGCCGGCGGGCGCGGACCACGACGCCGTGCAGGACCCACCCCGAGATTGCCGCGCCGAATGCTATGAGGAGCGCGACCCAGTCGCGCATGTCACCGCCCGCCTGAAGAAGCTCGATCGGTCGAACGATACCGGGACTCGCCGTGAGAAGGCGAGCCCGCGACGCCGGGGCCGACCCGCGGGTTCCGGTTCAGCGGCTCGCCGCGCCGCGGCCCTTGCCCTGGCGGAGCAGCGGCAGCTCGGCGCGGCACCGGGGGACGTCGGCCGTGTTGCCGGTGTGCACCCATTCCCCGGTGGCGAGCCGGGCGTAGGTGCAGAACTGCACGACCATGGGGCGCCCGCTGGTATCGACGCACGCCGGCCAGGGCACCGCGGCTTCGGCGTCCTTCCAGGGGCCTCGGCGCTGCATGATGTCGCGGCAGGCATCGGTCATCGCAGCCACCGTCACGGCCACCGGCGTCGTCACGATCTCGACGACGGCCGGCGCGGGACGGGACGGCGTGGTGTCGGCCGGGGACGCCGCCGCCGACGGCAGGAACGGCTCGGTCGGTCCGGGACTCTTGGGCTGGAGGCCGTGCACCCACTCGGTCTCGCGCTTCTCCGCCTCGTGGGCGAGGTAGTACGCCGCCGATACCCCGACGAGCGTGAGCGCCAGGAGCGTCCACCACGTTCGGTCGGACCGCATCCAGCGCCGGAGCCGAAGCCGCATGTACCCATGATAGTCCGATCCGCCGCGAGGTGCCACGTCATGTCTGGCAGCCGGTCGGCGGGAGAGTAGCTTACGCTGCCATGGACGCGTCCGACACGCTCCTCGACCGGCCTGCGGGCGAAGCGGCGCGCATCCTCGCGCTCCGCCTGCTCGACGCCGCCGGGGTGGCGCGCATCCGCCTCGCCCGACCCGACGACCCCGAGGCGCTCCACGACTTCCGGGTGGCGATCCGGCGCCTGCGGAGTTGCCTGCGCGCCTGGCGGGTGCTGCTCGAGGGCAGCATCTCGGGCCGCACGCGGCGCCATCTTCGCCGCCTCGCGCGAGCCACGGGCCGGAGCCGCGACCTCGAGGTGCACCTCACGTGGGTGGCCGCGCAGGCCGGTGCGGTCCGCGAGTACCAGCGTCCGGGCCTGGCGTGGCTCGAGGTCCGCCTGCGGGAGCGCCAGGCCCGCGCCGAGCCCCGGCTGGCCCGGGCGCTGCAGCGGGATTACGCGGCGGCCGATGCGAACTTGCGCCGCCGGCTCCCGGTCTACCGCGCCACCATCGAGCCCCACCCGCCGACCGCGGCCGCCGCACTCGCGCCGCTGGTGGTCCGCCTCGCCGGCGAGCTCGAGGCGAGACTCGCTCTGGTGCACTCGATCGCCAGCCAGGTGGAAATCCACGAGGTGCGGATCGCCGCCAAGCGGCTGCGCTACCTGCTGGAGCCGTTCGCGCCCGAGGCCGAAGGCATCCCGTCCATCGTCGAGCGTCTCAAGACGTTGCAGGACGTCCTCGGCGCGCTGCACGACGCGCACGTGTTCGCCGGCGAGCTGGCCGAGGCGCTCGAAGCCGCCGCGGTCGCGCAGGCCCAGCGGGTCTCTCGCGAGCTCCTGCACTGGACCCCGGACGCCGCGGAGGAGGGGGGAGGCGAGGACCCGCGCCCCGGGCTGGTCGCGCTCGCGAGCCGGCTGCGGGAGATCGCCGAGCAGGCGTTCGCGCGGTTCCAGACGGAATGGCTCGCCGGCGGCGCGGCGGGGTTCTTTGCCGACGTGGCGGAGCTGACCGCCCGGTTGACGGCGCGCGGCGCCGTGGGGCGCGAGATCGAGCGGAAGTATCTGCTGAGCGGGCTGCCGCCGGTTGCCGGGGCGGTGCCCCCGCTCGAGATCGAGCAGGGCTGGCTCCCGGGCGAGCGGTTGGTCGAGCGGCTGCGCTGGCTGCGCTCCAACGGCAGTGACGCGTGGTTCCGCACCATCAAGGCCGGCGTCGGCCTCACCCGCCTGGAGGTGGAGGAGGAGACCTCCCGCGAGTTCTTCGCCGGCATGTGGCCGCTGACCGAGGGCCGCCGCATCCGCAAGCGCCGCTACCGGGTCCCCGACGGCCAGCTGGTCTGGGAGATCGACGAATTCGTCGATCGGGAGCTCGTGCTCGCGGAGATCGAGCTGCCGGCACCCACGGTCGCGGCGCCACCGCCCGAATGGCTCGCACCCTACGTGGTGCGGGAGGTCACCGGCGAGCCCGAGTACCTGAACCAGAACCTGGCACGCTGACCGCGGCGCCGCCGTCCGCTTCCATCTCGGCTGGAACCCATCGTCGCGCATCCCTCGCGCGCCGTCCGTCGCCTTCCCCGGCTGGGAGATCGGACATGCGCTGCTCTCGTACGACCGCCGCGGCGGCCGGTATCGCCCTCTTCGCGGGGGCGGCGCCGCTCGCCGGCCAGATCGACTACCGCAACCTCGACGACGAGCGCCCCGTGCTCACGGAGGATGCGTATCCCGTGGAGCGCTACGCCTTCGAGCTGCTCGCACCCTACCGCCTCGAGGCGGAGGCGGACGGCAACGACGTGCACGTCGTCGCGCCCGAGCTGTCCTATGGAATCATCAGCAACGCGCAGGTGGGGCTGGAGCTCCCCCTGGCCGCGCTCGACAGCGGGCCGGACACGGAATGGGGCCTCGCCGGGGTGACCCTGTCCGGCCTCTACAACTTCAACACCGAGGGCCCCGCCCTGCCGGCCCTCTCGCTGCGGGGAGAGCTGGGGCTGCCGGTGGGTGACCTCGCCGGGGACGTGGCGCGGTTCACGCTGGCGGCGATCGCGACCCGATCGTTCGGGCGCACCCGCCTGCATCTGAACGCCGCCCGGAGCTTCGGCTCGGAGGGCGGGCTCGGCATCGAGGCCGCGCCCCGCTGGAGCTACAGCGTGGCGGCGGACCACGTGTTCCTCCGGTCCAGCCTCCTGCTGGTGGGCGAGGTGGCCACGTTGCGCCGCGCAGGCGGTACTCCGGTCGAGGTCAACGTCGGCGCGGGTGCGCGGTGGCAGTGGACGCCCACGCTGGTGCTGGACGCCGGCCTGGCCCGGCGGCTCCGGGCCGCCGTCGGCCCGGACCTCGCTCTCACGCTCGGACTGTCGCACGCGTTCGCGCTGCGCGCACTGGTCCCTGGCACCCGGGCGCCGAGCCGGAGATGACGATGCATCGGATCCCCACCGTCCTCCTCGCCCTCTCCGCCGTGCTGGCACCGCTGCCGGCCGCGGCCCAGGACCGGCGGGACGAGCAGTTCTACTACCCCGGCGCGTTCAACTGGCAGTTTCTCGCGCATTATCCCGAGGCGGCCCGTCTGTTCAACGCGTTCGACTACGGGCACGCCGTGCTCTACGAGGTGCTGTACACCCGCGACGCGGAGGGCGCCGCGCGGGCGCTGGAGAAGGAGTACCGCTTCCTCACTACCGATCTGCTGGTGAAGCCGCCGCGCTTCGCCATCGTCGAGGAAGCGGTCATGCCCCACTACTCGCGGCTGGCCTGGCGCGCGAAGGAGATGTTCGACTGGGCCCACCTGCTGCACCGGCAGATCTACGACGTCTACGCCGACGAGCGGATTCCGGGAGTGGAGAGGGACTCACTCATCGAGCGGATCACGGACTACTACCTGAGCAAGGAAGGATACGCCTTCGCGCCAGCACCCAAGTCGATGGCGCTGATGGACGGGCAATACTTCAGCCAGGTGTTCCGGAAGCGTCATCCGACGTTCAACGGGCTGATCTGGGCGTATCACTGGCTGCAGGTCGGCCTCTACGAGCCGCTGATCGTGAACGGCTCGATGGCGCAGAAGAAAAAGGGAATCCAGGCGGCGCTCGCGCGGTTCTGGCAGATGGTGGAGAACCCGGACCGGTTTCCGCGTGTGATGCCCATGACCTCCGCCATCGCGCCGGAGTTCGCGCGGCGCCATCCCCGCGCGGCCATGATCTTCGACAACCTGCACATGATGCACGACATCATCTCCGACGTGCTCGCGGCCGATACGGTGCCGCGCGACCGCAAGCGGGACGTCATCTACGAGCAGCTCGCCGAGCTCCGCAACGGGAGCCGCAACGTGATGTCGGTGGAGGAGTGGTGGACCATGGCCGAGCACATGGGGGGCGTGGCTGCGATGGGCGGACCGGCGGTGGGACTGCTGGGCGAGCCGCCGCCGCAGGCGGCGGATACGGCAGGCCATCCGGCCCACCGGCCGATGCCATGACCCATTCCAAGCCGGTCGTGCGCACCCTCGGCCTGCCGCTGCGCGAGGCACGCGCCGCCATGATCATGCTGCACGGCCGCGGGGCCACCGCCGAGAGCATCCTCACGCTGGCGGACGCCATCCATGCCCCCGGCTTCGCGTACCTCGCGCCGCAGGCGCCGGGCGGCACCTGGTATCCGTTCAGCTTCCTGGCCCCGCTGGATCGGAACGAGCCCGCCCTCTCGGCGGCCCTGGCGACGGTCGGCGCCTTGGTGGACTCGGTCACGGCGGCGGGGCTCGGGCCGGAGCGCGCGTTCCTGCTCGGCTTCTCGCAGGGTGCCTGCCTCGCGCTGGAGTACGCCGCTCGCCACGCCCGGCGCTACGGCGGGCTCGTGGGGCTGAGCGGCGGGCTGATCGGCCCCGAGGGGACGCCCCGCGACTACGGCGGTACCCTGGACGGGACCCCCGTCTTTCTCGGCTGCAGCGAGGTCGATCCCCACGTCCCCGCCGAGCGGGTGCGGGAGACCGTCCGGGTCCTGGAGCGGCTCGGCGGGCGGGTCACCATGCGCCTGTATCCGGGGACGGCACATGCGGTGAACGAGGACGAGATCGGCGCGGTGCGCGGCCTGCTGGCGTCCCCCGCCTGACGTGGCCTGGCGCACAGCGCCCGGCACCCCCCGGCCGCATCTTGGCAGCCGCCGGAAACTGCACAACCCGGCGGTGGGCGAAGGAGCCATGTGGAGGGATCTGCTCGCGCTTCCAGTCGCGGCGGCCTGCGGGGCCGCGCTCGCGTTCCGCCCGGTGCGGCGGGGCACGCCGGCCCGCGATCCGGCGGTCATCCAGACCCAGATCGTCCTCGCGGTCGTGGGCGCGCTGATCATGCTCGTGGTGGGCGCCAGCATCGCGCGCGCGTTCGGCGCGCTGGGCGCGGCGAGCCTGGTGCGCTACCGGGCCAAGATCGACGATCCCAAGGATGCGGCGGTGATGCTCACCGCGCTCGCGGTGGGCCTCGCGGCCGGCGCCGGCGTGTACCTCCCGGCCCTCGCCGCCACCGCATTCATCCTCCTCGTGCTCTGGACGCTCGAGTCGATCGAGCCCGCGCCGACCAAGAGCTTCATGCTCAAGGTGAAGGGCGGCGACAGCGGCGACATCCAGCCCGATGTCGAACGGCTGCTCCGGGAGCAGCGGATCAGCTACGAGCTGCGCGCCACCGGCCAGGACGAGCTGGAGTACCAGGTCCGGCTCCCCGCCCGCAAGCGGACCGACCGGGTGGCCAACGCCATCAAGGCCCTGGATCACGAGCGCAAGCTCGCGGTCGAGCTCGACGCCGAAAAGTCCAACAAGTGAGCCGATGAAGCTTCGGCTGCTGATCTACGACGAGCGGTTGACGGACAACATGATGCAGCGGGTGCTGGAGCGGCGGGCGGCCCAGGGCGTCGATGCGCGGGTGATCGGCGAGGTCGAGCAGAAGCTCAGGGGGATGCGGGTCGCCTCGTTCCCCACGCGGCTCCACGTCAGGGCGATCGCCGCGGCCCCTCCCGCGACTCGGGCCCGTGACGTAGAATGGAGGCCGGTCCTCGCCTCGGAGCGGCGCATGCTCGCTGTCGGCTGCCGGACCTTCCTGCTCGCACTTTCGGCTCTCCTCTCCGGCCCCGGCCTGCTGCTCCACGCCCAGGCGGCGGCTCCGGACCCGGAGGCGACCGGCTCAGGGCGGCCCGCCCGGCTGTTCCGTGACGATGCCCCGCTCGTGCTCACCCTGGCCGCGGACTTCCGGGCCGTCTTCGGCAGCCGCGACACGCTCACTCCGCGTCGTGATCCCGCCTCCCTCACGTTCCCGGGTGACTCCGGGCCCGTCACCGTACCGGTGGAGCTCTCCACCCGGGGCCATTTCAGGCTCAAGTCCTCGACCTGCCAATTTCCGCCGCTCAAGGTCTGGCTCGACCGGGAGCGGGTGAAGAAGACGCCGTTCGCGGGGCAGGGATCGCTGAAGCTCATCACCCACTGCGACAAGGCGCCGCGGTACGAGCAGAACCTGCTCATTGAGCACGGGATCTACCGCGCCTACAACCAGGTCACCGATCTGAGCCATCGCTCCCGGCTCGCGCGGATCACCTACGCGGACTCGAAGGACCCCTCACGCACCCTGACGCGCTACGGCTTCTTTCTCGAGGACGACGACGAGATGGCGCGCCGGAACGGCGGGGCGATCCTGCCGATGGTGGGCGGCATGCTGGACGAGATGGATCCGGCCCAGATGGATCTCGTCGCCGTCTTTGAGTACCTGGTCGGGAACACCGACTGGTCGGTGGTGATGATCCACAACATCCGGCTGGTGCAGATCGAGGGGCGGCCGTCCTTCTTCCCGGTGGCCTACGACTTCGACTGGTCGGGGCTGGTCAACGCCCCGTACGCCCGGCCCGATCCCCGGCTCGGCACGAAGACGGTGCGGGAGCGCGTCTACCGCGGCGCCTGCCGCCCGATG
>DASUAH010000091.1:0-2389 GCA_035763885.1 Gemmatimonadales bacterium
CGGCAGCGCGGGAAACAGCGTCGGCAGAGTGGCGCCGATCTGGTCGCCGACCGTGCTCAGGCGGTCGGCCCGCAGGTCGCCCAGCTTCCCGTTGGCCGAGAGCGACCCGACCCAATGCGTCCCCTCGGCCCGGTGCAGCGAGTCGGGCGGCACCAGCCCGCCCTCCTGGCGCACGGAATCGAGCTTGATCGCCACCTCGTACGGTGGCTCCCGCCCCTGCACCGTAACGCCGAGGAATGCGGTCCGGGTGAACTGCTGCGCCTGCGAGGCTCCGCCGGGGAGCTGGAGCGTGAGGCTGTCGCGCCGCTGGAGCAGATACGGCGAGAGGGGTGCCGGGCGGTAGAGCACGCCTGCGCCCCGGCCGGACGGCACCGCCGCCGGCGCCCCGCCCCCGTCCTGGGCGGGCTGGGGAGCGGGTCGAGGAGCGGTCTCCACCTCGGGAGCGCTGCTGCACGCGGCGGCGACAAAGGCCGAGACCAGCGCCCGTCTGGCGAGCATCACGGACATTCCTCCAGTGGCCCCGGAAAGCTATCGCCGTCCGCTTGCGGGCGCCCTCGGTCGCCCCCGGTTCGTCTGCCGGGTGGGAAAAAGGACTGCCCCTCGGAGCAATCCAAGGGGCAGCACCGGGTCGAGCCGTAAGCCGAGTTCTGTTCCGCTCCGGGGAGCGGGGTGGTCATCTGTCTGGGACGGCCGTCGCCGGCCGCCTCGAGCAGCCTACCCGCGGCTCACCGTTGCCGGTGTGGTCGGTGTGGGTCACACCTCGCCGCCTATTTGGCCTTGCTCCGACTGGGGGTTGCCGTGCCACCGACCGTTGCCGGCGGTGCGGTGGGCTCTTACCCCACCGTTTCACCCTTGCCACTCGCGTGGCGGTTTGTTTTCTGTGGCCCTGTCCGTCGCCTTGCGGCGCCCAGGCGTTACCTGGCAGTCTACCCGTTGGAGCTCGGACTTTCCTCGGGACGCGAACCGCGCCCGCGACCACCGCGCTCGACCCGCATACGGAAGATAACCTACCGGCGCTCGCCGGGCGACGGTCCCACCGAGCACCCGCCCTCGCCTTCCATCGACGCGGTGAGCTGGTAACCGAGCGCGGTCAGCTGTTCGGTGGTCTCGCCGAGGCGGAGCAGCCCCCGCCCGGCCTGCGCCAGCACTGGATGCAGGGCCGGGTCGGCACGCTTCCACTGGGTCAGCACCGCGTGGTATTCCCGCGCCGCCGCGTCGCGGTCGCCCCGCCGCTCGTGCGCCAGCGCGCGAAGCAGGTGGACCCGGGGCAGGATTCCCCACCGCATGTCGAACTGGCGAGGCTCGAGCTCGGTCGGGTCGACCCCCTCCAGCGCGCGGAGCGCGCCGGCGTAGTCACCCAGGGCGTAGAGCACCTGAGCCGCAAGCGGCCGGTAGAAGACGGTATAGTAGCCCTCGCCCGCCGCGACCCGCTGCGGGCGAGCGGCGACCCCCGCGATCACCTGTCGCGCGGCCAACGAATCGCGGCGGCTCAGCGCGAGCAGCGCGTCTACCTCGGGGGCCAGCGGGCGGCCATCCAGCCGCCGGAGCTCCGCGACGGCCAGCGTGTCGCCTCCCGCTGCCGCGAGCAGTCCGACCGCCGCCGCACCTCCTGAGGCGAGGATCGCGGGACGCCTGGCCGCGGGGGCGGACCGCCCCGCTTCGGCCGCCGCCTCCCAGACGCGCCGGAGCGATGGCGCCGGCGCGCCGAACGCCGCGTAGAGCTCACCGAGCATCCGCCAGCTCTCCAGCTCGCGGGGCAGCTCCAGGCGCACGCCCATTGCCGAGTCGAACTGGCGCGACACGTCGCCCGCCAGCGCAATGACGCGCCGGGCACGCTCCAGGTCGCCCTGGTAGGCATAGATGTTCGCGCTCGCCGCGATTGCCCGGACTACCTCCTCGGCGGCTTCGGCGCGGGCGAACTGCCCGGCCGTCAGCGTGTCCAGCGCGCGGGCGAGCTCCTCGGCCCCCTGATCGATCTCGCCGGCGGCGAAGCGCGCGGTCGCCCGGTCGAACGGCAGCTCCGGGTAGTTCCCCCCCGAGCTGCCGCGAAATCGCTCGATCTCAGTCAGCGCCGCCGAGTGGTCGCCCAGGCGGGCGTGGGCATCGAGCAGCGCGAAGTGCGCGTGCCTCGTGCCCGGCTGGGCCACGACCCACGCGCGCGCCTGCGCCAGCCACTCCCGCCGGGCCCGGGCGATGGCGGCGGCGAGCGCGTCGCGTCCGGCTGGAGCGCGGCCGTTGTCCGCGATCGAGTCGCCGGGCAGCAGCAGCAACGGGGGGCGTGCGGCGCTCGCGGCGCGGAGCAGATCGTTGACGTGGAAATAGGGCAGCGCGTAGCCCGGATCCAGCGCCAGCGCGCGCCGGAACGCGCGGTACGCGGGGGTGAGCGTGC
>DASUAH010000092.1:0-42323 GCA_035763885.1 Gemmatimonadales bacterium
CGCCGTTCCTCGAAGAAGGTCTCCACGTCGCTGAGGTTCACGACGGCGGGGTCCACCTCCACCTGGCCGAAATCGGGGTTCACCGTGGCGTCCAACGTGAGATTGCTACCGAGCCCCACCTTCAGATCGGCGCCGACACCCGAGCCGAAGCGGGAGCCGTCGTTGTAGGGATCGCCGTTCGTGTGGCCGCGGTACTCTGCGCGGCCGGTGAGGTAGGGCAGCAGCTCGAGCCGCGCCGGCGGCGACACCCGTTCGATCCCCACCAGCTCGGCGAACCGGGAGACGAACCCGCTCCCGTTGCTCGGCCGGGGGACGTGGTAAGCCTGCTCGTTCCGGCGGGCGATCTCCCGCTTGAAGTTGACGCCCCAGACGTAGACCTCGCGGCGCTCGAAGCGCAGCTGCGAGTAGGGAACGCGCAGCTCCGCGGCCCACCCGGCGCTGTCCCGCCACACCCGGGCGTCCCACACGCCGTCCCAGGTGTCGCTGTCCCAGTCGTCGTTGTAGAGCGTTCCATCGTAAAGGGTGCCGGCGGCGTTCACGCCGAAGTAGAACCCGCTGCGGCGGTCGTGGTAGGCATCGACGAACACGAGGAAGCGGTCCGCGGTGATCGCGCGGTCGCGCCGGGCGAGCTGCGCGACCACCGAATCGGGGGCGCGATCGTAGAGCCGCGCTCCGACGTAGAGCGCGTCGTCGTCGTAGAGGACGCGGACCTCGGTCCGCTCCGAGGCGGGCTCGCCCTCCCGCGGCATGCGTTGGGTGAAGCTGGTGATCGGCTCGACGCCGCCCCAGGCGCGCTCGTCGAGCCGGCCGTCGAGCGCGATCGGCGCCTGCGCGCGGACGGCGGGGACCGACGTGGGCTCTCCGGGGTCGCGCGACACGGCCGGCAGCAGGATCTGCGCGCCGGCGACCGCCGTGGCGACGAGCAGCGCGTGGGGGAGCATCACCCGCTTTGATGGAGGCGTCGCTCGAATGGTTGCGCGGCTCGCGCGGTCTAGCGGGGGATGGCCCCGAAAAGCCCCGCACCCCTCACTGCTGGATGATCTCCTCCAGAACCTCTGCCGCCCGCGGGTCGTCCATCTGCCCGAGCCAGAACAGCGCCTTCTTGCGGAGCTCGGGGTCTCGGTCGCGCTTCGCGATCTCGACCAGCTTGTCGGCCGCGGCGCGATCCCCCTGCTGCGAGAGCACGAAGATCAGGTGCTCGCGCAGCTCGCGGTCGGCGAACGTGTCGTAGAGCGGCGCGAGGTCCGCGCCGGTCGCGCCGCCCTGCCCGGCCCAGAAGAGCGCCTGCTTCCGCAGCTCGAGCGGCTCCCCCTGGTTGCGAGCCACGTCAAGCAGCCACGCGAGGCTCTCCTTCGTGCCCATCTGCGCGAGGGAGAAGAGGACCTTCTTCTTCAGCTCGTCGCCCCGGAGTTTGCCATAGAGCCCGCGGAGGAACGCGGCGTCCTCTTTCGTGCCGCTCTGGCCCAGCCAGAAGATCGCCTTCTCGCGCGCCGATTCCGGGACGTCGGCCCGCTCGGCGTAGGCGCGCAGCGCGGCGCTCGCGCGAGGGCTGCCGTGCTGGGAAAGGGCGAAGAGCGCCTTGTCCCGAATCTCCGGGTCCTTCGTGGTGCGGAGGATGGAGTCGAGCCCCGCCACGGCGCGGTCGGTTCCGACCTGCGACAGCCAGAACACCGCCTGTTCCCGCACCTCCTGATCGGGGTCGCCTCGCGCGGCGTCGAGCAGCACCTCTTCCGCGCCCTCCGCCTGGTGCTGGGCCACGAGGAACACTGCCTTGCGCCTGAGACACACGGAGGCTGCGTCCCGCCGCGCGAGCACTTTGCGGAGAATCGGGGCGGCGCGGTCGGGATCCATCTGCTGGAGCGCATTCAGCGCGGCCACCTTGATGTCGTCCTGGTCTTGCGCGCACTCGGCGGCCGGAGGCGCGGGCGGGGCCACGGGCGCCGGAGCGGCGGGCGGGGCGGGCGGGGCGGGAGGAGCCGGCGGTGCCGCCGCGATCTGATTCGCCGCCGCGGCGATCTCCTCGGCGGCGGCGGCATCGCCTCTGCGGGCGAGCACGCCCTGGATGCGGCGCTCGAGCGCAGCCGCGTCCCCGCGGGTGGCGGCTTTGGGATATCGGGTGTGCTGGGCGTCGAGCGCGGCGAGCGCGTCCCGGAGCTGGGCATCGCCGCCCAGCCGGTAGAGGGCGAACGCGCGCCAGTACAGGGCGTCGGCGGCGTAGCCCGATTTCGGGTGCCGCGATACGATCTCGCCGAACAACGCCGCCGCGCGGCTGTAGCTCCGCGCATTGAGCGCCGCGCGCGCCTCCCGGTAGAGCGAGTCGGCTGGATCGCCCTGCAGATGCGGCGCCGGGGGGAGCTCGGGCGAGCCGGCCGCCGCGTCGACGGCGGGCGCCGGGTCCTGCACCGACGGTCCGCCGCCGATCACGACGGCGATCGCCACCAGCAGTCCATGGGCCGTCTCACGCATCAGAGCGCTCCCGGTTGCCGGGGCGGCGGCGGCGCGTCGCCCGCGGGAACGGCGGCCCGGAGCCGGACCAGCATCCCGCTCCGGTCCAGGCCGTCGGTGATCAGGTCGAGATCCTGGCGCTGCCGCTCGGGCGCGAGCTGCGCGATGCCCACCAGGACGAGCTCGAGATCCTCGAGCAACAGCTTGAGCCGCGGGTCGGTCGCGGCGGGAGAATCGAGGAGCAGCCGGTTGGTCGCGAGGAGGTACCGGGCCGTGGGCGGAGCCAGCGGCTCCTGGCGTCCCTGCCGCACGGCCACGCGGAACAGCGTGAGAAACGCCTCCGCCTGGGCGAGGTGCTCGACCGCGGCGATGCGGTAGGCTTCGCGGCCCGGCACCGGCGCGGGCCCGGACGCGACCCGTGCCGGCACGCCGGGCGCTGCCGGCGAGCGTACGCCGATCCGGCCGATCGCGAACGCGAGCGCGAGCAGGGCGGCGACGCCGAACCAGACGGCCTGACGGCCGGCCGGCCGGACGGCCAGCTTGGGCCAGGCGCCGGCCGTCCGACCGTCCGACCGTCCGACCGTCTCTATCCGTCTCCACATCTCCTCCCGCGGCGTGGCCGGCGGCTCATGATACGCCTTGGCGGCCTCGGCCAGCTCGGGCGGAAGGGGCTCGTCCTCGTGCCTGGTCACGTCAATCCCTCGCGAAGTCCGCCAGCGCGGTCCGCAGCTTCGCCCGGGCGCGGAAGAGCTGCGCCTTGGACGTCCCGGTCCGGACGCCGAGCGCGCGGCCGATTTCCTCGTGCGTGTACCCCTCGACATCGTGCATCACGAACACGGTGCGGTAGCCCTCCGGCAGGTCGTCGATCGCCCGCGCGAGCCGCTCCTTGAGATCGGGTTCGGCCCCCTGACGCCCGGGACCGGCCGCGGCCGCCTCGAGGTGGCCCAGCTCCACCTCCCGCGACCGGAGCCGCTTGGTCTTGCGCAGTCCGTTCAGCGCCACCGATACCGCGATCGAGCAGATCCAGGTGGACAGCGCCGACTCTCCCCGGAAGTCGGTCAGCCGGGCGAAGGCGCGGATGAACGTTTCCTGGGTGTAGTCCTGCGCGCCGTCCGCATCCCCCGCCAGGCGGTACGCGAGCCGGAAGACGCGGTCCACGTGCGCGTCATACAGCGCGCGCTCGGCGCTCGGGTCGCCGGCGAGCACCCGGGCGATCAGGCTGCGGTCGTCCACCGGGCTCCAAGGCGAGGGTTCGTCCGGCGTCGTGCGTCTGACACGGGCGAAGCGGAAAGGGTTGCGCGCAACCCGTCGGCACTCCGGAGCATCTCACCTGCACGAGGAGGGTGATGCATGGAGTCGCGGCCCCCGCAGCCCCCACCAGTCGTCCAGGTTCGCGACCCGCGGGGTCGCCCCCTCGGGCGCGTGATCGGCCCGGTTTCCGACCGGCTCATCGGCCGGGACGCGGGGACGGTGTTGCTGGTGCGCGGTCGGGGCAATCCCCAAGCCGCTTCTCGCGGCCCCGAGTCGCCCGCCAGCCCATCGTCGTAATGCGTTGATTTCCAAACAGTTGAAGTACGTGCCCCTGGTTGCTCCAGCCGGGGGCGCCGGGCTATATTTTGGGGGTTCCCGGCCGGCTCGCAGCGGCCTCCAGTCCCACTCTGTGGCCCTGGCCCATGACCGCACCGAACACGCGCGAACGCATTCTGCCCCGGCTCATCGAAGAAGAGATGCAGCAGTCGTTCATCAACTACTCGATGAGCGTGATCGTGTCCCGGGCCCTGCCCGACGTGCGGGACGGGCTCAAGCCGGTGCACCGCAGGATCCTGTACTCGATGAACGAGCTCGGCCTCGTCCCCGGCCGGCCGTTCAAGAAGTCCGCGACGGTAGTCGGCGACGTCTTGGGCAAGTATCACCCGCACGGCGACAGCAGCGTGTACGACGCGCTGGTGCGCATGGTGCAGGACTTCTCGCTGCGCTATCCGCTCATCGACGGGCAGGGGAACTTCGGCACGATCGACGACGCAGCCGCGGCATACCGCTACACCGAGGCGCGGCTCACGCCCGTCGCGATGGCGATGCTGGAGGACATCGACAAGAACACGGTCGACTTCCAGCCCAATTTCGATGATCGCCTCCGCGAACCCACGGTGCTGCCGGCCAAGATCCCGAACCTGCTGGTGAACGGCTCCAGCGGGATCGCGGTGGGCATGGCCACGAACATCCCGCCGCACAACCTGCGGGAGGTGGCGAAGGCCGTCCAGCTCCTGATCGACAATCCCGACGCGACCATCGGCGAGCTGCGCAAGGCCATCAAGGGACCCGACTTCCCGACGCGGGCGTACATCTACGGCCGCGAGGGGATCAAGGAGGCCTATGAGAACGGTCGCGGGCGCATCACGATGCGCGCCCGTGCACGGATCGAGGAGAAGGAGTCGAGCGGACGGTCGCAGATCGTCATCACCGAGCTGCCGTACCAGGTGAGCGTCGAGCGGCTGCACAAGGACATCGTCGAGCTGGCCAACGAGAAGAAGGTCGAGGGCATCTCCGACGCGCGGAACGAGTCGGACAAGGACGGCATCCGGATCGTCGTGGAGCTCAAGCGCGACGCGAACCCGAGCGTCGTCCTGAACCAGCTGTACAAGCACACCGCGATGCAGTCCACCTTCGGCGTCATCATGCTGGCGCTGGATCACGGCGCGCCGAGGGTGATGAACCTGAAGCAGCTGCTCGAGCGGTTCGTCGAGCATCGGCACGATGTCGTCGTTCGCCGGACCCGGTTCGACCTCGAGGCGGCGGAGGCCCGCGAGCACATCCTCGAGGGGCTGAAGGTCGCGGTCGACAACATCGACGATGTCGTCGAGATCATCCGGAAGTCGAAGGACGTGCCGGAGGCCGACGCGCGGCTCCGCAAGCGCTTCAGCCTCTCGGAGAAGCAGAGCGATGCGATCCTCAACATGCGGCTCGCGAAGCTCACGGGGCTCGAGATCGAGAAGCTCGAGGCCGAGCTCAAGGAGGTGCGGGCGACGATCAAGGAGCTCAAGGGCATCCTGGCCTCGAAGCCCAGGCGGATGGCGATTCTCCGCGAGGAGATGGAGGAGATCGCGGAGAAATTCGGGGACGAGCGACGCACCGAGATCGTGGCCGACCAGGGCGAATTCACGGTCGAGGACCTGATCGCCGAGGAGGACATGGTCGTCACCATCTCCCACTCGGGTTACATCAAGCGGATCCCGGTCTCGCAATTCCGCCGGCAGCGGCGCGGGGGACGCGGCCTGAACGGCGCCGACCTCAAGGCCGACGACTGGGTCGAGCACCTGTTCATCGCGAGCACGCACGACTACCTGATGTTCTTCGCGAACACCGGGCAGGCGTACTGGCTCAAGGTGCACGAGGTCCCCCAGGCCGGCCGGGCGGCGCGGGGCAAGCCGATCGTGCATTGCATCGGCATGAAGCCGAACGAAGCGATCGCGGCGCTCGTCCGGGTGAAGGAGTTCACCGAAAGCGAATGCCTCATCTTCGCCACCCGCAAGGGCACGGTGAAGAAGACGCTGCTGTCCGAGTACGGCAACGTGCGGGCCAGCGGCATCCGCGCCATCAACATCGAGGCGGGCGACGAGCTGATCGACGTCCAGGTCTGCGATCCCAACAGCGACATCATCCTCGCCACCCGGAACGGGATGAGCATCCGGTTCCACCAGGGCGACGTGCGCGAGATGGGCCGGGCGACCACCGGGGTGAAGGGCATCGAGCTGGAGCAGGACGACGCTGTCATCGGCATGGTCGTGGTGCGCCGCGACTCGACGCTGCTGGTCGTGAGCGAGCACGGGTACGGGAAGCGGTCCGAGCTGGGCGAGTACCGGGTCCAGAGACGGGGCGGCAAGGGGATCATCACCTTCAAGGTGACCGAGAAGACCGGCCCCCTCGTGGCGCTCAAGGAGGTGCTCCCCGACGACGAGCTGATGATGATCACGAAGCACGGGGTCATCATCCGGGTGCCGGTCGATGGTATCCGGGTGATCGGCCGGAACACCCAGGGCGTGCGGGTCATGAACCTCGAGCCGGGCGACGCGGTGCAGGACGTGGCGCGCGT
This sequence comes from Gemmatimonadales bacterium, assembly GCA_035763885.1. Classification (GTDB taxonomy): domain Bacteria; phylum Gemmatimonadota; class Gemmatimonadetes; order Gemmatimonadales; family GWC2-71-9; genus DASQPE01. Next base: position 6,536 of record DASUAH010000092.1, read on the forward strand.
CGTGAAGGAAGAAGTGAGCGGGGCGGAGGAGACCGAGGAAGTCGCGCCGGCCACGTGACGCCAGACGGCCGTCTCGAGGCTAGCTTACCGAGAGGCGTACAGCGAACCGCATGAGCTACTCCGGCAAGATCCTCATCGCCGATGACGACCCGGCGGTCTCGTTCACGCTCGCGTTCATCCTGCGCGAGCACGGGTACGAGGTCACCACCGTGCCCGGCGGGGACCATCTGCTCGAGCAGCTGCAGAGCGACGCCTACGATCTGCTCCTGCTCGACATCATGATGCCGCGGGTCGACGGCCTTCAGGTGCTCGAGCGGGTCAAAGCCGACGCGCGGTTCCGCGACCTTCCGGTACTCATGATCTCGTCCATGCCGCCCGAGGACGCCACCGTGCGCTCGCTCGGCCTCGGCGCCAGCGACTTCATCCCCAAGCCGTTCAAGCAGCGCGAGCTGCTGGCGCGGGTGAAGGCCCACCTGCGGATGGGCCGGGAGCTCAACTCGGCCCGCTCCGCCGCCCGCGACCGTGCCGCGGTCGTGGAGATCATGCACGAGGTGACAGCGGCGCTGCGGCCGGACGAGATCTACCAGATCCTCGTGCGCCGGGTCGCGCACGCGCTCAACATCTCGCGCTGCTCCATCCTGCTGGCGGGTCCCGATGAGCGGACTGCAACCGTCGTGGCGGCGTACGAGAATCCGATGTTGCACAACCTGCCGGTGGATCTCCGCCGCTATCCCGAGATCCGGCACAGTCTCGCCACCGGCGACACGGTGCTGGTGCGCGACGTGGGCACCGACCCGCTCTACCGCGAGGTCCGCGATGCCTGGATGGCCGAGGGGCGGCCGGTCCCGACCCGGTCGGCCATCTGCGTCCGGTTCTCGCTCAAGGAGAAGCCCGCGGGAGTGTTCTTCCTCCGTACGACGGGGGAACACACCGCGCTCAACGAGCACGACCTCGAGTTCGTAACCCACATCATCCGTGCAGCCGTCGCGGCGCTGGAACGGGCCTACGACCTCGAGACCGCGGTTCTGGGGCAGGAGGAGATGCGCCAGCTCGCCGAGACCGACCCGCTGACCGGGGTGTACAACCGCCGGGCGCTGATCGAGAAGCTGGAGCAGGAGATGGACCGGGCGGCGCGCTATGCGGCGCGGCTCACCTGCATGATGATCGACATCGACAACTTCAAGCAGATCAACGACGTGTACGGCCACCTCGTGGGCGATCGGGTGCTGAAGCAACTGGCCACGCTGCTCCGGCGCGAGCTCCGCTCGGTGGACGTCGTCGCCCGTTACGGGGGCGAGGAATTCGTCGTGCTGCTGCCTGAAACGACCGTGGCCGAGTCGCGCAACTTCGCCGAACGGCTCCTGGGGCGAGTCGCGACCCACGAGTTCGGCGAACCGGACCGGCCGGTGCGAGTCACGATCAGCATCGGTATGGCCTCCTACCCCGACGAGCGGGTGAGCGACGGCCAATCGCTGCTTCGCCTCGCCGACACGCACCTCTACCGCGCCAAGACCGACGGCCGGAACCGGTTCCGCGATTGAAGAACCGCCGCTGCCCTCGCTGCCACAGCCACTACGCCGCTCCCGCCCGCTTCTGTCCGCGTGATGGAACGCCGCTGGTGGAGGTCGCGCCGTCCCCGGATCCCGGGGACGGCCCACCCGAAGACTCCCCGGACCCGACATCGGCCGGCCCCCCGGCCGCGCTTACCGGTCAACTGGTGGATGGCCGCTATCGGGTGTCGCGCCGGCTGGGCGAGGGCGGGATGGCATACGTGTATCTGGCGCTGGACCTCGAGACCACGAAGCAGGTCGCGGTCAAGATCCTGACGCCCAGGCTGAGCCGCGAGCCCGGCTCGGTCGAGCGACTCCGGCGGGAAGCGGCGATCGCGACGCGGCTCGACCATCCCAACGTCTGTCCCATTCTCCGGATCGGCGAGACCGCCGACGGTCTCATGTACCTCGTGATGCCGTTCCTGCCGGGCGAGCCGCTGAGCGAGGTGGAAACCCGCCAGGGCCCGTTCGCGGTGGCCGATGGGATTCCAATCCTGGTGCAGATCTGCCGCGGGCTCCAGCATGCGCACGGGCTCCAGATCGTACACCGGGATCTGAAGCCCGAGAACGTAATGCTGGTGCCCGATCCGGAGAGTCCCGGCGGCCGGCGCGCCGTCGTCATGGACTTCGGGCTCGCGAAGGAGCGCCGCGCCGCACCGGAAGTGGTCAAGCTCACGCAGACCGGCATCGTGCTCGGCACGCCCGAGTTCATGAGCCCGGAGCAGATTCGCGGCCGGCCGCTGGATGGCCGGAGCGACATCTATTCGCTCGGCGTGCTCGCTTTCGAGATGTTCACCGGCAAGCTCCCGTTCGAGGGGAAGAACGCGCAGGAGGCCATGTTGGCGCGGCTCACGTCCGAGCCGCTCCGGCTCCGTGCCGTCCGGCCGGAGCTACCGGCGAAGATCGAGGTCGTCATCAGCCGCACGCTGGCCGTGCTGCCCGGGGACCGCTACGCGACGATGGCCGAGCTCGCGACGGCGTTCGAGTCGGTGGGCGGCACCGGGGTATTCGCGAAGCTGTTCGGCAGGTAGGGTCCGGACGGTCCGGCGGCCGGGCGCAGCAGGCTGGCCCTAGCGTTCCAGCGCCTGGAACCTGCGCACAAACCGGCGGTCGATGCCGTCCTTCAGCCACATTCCCCACCGCGACCAGGTCGCCAGCCGGCCATAGGACACGATGGCCCGGCCGTCGCTCGTGTTGAGCAGCGACAGAAAGCGCCGCTGCGGACGGTAGGCTCGTGGCGGCTCCTCGCCGCGGCAGGCGGCCGCGAGATTCGCCCGCAGCACCGGGCCCTCGCGTACCGCGTACACTCCCGCCCTGGGTGTCGCCGGATACGAGCTCAACGTGGCGGCATCGCCGGCTGCGAAAACCGCGGCATCCGAGACCGAGCGGAGCCGGTTGTCCACCAGGAGGAATCCGCGCTCATCCCGGCCCAGCCCGGACGTGCGCAGCAGATCGGTGGCTGCGGCGCCCGTCGCCCAGACCACGAGGCTCGCGGGCAGCTCGTCCCGGCCCTCGAGCCGCACTGCTGATCGCGTCACCTCGGCAACCGCGGTGCCGAGGCGAAGGGCGACGCCATGCTGCTGGAGCGCGTGCCTGACCACCGCCTCCGCCCGCGCAGCGCCGCCACCGAGAAGCCCGGGGGCCGCTTCGACCAGCGTGACGGCCGCCCGCCCTGGGCCACCCAGCTTGGCGAGTCGGGAACGAACCGCCAGGGCGATCTCCACGCCCGCAGCGCCACCCCCAACGACGACTGCCGAAATCCGTCCCCCTTCTGCCGCCGCGCGCTCGAGCGCCTGGGTGAGCTCGGTGGCCCGGTCGATCGGCCTCACCGTGAAAGCGTGGTCGCGGACGCCGGGAAGGTCGCTGCCCTGAACCGTTGAGCCGGTGGCGACGGACAGGACGTCGTAGTCGAGGTCTCCTCCGGCGTTGAGTTCCACGCGACGATCGGCCGCCCGGATGCGCACCGCTGAGTCGTGAACGAAGCGCACCCCGGCGCGGCGGCAAATCAGCGGCAGATCGAAGCTGAGCTCCGCGAGCCGGTATCGCCCGCCGATCATCCCCGGCACCATGCCGGAGTACACCTGCCGCCGGGTGGCGGAGACGAGGGTGGTATCCGCGCCGCCGAGTGCGCCGCGTGCAAGTTCTTCCAGCACAAAGAGGTGCGCGTGGCCACCCCCGAGAAGCAGCAGCCGTTTCACACCCCTCCCGGCATCGGTCAAAATTGCAGCCGCCACTGCACTCCTAGCATAGCCGCCCGGCCAATCTGACGGAGAATCGGGGGATTTGCCGGCACGTGCGCTGCAAGACGGGGCAGGCGTCGGTCGGTCGGGTCCTCGATCGCCGGAAACTCGAAACCTTCTGCATTGGGAGAGGCCCATATGTCCGTGTTCCTGACCCATCGCCGCGCGGCGGATCCGTTCCAGAGCCTGCGCCGGCTCAACAGCCTTCTCGACGACGCGTTCGGCGGCTACGCCTTGCAGCGTGACGAGAGCGGGACGCTCACCGCTGCGTGGACGCCCGCGGTCGACGTCTTCGAGGACAAGGATTCGGTCAAGATCGTCGCCGAGCTGCCGGGTGTGAAGCCCGAGGACGTGAAGCTCTCGATCGAGAACAACCTGCTCACGATCCGCGGGGAGAAGAAGCAGGTGGCGGAGGAGAAGACCGAGCGGGTGCACCGTTATGAGCGCAGCTACGGCGCGTTCGAGCGCACCTTCTCGCTTCCGAATACGGTGGATGCTGAGAAGGCGGAGGCCCGCTACGAGAACGGCGTGCTGACGATCGGGCTCCCCAAGGCCGAGCGCGCTCGTCCGCGGGAGATCCAGGTAAAGCTGGGCTGACGCACGGGGTGGCCCCGGGCCCCGGCCGAGCTGGCGGCGCCCCCGGAGATCTCCGGGGGCGCTTCGTTTCCGACCCTCGTGGCCGCAAGGAGGCGAATCCGTAGAACTACGGAGGGCCTCCGGGCCCGCGCGGATTGCCCGTGTTCCGAGGCTGTTCTACCGTGTAATCGTGCCTGGATCAGTGCCGTATCATCTGGTGGGCGTCAGCCACCGCACCGCCGACGTGAGCGTGCGGGAGCGTCTCGCGCTTTCCACGGACGATATTCTGCGCCGGCTGATGGTGGAGCGGGGGGCAGGCCGGTCGCTGGTGGTGCTCTGCACCTGCAACCGCCTCGAGCTCTACTGGTGGGGGGAGCACGACCAGGAGGCGCGCCTGCAGGCGCTCGCGGCGGAACGGGAGCTCGCGCTCCAGCCGTCCACGATCTATCGCCTCGACGGGCCGGCGGCGCTGCGCCACCTCTTCGCGGTAGCGGCCGGAATCGATTCCCAGATCTTCGGCGAGGTGGAAATCCTCGGACAGGTGCGGCGGGCCCACGATGCAGCCCGCGAGGCCGGCACCACGACGCCCGAGCTCGATTTCGCCTTCACCGCGGCCGTGGCGGCCGGACGGCGCGCGCGACGCGAGACCGCGCTGGGCCGCCACCCCGGTTCCATCAGCGAGGCGGCGCTGCAGCACGCGAAGCGCAGCTTCGACGGGTCGCTCGCGGAGCGGAGGGTGCTGATCGTAGGGGCCGGTGAGGTGGCGGAGAGCTTGCTGCGCGCGCTCGCCGCCGAGCCCGTGGCCGGGGTCACCCTGGTGGGCCGGAGCGAGCAACGGGCGGCCGAGCTGGCGAAGTCGGTGCCGCGCGCCCGCGCCACGCCGCTGGGGTGGGAGGGCTTGCCGGCCGCGCTCGGCGGGGCCGACGTCGTGGTTGCCGCCACCTCCTCCCGGCGTCCGGTGCTCGCCGTGGATCAGGTCGCCGCGGCCGTGGCCGTCCGGCCCGATGCCTCGATCGTGGTGCTCGACCTCGCGGTGCCGCGCAACGTGGACCCGGCGGCGCGGGACGTGCCCGGGGTGCGACTCTACGACCTGGATGATCTCCAGCTCCAGCACTGTCCGGCGGTCGGCGGCGGATCGGCGGCGATGGACGAGATCGACCGGGTCCTCGACGAGGAGCTGGCGCGGTTCCGGCGCCAGCTCCGGCACCGTGCCGCCGCCCCCCGTCTCGCGGAGCTGCACCGGCTGGGCGCGGAGCTCGCGCGGGAAGAGGCGGAGCGGGCGCTCGCGCAGCTCGGTACGGTGTCGGAGCGAGACCGGGAGGTCGTGCGGCGGATGGCCGAGCGGCTGGCGAAGAGGGTCCTCTATCCGGCGAGCAGGAGGATACGCGAGGGTTGAGCCCCCGCCCACCCTGCACTCATGGCGCCGCGCCCGCGACGCTCCCTACCGGTCGCAGCACCCCCCGACACTCCGGATTCACGCACCCCGCGCAGCGCAGGGGATACTGCGAGCTGTGCACGGCGCCGCTCGCCAGATGCTCCCGCACGATGTCGGCCAGGGCGTCGAGAAACCTCGGGCGGGCATTGAGCGCGGGGGCGCGGCGATACCAGGTGATCCCGACTTCGTTCGCCAGATGACCGTATTCGCGGTCGAGCTCGGAGAGCGTCTCGATGTGGTCGCTCGTGAACGCGATGGGAATCACCAACACGCGCTTCTCGCCGCGCGCGCCGAGCTGCCGGATCACCCGCTCCGTGCTCGGTCCTAGCCAGCGGAGCGGGCCAACCTCGGACTGGTACGCGAGCAGGTACGGGTGGGAAAAGCCCAGCTGTTCCATGACCCGGTGCACCGTGGCCCCCACCTCCTGCGGATACGGATCGCCGCGGTCGATGAAGTCGAGCGGCAAGGAGTGCGCGCTGAAGAGGAGCAGGACCCTGCTCCGTTCCTCCGCGGGGAACTGCTCCAGCCCCTCCCTGACCGCTTCGGTCATCGAGGCGACGAATCCCTCGTGCACCGGCCAGCGATCGATCAGGCTCCACTCGAACGCGTTCTCCAGCCCGAGCCGCCGCGCGGCGCGCCAGAGCTCGTTCAGGCTCGAGCCGGTGGTGGCGCAGGAGAACTGGGGATACTGGGTGAAGGCGACCGCGCGCTCGACGCCGTCGGCCTGCATCGTCCGGAGGGCATCCTCGCTTCGCGGGCGGATGTAGCGGAAGGCGACGTAGAACCGGTGCGGCGCCGTGGCGGGCGACAGCCGGTCCAGCCGCTCGACCATCCCCCGTCCCTGCGCTTCGGTGTGCCGGAGGATCGGGGAGCCGCCGCCGATGTCCGCGTACAGCTTGCGGACCTTCGGCGCGCGGCGGCGCGCGATGAACGGCCCGAGCCAGTCCTGGAACGGAAGCTGGATGATCTCGCGGTCCGCAAACAGCTCGAGCAGAAACGGCTCGACGTCCTCGAGGGTCGCGGGCCCCCCGAGGTTCATCATGACGATCCCGGTCTTGATCGATGGCATGGGACGAATATAAGGCGAGCCGGTTCCGCCCTTCGGCTCACCGGCCCGCCATCCCCGATTCCAGCGCGAACCGGGTCAGCCCGGCCACCGTGTGGATCCGGAGCTTGCGCATGAGGCTCTCGCGGTGCGTCTCCACGGTGCGGTGGCTGATCCCGAGCTCGGCCGCGATCTCCTTGTTGGTCTGGCCCGCGACGATGCCCCGCAGCACGTCGCGCTCGCGGGCGGTGAGGGAGTCGAGCTCCCCGCTCCGCCGCTCCCGGGCCAGCTCGCCGCGGACCGCGTCGCTCAGCCGCCGCGCGATCGGCGGGCTGAAGAACGCCTCGCCGCCGTCCACCGCACGCACGGCCTGCCTGAGCTCGGTGGCTGCCGTGTCCTTGAGCAGGTACCCGTGCGCGCCCGCGCGGACGCTCTCCAGCACGTACTCGGGGTGATCGTGCATGCTCAGCATGAGCACCCGGGTCTCCGGCAGCGTCCGGCGGATGCGGGCGGCGGTCTGGAGGCCCGACTCGCCGGGCATCGATATGTCCAGCACGACCACGTCCGGCCGGTGCGCTTCGGCCAGGCTCACCGCCTCCGCGCCGGTCGCGGCTTCCGCCACCACCTCGAACCCGGGCTCGCGCTCGAGGACATGGCGAATCCCGGCCCGCACGACTCCGTGATCGTCGGCAACCAGCACACGAATGGGCGCGGCCGTCATGCCGGGCTCGCCGCTGGCAGAGGCAGGCGCACGACCAGGGTGAGGCCGCCGCCCTCCCCGGCGTCGAGCTGCACGGACCCGCCGAGTCTGCCGATGCGCTCCCGCATGCCGGCCAGCCCCATGTGACCGTTCCGCTCGAACTCCCGCAGGTCGGCCCCCGGCGGGAGCCCGCGGCCGTCGTCGCGGATCTCGAGCCTCACCGCGCCGGTCTCGGCCCGGATTGCGACCGCGACGCCACGAGCGTCCGCGTGGCGTGCCACGTTGGCGAGCGCTTCCTGCAGCGCGCGGAACAACGCGAGCTCCGCGTCGTGCGCCAGCGGGGGGAGCGCGACCGGCGGGTCGAAGCGGATCGGGATCCCGCTCCGCTCGCTGAACTCGGCGACCAGCGAGCGGAGCGCGGGCAGCAGGCCGAGGTCGTCGAGGAGGGTGGGCCGGAGATCGTGGGTCACGCGACGGATGCTCCGGATCCCGGCGTCGATCAGGTCGAGCGAGCGGTCGAGCCGCGTCGCGAGGTCCGGGGCCGCACTGTCGCGGAGCACCCCCAGCTCCATCTTGACCGCCGAGAATAGCTGCGCGGTCTCGTCGTGCAGCTCGCGCGACAGCCGCCGCCGCTCGTCCTCATGCTGCTGGACCATGCGCGCGGACAGCCGCTCCAGCTCCGCGGTGCGCGCCTGCAGGCGCTGGTAGAGACCCGCGTTCTCGAGGGCGCCGCCCACCTGCCGACCCAGCGCCACCAGAAAGTCCTCGTCCAGCGCGGCGAAGGGATCGCGCGCCACGCCGACGATCACCAGCGCGCCGGTAGCGGTCGAGCCGCTCAGGACCGGCAGCACCGCGGCGTAAGGATGCGAGGCGGCACCGGATGGGGCGGGGTCGGGCCACTCGGCCGTCAGCTGCGGGCGACCGGTCGCGATGGCCTCGGCGACGACCTCGGCCGCCGCCCCCGCCGGCTCGCTCGCGGGCCAGCCGGCGCACGCGCCGGCGCCGCCCACGAAGTGCCCGCCGCGATCGTCGAGCAGATACAGAGCGCTGCCGGTCACGGCGGGCAGCGTGAGCGGCCGCTCCAGGAGCGCGGTCAGCACCGCGCCGTCCCTCCCGCGCCGCTGGAGGTCCGCCGAGAGCGCGGCGAGCGCCCCCAGTCCGCGGCGGAGATCGTCGAGCACCAGAAGCAGCACGCCGGCGCCCACCGCCAGCGCGAGAAGGATGTCGAGGTAGTAGCCCCAGGGTGTCCAGGCGCCCCGCGCCCGGAGAAACGGGTAGTCGAGATGATGCAGCCCCCACAACCCGAACGCGGCCGCGAGCAGCGCCGCGCCGCTGGATCCCACCCGGCGGTGATATGACAGGAAGACCCAGCCGGTCCACAGCGTGGCGAGGCTCAGGAACCCCACGGCCGGTCCGGCCGCCCAGCCGAAGTGCTCGATGCGGTAGATCGCCACGTAGGACCAGATCGGCGGAAAGAGGGCCAGCAGGAGGTGGGGCCATCGCCAGCGAAGCCCACGGGAGAACACGAGGGCGGCGGCGAGCAGCGCGAGCGCCGTCCACCCGGTGACGACCTGGTGCCAGTAGAGCCAGGCCCGGTTCTCGGAGATGAGGAAGCTCGCGATGGCCCCCAGCCGCAGCAGATACAGCGTCCAGGCGACGCTCCACCAGGCCAGGTAGGGCTTCCGGTAGCGCCGGTACAGGAATCCGCAGAGCGCCGCGAGGGCCGCCGTGATGGCGGCCTGGAGGAGGGCAGCCGCGAGCTCGGGATCGCTCACGGAAATCGGCTGGGCGTGCATGCGAGGATAAGAATAGAATTCCGCAGCGCTCACGCAACGAGGTAACCCCAGCAACTACGACATGGGCTCGTGCGATGCTGCGCGGGATTCACATTGGGGCACATGAATTTGCACCGCCGATCCATCGCCGCTCCCTTGGTACGAACAGTGCACCTTGAGGCCCGCTATGCCGTCCCAACTGCCCACCCCCCGCGACACGTTCGTCAGGCGCTTCGGAGACCTTGTGGCGCTGCTCCGGGTGGATCCCGGAAACGACGCGGCGCAGGATCTGGCGTTGAGCGCCGCGGCCGGGGCCGTGGCCCGCGCGAGCGTCGTGGTCGAAGCCGGCGTGGACCGCGGGGAGCCGGGGGAGGACCTCACGCTGCAGGGCCGGATGCGGGCCCGGTTGGTGGACGTGCTCCGTGTGGCGGCCGGCGCGGAGCCGCAGGAACTGCTCGCGCTCGCCCGTGCCCTCTCGCACGACATCGCTCCGGTGCCGAGCACGGGGCCCGTCGCTGTCGAGCTGGCGCCGGTCGTCGTCCCCGGGACGCTGGTCGACGCTCCGCCTTCATACAGCCCGGCGCGGGCCGACGGCGATCGGCGACGGGAGGCGGAGCGCCGACACTGGACCGGGCGCCGATTCGCGGGACCGGAGCGCCGCCGGATCGGCGACCGCCGAAGCACGGGGGAGCGGCGCCTCCGACTGATCAAGCATCAGCAGACCGACATCGCCGGGATTTCCGCGCGACTGGCCCAGGCAGTGTCGGACCAGCACTGGCGTGCGGTGCTGGGGCACGCCCACGCGCTGCGCGCCTATGCGGCGCGGGTACCGGCATCCGAGCGGCGCTCGTTCGTGATCACGGCGCGGCGCCAGCTTTCGCGGGCCGCCCTGGCGGGGGTGGTCAAGCACGCGCTGCAGGTACCGGCTGACCGCATTCCCGCCGTCGAAGTGCTTCGATGGGCCGGACTGGATGGCGCCGACGCGATGCTCGAGGCGGTGCAGCGCAGCGAGGTCGCCGGCCCGCGGCGGTTCCTGCACGACGCGCTCGGCGGGATGCCCGAGGCCTATCCGGCCATCGTGCCGCTGCTGTCGAGCCGGCGCTGGCACGAGGTGCACCACGCCGCAGGGATTCTGGGTCGCATGGGGCGGGCCGAGGCCGTGCCCCTGCTGCGGCCGCTGCTCGACCACGCCGATCCGCGGGTGCGGTCGGCGGCGGTGCACGCCCTGGCCGGGTTCCCGCCGGCCGATGCGGCGGACGCACTGCGCGCGGCCCTGGCGCACCGCACGCCCGCCACCCGCGCCGCAGCGGCCGACGCGATCGGAGCGCGCAAGCTGGCCGTCTTCGCAATGCCACTCATGGCGGCGCTCGAAACGGAACGGGATCGCGAGGCATGGCGCACGACGGTGGGCGCGCTCGGTGCGCTCGCCACACCCGAGGCCTGCGCGGCATTGGCCGCGGTCGCGCTCGCGCGCCGTACCCTCGTCACTCGGCGCGGCTACGGGCGGGAACAACGGGTCGAAGCGGTACGGGCGCTCGGCAGGGCGACCGGCCCGCACGCCACCGCGGCCCTGCAGCGGGTAGCCGAGGCGGGAGACAACTCCGTGCGCCGCGCGGCGCTGGCGGCGCTCACTGCTCGCGCCGCACCTCGAAGTTCTGAACGTGCACGTCGAGATTGTGGTTGACCCTGAGGCCCGCGACCCCCCGGGCGTCGATCAGGCGCGGATCGGCTGAGTAGACCTCCTTGCCGTTCACCCGGAAGACGAGCCGGTTACGGTTCACCGTCAGCTCGAGCCGGTTGGTGGCTTCGCCGCTGGCGCCGGCCTTGACGATCCCGGGATGGGCGGTCCACCCGCCGGTGATGTTGCTGGTGTTAGCACCCTCGCGCCGTTTGATCAGGTACCTGCCGTCGCCGCGGATGAGGAAGTAGGTGTACTTCTGCTGCGCGTCGGACTCCAGGCTTTGGCCCCCGACGAAGATCCCGTATCCCTCCGCGTGGCGCGGCGCCCGGGTCTGGGATAGCAGGGTGCTCACGGTGAACGGCCCTTCGACCTTGTCGGCCGGGCGCCAGAGCAGGGCGGCCGGTCCCAGCGTGATGTGCCATCCCGGCTCCATCACCTCGAACCTGACCTCGGGCTCCTTCCCCCTGGTGTCCGTGCGGGCGATCCAGCCCTTCGGGAACGCTCCCGCATCGGCGACCGCGCGGTCGGGGCCGGCGTTCGCGGCAGACGGCCGCTTGGCCTGGCCCGCGAGCGGCCCGGCGAGGACGACGAGAGCGAGAACGATCTTGGCAACGCGCATGACGGACCTCGTGCAAATCGGCGGAAAAGACGGTTGCGGTGGCCTCGAGCCCGGGGTAAGCTACGCGGCCGCGGGCTCGGACTGCTTTCTCCCGGAGGACGGCGTGCACTGGTTCGGCGTGCTGTTCGCGACTATCGGCGCGGCTGCGATCCTCGGCGCCCTGGCGTTCGTATCGCTGCTCATCGGCGGGCTCATCAACGCAATGATCGTGCTGATGGCGGGGCCGCTGGTGGATCGGTTCGTCGTCGCCCGGCGGCGCTAGATCGCCGCGCCCGAGCCGCCGGCCGGCGGCTCCGCGCCGGGCGCCGGCGTGGTCGCCTGCCGCAGCGCGCCCTCGTAGTTGAACTTCAGGCTTCCCAGCAGCTCCCGCAGCCCCCGCACCTTCATCTGAACTCCGCCGCCGCGACGGGCCAGGGTGCTCATGAGCCCGGCGGTTTCGGCCAGCGAGTTCATGCTGAGCGCCCCGGCGTTCGCCTTGATCTCGTCGAGCAGCCGCGTGAAGCCGCGGACGACGCTCTCGTCGGCCTGAAGCGCGGCCATCTGCTCGATCACCACGTGACACCGCTCGAGCTTCGGCGGCAGCGTTTGCAGAAAGGCGAGCTGCGCCTGCTGGCGGGAGGTGAGCTTGAGCGCGGCCATTGGGGCGGGGGCGAGGGACGCCCCAATCTAGCAGGGGCGCCGCGGCGCGGCACGCCGGCTCGTGCGGCGGCCCGGTTGACAGGCGGGCCCCGGGGCGGCAATTTGTAACCAAATGGTTACGCATCGTGCAGCGCCTGCTGCCCTCGCCGACGCGGCCGGAGAGCGCGTCTTCCGGGCTGTGGCGGATCCCACCCGCCGGGCGATTCTCGACCGTTTGCGGGCCAAACCGCTGCCGGTCCATGACATCGCGGCCTCGTTTCCGGTGAGCCGGGCGGCGGTGTCGAAGCACCTTCGGGTGCTGCGCGCCGCTCGCCTGGTGCAGGAGCGGCGCCGTGGCCGGGAGCGGATCTACCAACTCGACCCGCGGCCCCTGGTGGCTGTCGAGGCCTGGCTCGAGCTCCACCGGGCATCGCTCCGGCGCACCCTGGCACGACTCAAGGCTCACGTGGAGTCAGCCTCTCCACCTCGCGAGAACGACCCATGACGAACCCTCCAAGCATCTCGCTCGACGAGATCGTAGAAGAAGTATTTCTCCGAGCTACTCCTGAGCGCGTCTGGCGCGCTCTGACCGACCCCGACGAGCTGGTCACGTGGTGGGGAGACCCCGCGGCCTACGTCTGCACCCGCTGGACGCTCGACCTGCGGGTCGGCGGAAGCTGGCGGGCCGGAGGCAGGAACGCCGGCGGGGGTGCATTTCAGGTGAGCGGTCACTTCCTCGAGATCGACCCCGAACGGGTACTCGCCTACACCTGGGAGCCCAGCTGGGTCGCGGTGCCGCCCACGACCGTGCGGATCGCTCTCACCCCGGGGGACGGCGGGACGCGCGTCCTCTGGCGCCACTCGGGCTTCGCGGGCTACCCCCGCGCGCTCGCGGATCATCGCGGCGGCCTGCCGACGGTCCTGGCGTGGCTCGCTCGTTACGTGGATGCTCCGCCGAGCGGGCATCAGCCCTGAATCCAAAGTCGTTCCGAGCCGTAGTATCGCAGGTCCGAACCCGAGGACACCATGAGGCTCTCCGACGTTTCGATCCGGCGCCCCGTGTTCGCCAGCATGGTGAGCCTCGCGCTGGTGCTGTTCGGCGCCATCGGCTACAGCCGGCTGGCGGTCCGCGAGTACCCGGACGTCGATCCTCCGATCGTCTCGGTGACCACCGTGCTGCCGGGGGCCAACCCGCAGGTGGTGGAATCGGCCGTGACTGATATCCTCGAGGAGGAGCTCAGCACGGTCGAGGGGCTCCGCACGCTCACCAGCTCCAGCCAGGAGCAGGTCAGCAACATCACGCTCGAGTTCACGCTCGACCGGGAGGTCGAGGCCGCCGCGCAGGACGTGCGGGACAAGGTGTCGCGCGTGCGGGACCGCCTGCCGGAAGACGTGGACGAGCCCGTCGTCGCCAAGCAGGAGGCGGATGCGAATCCGTTCTTCTGGCTCGCGTTGTCGGGAGCGAACTACGACCTGCTCCAGCTCAGCGACATCGGCGACCGGCTGGTCAAGTCGCGGTTGCAGACCCTGCCCGGCGTGGGCCAGGCGCGGATCTTCGGCGAGCGCCGGTTCTCCATGCGGGTCTGGCTGTCGGCCAGCGGCCTCGCGGCCCGCGGGCTGACGGTCCAGGACGTCGAGAACGCGATCCGCACCCGCAACGTCGAGATTCCCGGCGGGCGCATCGAGTCCGACCGCCGGGAGTTCACCGTCCGCTCGCTGGGCGAGCTCAAGACACCGGCCGAGTTCGCCGAGCTGGTGGTGTCGAGCCAGGGCGGCCAGCTGGTCAAGCTCAAGGACATCGCGCGGGTCGAGCTCGGCGCCGAGGACGAGCGCAGCGTGCTGCGGTTCAACCGGACGCCAGCGGTGGCCATCGGCGTCATCCGGCAGTCCAAGGCGAACATCATCGAGGTGGCGGACGCGATCTACCGGGAGCTGCCTGTCATCCAGCAGTCGCTGCCGCCGGGGGTGAAGATCGACGCCGCGTTCGACCAATCGGTGTACGTGCGGCGCTCGATCGAAGAGGCGCAGAGGACGCTGGTGCTCGCGGCCGGGCTCGTGGTGGTCATCATCTTCGGGTTCCTCCGCAACCTGCGGGCGACGATCATTCCGGGTCTCGCCATCCCCGCGTCCATCGTCGCATCGTTCGCGGTGATGTACTTCCTCGGCTTCTCGATCAACAATCTCACGCTGCTCGCGCTCACGCTCGCCATCGGCATCGTCGTGGACGACGCGATCATCGTGCTGGAGAACGCCTACCGGCACCAGGAGGAGCTGGGGGAGGAGCCGGAGACCGCGGCCCGGGAAGGCACCCGGGAGATCGGGTTCGCGGTGGTGGCGACGACGATCTGCCTCGTCGCCGTGTTCACGCCGCTCGCATTCCTGACGGGGTCCACCGGGCGCCTGTTCAACGAGTTCGGGATCGCCGTGGCCGGCTCCGTGATCGTATCCGGCTTCGTGGCGCTCACGCTCACGCCCATGCTCTGCGCGCGGATCCTCCGGGTACCGAAGTCGCACGGCCGGGTATACAAGACGCTCGAGCGCGGGTTCGACCTGATGTCCGCCGGATATGCCCGCCTCCTCGACCGCGCGCTCCACCTGCGGTGGGGCGTGGTGCTGGGAGCGATCGCGGTCTTGGCGGGCTCGGTTTTCGTCTTCCGCACGCTCAAGCGCGAGTTCATCCCACCCGAGGACCGGGGGTGGTTCATCGCGTTCCTGATCGCACCCGAGGGCTCGTCGCTGGCGTACACCGACGGCTACCAGCAGCAGGCCGAGGCGGTGATCGCCAAGACCGACGGCATCGAGAGCTTCTTCAGCGTGGTCAACATCGGCGACGGCGTAAGCCGGGGGATCATCTTCGTGAACCTGCTGGACTGGTCGCAGCGGAACCGCGGGGTCGGGGAGATCGTGGGCGAGGTGCAGCCGCAGTTCTTCGGGATCCCCGGGGTGCTGGCGTTCGCGAACAATCCGCCGGCCTTCGGCTGGGGAAGCCCGGTGCAGTTCGTGGTGCAGCACACTGATTTCGCCCAGCTCGCGCGCGCCGCGGATACGTTGACGACGAGGGCGCGGCAGATTCCCGGTCTGCTCAACGTGGACACCGACCTGCGCGTAAACAAGCCGGAGCTCACGGTGAGCTTCGACCGGGACCGGGCGGAGGACCTCGGCGTGCCGGTGCGGGACATCGCGGCCACCCTCCAGACAATGCTGGGCGGCCGGGAGGTGAGCACCTTCACCCGCGCCAACAAGCTCTACGACGTGATCGTGCAGCTGTCGCCCGAGGCGCGCGCGACCCCGCGCGACATGACGGGCCTCTACGTCCGGGGCCGGGACGCCCAACTGGTGAAGCTCGACGCCGTGGCCACCGTAACCGAAGGGATCGGGCCGCGGGAGCTGAACCACTTCAACCGGGTCCGCAGCTTCACGCTCACCGCGAGCCTGTCGCCCGGCTTCACGCTCGGCGAGGCCCTCGACTCGCTGCGCCGGGTGTCCGACGAGGTGCTCCCGCGCGGCAGCACCACGGCCCTCGCCGGCGAGTCGCGCGAGCTGGAGGAGAGCAGCGGCGCGCTGTACTTCGCCTTCATCCTCGCCCTGGTGGTCGTGTTCATGGTGCTGGCGTCGCAGTTCGAGTCCCTGGTGCACCCATTCACCGTGCTGCTCGCGGTGCCGCTCGCCGTGTCCGGCGCGCTGCTGACGCTGCTGCTCGCGAAGTCCACCATCAACCTGTACAGCCAGATCGGGATGATCCTGCTGATCGGGCTGGTGACGAAGAACTCGATTCTGCTCGTGGAGTACGCGAACCAGTTGAAGGAGCGGGGGCTGGACACGCTCGCCGCAGTCCGTGAGGCGGGGCGCATCCGTCTGCGCCCGATCCTGATGACGTCAGTCTCCACCATCATGGGCGCCCTGCCGATCGCGCTCGGTATCGGCGCGGGGTCGACCAGCCGGCGGCCGCTCGGCTACGCCATCGCCGGGGGGGTGCTGCTCTCCACCCTGCTGACGCTGTTCCTGGTGCCGGTGGCCTACGTGCTCATCGACCGGGCCCGCGCGCGGGCGCAGCGCCGCCCGGCCGCGGTGGCTGCCCGCCCGGCCACGGCGGAGGCCGAGTGAGGGGAGCGCTCATGGGGGTCGGGTTCGTCCTGCTGAGTTCGGTGACCCGGCCGGCATCCGGAGCCGTGACAGACGCGCCTTCCTGCGAGCCTTCGTGTCTTCGTGGTTCTTCGCGAGGGGCGGGGCGCTCCGACACCGTGCCGACCGTCACGCTCGCGGAGGCGCTGCGCCGCGCCACCAGACTCGATCCGGACTACGTCCGCGCCCTCGGCCAGATCGACAACGCCGAGTGGGCGCGGCGGGCGGCGCGGCTCGCGTTCATCATCCCCTCGCTCACCGCGGAGCTCGAGGCCACCAAGTACTCGGTGGATTTCTTCAACATCGGCACCGGCCAGCCGCAGAGCAGCGCCGTGAACTCGCGCCTCGTCGGCAGCTACGAGCTGTTCGGCTGGGCGAAGTTCACCAACCTGGGCGCCAGCAGGGCCGAGCTCGAGGGGGCCGAAGCCGGGGAGCTGGAGCAGCGGTTCCGGACCGCGTTCCTGGTGGAGTCGGACTACTACGGGGTACTGGCGAACCAGGCGCTCACCACGGTGGCGGAGGAGCGGCTGCGGCGGGCGCAGGAGCAGCTCGCGGTAGCGCGGGCCCGGGTCGTCTCGGGCGCCGCGGTGCAGTCCGACTCGCTCCAGGTCGTGCTGGAGGTGACCCGGGCCCGGATCGACCTGACGCGCCAGACCGCCGGGCTGCGCGTGGCTCGGCTGCAGCTCGGCCGGCGGATCGGCGCCGAAGGCCCGGTCGGCGCCGCGGCGCCGGACAGCGCCCCGCCTGCGGAGCTGCCTCTGACCGTGGAGCAGGCGGTGCGCGAGGCTCTGGAGCAGGGGCCACAATACCGGGTGGCGAGGGCCAACGAGCGGCGGGCAGCGGCGGTCCTCCGCGGCCGGCGGGGGGAATACCTCCCCACGGTCACCCTGTCGGGCGGGAACTTCACTTTCGACTCGAGGTTCTTCCCGACCGCGCGCGACGTGCAGTCGGTGACGCTCACGGTGTCGCTGCCCGTCTGGAACCTGGGGAATCGGGAGATCGCGACGACCCAGGCGCGGGTGAACCGGGACGTGGCGCGGGCCCTCCGGGAGGACCTCGAGCGCGGCGCGACGCGCGACGTCACCGAGGCGATCGAGGCCTACCGGACGGCGAGAGCCACGGTGGAGCTGTCGGGGACCGCGCTGATCGCCGCCACCGAGAACTTCCGCGTGCAGGACGCCCGGTATCGCGCCGGCGCCACGACCATCATCGAGCTGCTCGACGCGCAGATCAGCCTCACCCAGGCGCAGGCCGACCTGGTACAGGCCGACTACTCCACCCGCCTTGCGCTCGCCGGCCTGGAGGCGATACTCGGCCGCCGGCTGTTCCCGAACAAGGACGTCCCGTGAAACCATTCGTGGCAAGGAGCATGGCGGCCCTCGTGCTCGTGGCCTGCAGCAATGCGGAGTCGTCGGACACGGGAGGGAAGCCCAAGGGACCGGGGGCGTCGGGAGGCGGCCCGCCGCCCATGCCGGTGGAGGTGGCGGCCGCCCGCGCCGACACGGTCGTGGATGCAATCAACGCGTCCGGCCAGATCGAAGCGATCCAGTCGATCGAGTTGCGCCCCGACATCGAAGGCCGGCTGGTGGCAATCCTGGTGCGCGAAGGGGCCGGAGTGGCACGCGGGACGCCGCTCTTCAAGGTGGACGACGCGGAGCTCCGGGCCGAGCTGGCCCGCGCGGTGGCGGACCGCGACCTGGCGCGGCAGGCGCTCAGCCGCACGCGCGAGCTGCTCACGCAGCGGGCGTCGTCCCAGGCCGACCTGGAGCGGGCCGAGGCCACGGCGCGCAGCACCGAGGCGCAGGTACAGCTGCTCAGCGTCCGGCTGGAGCGCACGACGGTGCGGGCGCCATTCGCGGGCGTGGCGGGCCAGCGCTTCGTGAGCCTGGGGGACTACGTCACCACCTCGGACCGGCTGGTCGCGCTGCAGACCGTCAACCCGCAGCGCGCCGTGTTCCAGATCCCGGAGCGCTACGCGGAGGCCCTCGAGACCGGCCAGCGGGTGGTGTTCCGGGTGGCCGCGCTGCCGGGGAAGGAGTTCGCGGGCGTGGTCGACTTCGTGGACCCGGTCGTACAGCTCCCGGGCCGCATGATCACCGTGAAGGCCCAGGTCCCGAACCCCAAGCGGGAGCTGCAGGCCGGGATGTTCATCGAGGCGCGGCTTGCCACGGACGTGCGGCCTGATGCCGTGGTCATTCCCGAAGACGCAGTCTTGCCGCTGCAGGGCGCGAGCTACGTGTGGGTCGTGAGGGAGGGGAAGGCGAACCGGCGCGAGGTCGAGCTCGGCGTGCGGACGCCGGGGTTCGTGGAGGCCCGGACCGGCGTCACCGCAGGCGATCAGGTGGTCGTCGGCGGCCAGGAGCGACTCTCCGAGGGCGCGCCCGTGATGGCAAGAGTGGTGGAGAGAGGTGGCCGGACGGTCGGGCGGTCAGACGGTCAGTAGCTGGCACCGCTGGCCGTCCGGCCCTCTGACCATCCGGCCGTCCTAGAATAGCCCGCTCTTCGCCGCCTGCCAGAGGCGGATGAGCCGGTCGAAGCCGTCCTGCAGGATCTCGGCCTGCTGGGGCGAGGGCGACGCGGCGATCGCCGTTTCGAGCTCCTCGGCGACCCTGAGCATCTCCCGGCGGCTGGTTCGGGCGGCCTCCTGCCGGATCTGGGCGAGGATCGCGGCGATCCTCTGCCGGACGGTCTCGTCGCCCGGAACTTGCCACAGGTACTCCGCTGCGGCCTTGCCGTCGCCGCACAGCTCGCCCAGGCGGTCGATCAGGGGGCTGAACGGGCGGGGGGTCGGGCGCGGTGGGGGCGGGGGCGGGGGCTCGGGTTGATCGGTCACGGCTAGCTCGCGGGTCGGGGTACCGGGGGGATGGCGTCGCCCTTATCATCGGTCCCGGACCCGTCCGGTTCAAGCCGGGTGGACTTCACCAGCACTGATCGCCATGCTCGAGCCCGGTGACAAGGCACCTGCGTTCTCGCTTCTCGCCGATGACGGCCGGACCGTGCGGCTGGCCGACCTCACCGGCCGGACGGTGGTGCTCTACTTCTACCCCAAAGACAACACCAGCGGCTGCACCACCGAGGCGTGCGAGTTCCGCGACGCCTGGGCGGAGGTGGAGGCGGCCGGGGCCGTGGTTCTGGGCGTGTCCCCCGACCCCGTGGCCTCGCACGATCGGTTCAAACGGAAATACCGGCTGCCGTTCCCGTTGCTGGCCGACAGCGACCACGCCGTGGCGCGGGCCTACGGCGCCTGGGGCGAAAAGTCGATGTACGGGAAGAGGTTCGAGGGTATCCTTCGCACCACCTTCATCATCGACGGGTCGGGTACGATCCAGCGCGTCTTTCCTCGTGTCAAGCCCGTCGGGCACGCGGCCCAAGTCCTCGCGGCGCTCGCCCAATCCCCTTAGTCTTATGCGATCCTGCCCGCGCGGTCCGCGCCGGCAGTGCAGCTTCACCGTCGCCCGAGTGTCCGATGACCGTTACACCCCGCGCCGAGCCGACCACTCCGCGGCCGAGCCCAGCCGCCAGCGCCACCCGTTCGTTCGCCACCTGGCTTTGGGAGTGGACGAAGTCGATCCTGGTCGCACTGGTCGTGTGGTTCCTGCTGCGGACCTTCCTGATCGAGGCGTTCCGCATTCCGTCGGGGAGCATGGAGAACACGCTCCTCGTGGGCGACTTCCTGTTCGTCAACAAGGCGCTCTACGGGGCCGAGGTGCCGCTGGTGGGGACCCGGCTTCCCCCCGTCCGCGAGCCGGAGCGCAACGACATCCTCGTGTTCGACTCGGTGGAGGAGCCGGGGCTCAAGGTCGTCAAGCGCCTGATCGGGATGCCGGGAGATACCCTGGCGATGGAGAGCGGGCAGCTGATCCGGAACGGGGAGAAGGTGGCCGAGCCCTACGTCGTACATACCGATCCGGCGCGCTCCGAGGATCCGGTGCAGCGGCTCAAGATGCGCGAGTGGCAGCTTCCCCATCTGGTGCAGCGGGATCCCGCCACCTACAAGCCCGATCTCCAGGAGTGGGGGCCGATCGTGGTACCGCCCGACTCCTTCTTCATGATGGGCGACAACCGCGACAGCTCCTATGACGGTCGGTACTGGGGCTTCTTGCCGCGCGACCACGTTCGAGGTCGGCCGCTGCTGGTCTACTTCAGCTACGACCCGAACAGCTGGCGGTCGCTTCCCTTCGTCACTGCGGTGCGGTGGGCCCGGCTGTTCTCGGCGCCGCAGTGATCCCCCTCCGCCGGTGAGCCGGAGGTCGGCGTGAGCGCCGATGTCCTCCTCCTTCTCTCGGATCCGGAAGCCGCCCGGCTCCTCGCCGACATGCTGTCGCGGGGCCGCCGGGTCGTGGTTGCGGACCCGGACGCGGCGCTTGACCAACCGTTCGGGCTCGGGGTGGTGGACGGCCCGGCGCTCCAGCGCCTCTGGCGCAAGATTGCCGAGCGCAAGCGCGCCGAGTCCCCCGCCTTCCTGCCCTTCCTGCTCGTCACCACGGCCCCGGACGTCCCGCTGTTCGCCCGGTTTCTCTGGACAGCGGTGGACGAGCTGCTGCAGACGCCGGTACAAACCCCCGAGCTGCTCGCGCGGGTGGACGTGCTGCTCCGTGCCCGCGAGACCAGCCTCCGGCTCAACGATCCGGCGGCCGTGCGCTTCCGCGCCTATTTCGACAATGACCTCGCTGCTCGCTGGATCGCCTCGACCGACGGCCGTCTACTGGTGTGCAACCCGGCGTTCGCCACGCTGTTCGGACTGGCCTCGGCGGAGGAGGTGCGACACCGGGCGTGGGGTGACTTCATCCCCGACGGCGCGACCTGTCGCGACTTCCTCGCCCGCCTGGCGGCCGGCGACCCCATCGCCCCGATGGAGCTGGACGTGCGGCGTCAGGACGGGCAGCTCCTGCACGGGGTCGTGAGCGCGACACCACAGCGGCAAGGCGGGGAGGTCGAGCTGCAAGGCGCCTTCGCCGCGGGTTCGGCGCCGCTGGCGCAGGCGCGGCGGGAGCAGCTCGCCGAGCGGATGGAATCCGTGGGTAAGCTCGCGGGCGGGATCGCGCACAACTTCAACAATATGCTCAGCACGGTGCTGGGCTACTCCGACCTCCTGCTCAACGACCTGGCGCTCGACGATCCGCGGCGTGCCGACGTCGAGGAGATCCGACACGCCGCGCTCCGGTCGGCGGAGCTCACGAAGCAGCTGCTGGCCTACAGCCGGCAGCAGGTGCTGCGGTCGACCGAGCTCAAGCTCCCCGAGATCGCGCTCGGGATGGAGCGCACGATCCGCACGATGCTGGCTGGCGACGTGACCCTGACGCTGGCCCTCGCCCGTGACGCGCCCCCGATCGTCGCGGATCGTGCACAACTCGAGAAGGTGCTGCTGAACCTCGTGCTCAACTCCCGCGACGCCACCGCCGGCGCGCCGGGCGGCGAGGTCCGGATCGAGACCCGCACCGTGGCGCTTGCGGAGCCGGCTCGAAGCGAGATCGGAGTCGAGATTCCGGCGGGGGAATACGCGGTCCTGGTCGTGCAGGACAACGGGTGCGGCATGGATGCCGCCACGCGCTCGCGCGCGTTCGAGCCGTTCTTCACGACCAAGCGCTCGGGCGAGGCCCTGGGGCTCGGGCTCTCGACGGCGTACGGTATCGTGAAGCAGAGCGGCGGGTTCATCTGGCTGGAGAGCGAGCCGGGCCAGGGAGCCACGGCGGTCGTCTATTTCCCGGCCGTGCGGCGGCCCCGCCCGGAGCCGGCTGGTCCCGCGGAGCCGGCGCGGAGCGATCCGACTCGCTCCGCTTCTCCGCCGACCGTGCTGCTGGTCGAGGACGAGGCTGCCGTGCGCACGATGGCCGCACGCATCCTCCGACAGGGTGGCTTCACCGTGCTGGAAGCCACCGACGGGGGCTCGGCGCTGGACGCGGTGGAGGGCTACAGGGGGACGCTCGATCTCCTGGTAACCGACCTGGTGATGCCGGGCGTGGGGGGCGTCGAGCTCGCGGACCGAATCAGCCGGCTCCGGCCCGGGATGGCGGTGCTCTTCATGTCGGGCTACACCGAGCGCGAAGTGATCGATCGCGGCGGGCCGCCGGCGGGCACCATGCTGCTCAACAAGCCGTTCCGTGCGGGCGAGCTCGTGGCTGCCGTGCGGCGGGCGCTCCAGGGCGAGCGCGGGTCCAACGGAGCCGTCTCAGCGGCGGTTCCCCACCGCCCCTTCTAGCGGGACGGCCGCGGGACTCCGCCCGCCTGCGCGGCGGGACCGCGGTCGATATAGACCGCGCTGCGACCGCAGCTGGTGCAGTGGAGTGTCACACGGCCGGCGGGCTGACCGTCGTCATCCAGGCGGGGAGGGGTACGTGAAACGGCCGATGAGCCGCAGGAGGGGCACACCAGAGGTTTGTGGTCCCGATCAGCCGAGATCAAGATCAGTGCTTCAGGTGCGCGGTATTCCTTGATGCCCCGACGACCCACAGTCGGTCCTTCCGGTGGGAAACGGTGACGCAACAGGCGGGAATCCCACCTGCTTGGCAATCTATGAAGGCTTGGTGATGGGCGCAAAGGCTTGCAGCGCGCGGATTGCGTGGTTGGTGGCACTGGCCGCGGGATTATCCGCGCCGGCCATGGGCCAAACCACCCACGTGATCAGGATGGAAGCGGACACCGAACAGGAGATTCACCGCTTCGTGCCCGCGCGGGTCACCGCCCGCGCCGGCGACATCCTGCTGTTCCGGGTCACCAGCGGTGCTCCGCACAACGTCACCTTCGAGGCCAATGGGCTCTCGCTTGCCACCCGGCAGCTGCTTGCCGGCGCCCTGCCCCAGCGGACGTCAGAGCTGAGCGGTCCGGTGCTCCCGGCCAACGGACTGGAGTATCGGATTGTCGTTCCCGCCGTTCCGGCGGGCCGGTATCCGTTCTACAGCACTCCGCACCGTGCGTACGAGATGCGTGGCGAGCTGATCGTTGTACCGTGAGTTGGGGGATCGGCCGATCTACGGAGTAGAGTATGCTACTCATATGCCTAAGAGGTGTTGGCCTCTCTGTTTCGCTTGACGACACCGGGGGGGCGTGGTACGTTGCCGCCGCAAGGGCGCTCGGGGCCGGGTCGGCCACGACTGCCATGTCGAACAAGGAGATGCTGTGGTGTCGGAGCTCGGGGGTTCCCAGATCTCAACGCTGCTCGAAACGCTTCCGGGTATCGCCAACGTCCTGCGTAGTCCGGTGGCGGACGCCCTCGTGAATACCATCCGGGCGGCGGCCCGGATCGGCGAGTTCGCCATCGCCGATGCCGACGAGCTGGTCCGCTACGCGGTGCGACGGGGGCTGATGGGGGCGGACGAAGGGGACCGGCTCCTCGCCGATGTGCACGAGGCGGAGCGCAAGCGCGCCGACCGGGCGGCGGACCGGGCACGGGCGCAGAAGGCACGGGCGAAGGCGAAGCCCACCAAGCCGGTCAAGGCGGTGAAGACGGTCAAGAAGGCCGCGAAGACCGGCCGGAAGCGCTAACCGCCCGGGGCAACAGGCTGGTAACCCGCGTGCTGTCAGGTACGGAAGTCGGTAATCAGGGCCGACAGCCGGTTAGCGCCCTGCAGCAGGTTGGCCGCCGCCGACGCGATTTCCTCGGTTGACGCGCTCTGCTCCTCGGCGGCGGCCGTTACTTCCTCGCTCATCGATGCGTGTTCCGTCGCGGTCTGACTGACCGCGCCCGTCTTGCGTCCCAACTCGTCGGCGATCCGGCGGTTCTCGGACGCCTCGCGCGCGACCGCCGAGGCGGCGGCGGTGACCTCCTCCACGGCGGCCGCGATCTCCTCGAGTCCGCGGGCGGCCGCGGCGGCCACCCCTTCCACGCCGCTCACCCGCGCCGAGCCGTGCTCCATCGTCGCCGAGACATCGCGGACCTGGGCCCGGATGAACTCGACCGTCGTGGCGACCTCTTCGGCCGCGGCAGCGCTCGAATCGGCCAGCCGTCGAACCTCCTCCGCCACCACGGCGAACCCGCGCCCGTGCTCTCCCGCGCGGGCGGCCTCGATCGCCGCGTTGAGCGCGAGGAGGTTGGTCTGGGAGGAAATCTGTTTGATGAGATCGATGAAATCGGTGACCGATTCGGACAGCCGGGCGAGCTGCTGCACCTGCTCCGCGGAAGTGCGCACCACCTCGCGCACGCTGAGGAGCGTGTCCCCGGCGGCGCGCACGTCGGTCTGATGGTGCGCGGCGAGGTGGCGGATCCGGTCGCCGAGCAGCACCACCCGGCCCGCGGCGTCGGCATTGCTCTCGGCCGTCCGACGCAGCCGGAGCAGGAGATCGTCGGCTTCGCGCATGCCGCCCACCTGCTGACCCGCGCTCCCGGCGATGCGCACCATCGCGGTGGAGATCTCGCCGCTCGAGGACGCGAGCTCTTCGCTCATCGCCGAGAAGTCGCTCGCGCTGGCGCTGATCTGGCTGGCTTCCCGCATCACCGCCTGCACGATCGCGCGCAGCCGGGATCCCATGTCGTCCATGGCGCGGGCCAACCGGTCCAGCTCCTCGGGCATGGCACCGAGCTTCACCGGCCGCAGGTCGCCGGCGCCGAACCGGTCCGCGGCCCCGATGAGGCGGAGCAGCGGCAGCTTGATCGCCCGCACGGTCGAGAACGCCACCACGACGGCCGCGAGCACGGCGAGGAAGAAGAACAGCCACATCAGGTCCCGCCGGTGCTTGGCCTCGGTCTGGAGCTCCTCCGCGCGCACCAGCGAGCGGTTGGTTTGCGCCAGCGTGAGAGCCTGGACGTCGCCGATCAGGGTGTCGGCCGCGGGGCGGGTGCGCGCGGCGAGCGACCGGGCCTCGTCCCGACGGCCGAGGTCGGTCAGCGCGTGCGCTTGGCCGTAGGCCACCTCAAGGCGCGCCTGGGTGGCGCCGATCCGATTGACGATGTAGCGATCCGAGGTGGTCAGCGATGCCAGATCCCGGTAGCGGCGCTGGAAGGCGTACGCCGAATCGCCGGCCCGGATGAAGTCGTTGCGGACGGCGGATGCCGGCTGATCGAGATACTGCTCGGCCGCGCGGATCTCGGTGGTCACCGAAGTGACGAGCCCGTTGCCCAGGCCGGTCGTCTCAAGCAGCAGGCCGAGCTCCCGGTTCACCGAGCGATCGAGGTCGCGGATCGTTTTCACCGCGACGAGGGCGAGAGCGGACACCAGGATCCCCAGCACGCCGACGCCGAGCCAGAGCCGCCGCTCCAGACTGGCGACCAGCTTCATTGGCTGCGGGCCAGGCGAACGGCTCCGTCGCGGACCACCGCCACGTGCACCGCGCTCCGGGGCACGTCTCCGAGCGAATCGAACGCCACCTGTCCGGTGGCACCGTCGAACGGGAGACGCTCGCCGCCCACCCGGGCGAGCTCGTCGCGCACGGCGCGGCGGTCGGTGCCGACCCGTGCGATGACGTCGCGGAGGAGATGCAGCGCGTCGTAGGTCGCCGCGGCCGGCTGGTTGGGAAGGGCGGCGTCGGGGTAGCGCTTGCGCCATGCCTCCACGAACCGCTGGTTGGCCGGGTTCGGGAGCGTCGCCAGGTAGGCCTGCGAGATATAGACTCCCTCCGCCAGGGCTCCTGCCGCCTCGATGCCCTCGAGCCCGTCGGCCCCGAGCACCGGCAGGGCGAGGTTCCGCCGCCGCGCCTGGCGCAGGATCTCCTCCGCCTCGGAGCGGTTGCCCGCGACGAGCAGGAACTGGGCCCGCCCGCCCTTGGCCAGCCGGTCGAGGTACACGCCGACGTCAGGGGTGTCGCCGAGATACGGATCGATGGCGACGAGATCGCCGCGCAGCCGGCTGTACTCCGCCGCGAACGTCTGGCGCACGCCGCGGCCGTAGTCGTCGTTGAGGTAGAGCACCGCGCCGCGGTCAAGACCGAGGTCGCTGCGAATCCAGCGCGCGAGCGCCGCGCCGTGCTGGCGGTCGCTGGGACAAAGGCGGAAGGTGTACGGGCCCGCGCCGCTCACCGCGGGCGCGGACGACGACGGCGAGATCGCAGCCACCGGAGCCGCACCGCCGTTGTACACCGGCGCCGCGGCGAGCGTGGAGCTGGAGAAGACGTGACCGATGACCGCGGCGACGCCCTCGTTGTAGAGATCGGTGGCGACGAAGACGGCCGAGTCGGGGTGGCCGAAGTCGTCTCGTGCAACGAGCTCGAGCCGGCGGCCGGCGATGCCGCCAGCGGCGTTGATCTCCTCCGCGGCCAGCTCGGCCGCGAGCTTCATCGGCGCGCCGACCGGGTCAGCGAACGGGCCGGCGAGTCCGATGCGCACGGGGTCGCCATCGGATGGGCCGCAGGCCGCCGCGAGCCCACAGATGGCCAGCGCGAGCAGCAGCGCGCCCGCGCGTCGGCGGGAATGGTGGATCAAGGCGAGCGATGTATGCTCAAGGCGAGCGATGTATGGGCGAAGGGTGCCGAAGGTTAGAAGCGCGGGCCCGGGAAGGCAATGGGGGCGATGCGCGACTGGACTGAACGCGCCGCGGATCTCACGTTCGACCTGCACGGACTCACCGTGATCGAGGCGGTGGCGCAAGCCGAGCGGTTCCTGCGAGTGCAGGCGAGGGCCCGTCCGGGCGGGGTGGTTCGGCTCGTCACCGGCCGGGGCCGGGGCGGTGGGGGCGCGCCGATCCGCACCCGTACCCGCACGCTCCTGCGCGCACTCCGGGACGAGAGGCGGATCGTCGCCGACTTCGTATTGGAGGAGTCGGAGGGAAGCTTCCTGGTACGGCTACGATGAGCGCGCGGCGCGGCGGGCCCGCTCCCGCCCCCACGCGTCCAGGACACGCCCGTCCACCAGCGCCACCGACGCCGTCTTCGCGCCAGCATCGATCCGCCAGGTGAGGCGGATCATCCGGTTCTGGCGAACCCACTGCATCATCCATTGCGGCCCCTGCACCTTGGCGCCGACCCGGCCGTAGCTCGTCTCGAGCCGTCGACGCCACGCGTCGAGCTGGTCGGCGGCCACCTCGCCCGACAGCATGAGCACGCCGGTGACGCTGTCGATGGCCGAGACCCAGAGCTCGACCGGCCCACCCAGCTCGGGTGCGGTGAGCACGCCGCGGCACTCGGTGATCCGGCGATCGGCCTTGGCCCGCGCGCACCGCAGCCGCCCGCCGTCGAGTCGGGCCACGTGGGCCGCGACCTCGTCGAGGCCGGCACCGGCCCGGAACCCGTGGAACTCGAGCGCCGCCGTGTCGCGGGCGGTCGCCGCCATCTGCGCTCCGGCCGCGCCGGCGCCGCCAGCGAGCAGAGCCAAGGTGAATGCGAGAGCGATGGGCGCGCGGTTCGGCATAGGCTGACCTGGTCCGGAGTCGGGCTCCGGAGGCGGCTACGGGTTACAAGAGGGACCGCAAGAACCAAGCCCTCCCGCGCCGTGGAGCGGGGAGAGCCGCGCTTTCGCGGTCCGGTGCGGGTCCTGTCCTGCGGGACTCAGACGAAGGCGAGCGCGGTGCTAGACCTTGCGAACGTTGGCGGCCTGCAGGCCTTTCGGGCCTTCCACGATCTCGAACTCGACGTGATCGCCCTCGGCCAGCGACCGGAAGCCCTCCTGCATGATTGCGGTATGGTGAACGAACACATCCTTGCCGCCATCCTGCGCGATGAACCCGAAGCCCTTGGCGTCATTGAACCACTTCACCGTGCCCTTCGCCATTGCAGCAACCTCATCGGAACAGGGGGGCCGGCGGCCCCGGAAGCCGACCCTGCCCTTGTGGCCGGGTCGTAACAAAACGGCCGCCCGGAGCATACTCCGAACGGCTGCTGAAGCCCGAACGTTGAGCTGGACGGCGGAACATGGGGATAAGGTTCCGCGCGTACGCGGGTTTGTCAATGCCGACTGGGGCGCCGGGCGCGCGAACACGGCAGGCCGGCCCCGCTATTTCAGAACGACCCCCGCCTTCCTGGACTCGTGGGCGAGCAGCCACCGCTTTGCGTCCAGCCCCCCGCTGTAGCCGACCAGGGCGCCGTCCTTGCCGACCACACGGTGGCAGGGGATCAGGATGGCAAGGTGGTTCGCCGCGGTGAGCCAGCCGATCTGGCGCGGGTGCAGGCCGGTCTGGCGCGCCACCTCCTCGTACGAGCGCGTCTCCCCGAAGCGCACCTTGCGCAGCGCGCGGTAGACGGCGAGTTGCGCGGGCGCCAGATCGAACCAGTCCCGCAGATGCCGCGGGAACGGGAAGGCCGGAGGGGAGCCCGCGAAGTAGGCATCCAGCCAGGCGCTGGTGACCCGGCACGGGCCCTGGACCATGTGCAGCTCCGGGAGCGCGGAGCGGAAGCGAACCGTCCAGCGGATACGCCCCGCCCGATGGGGAAACTCGACCGCGAGCGGACCCGCGTCGCACTCGACCACAACGAGCGCACCGATGGGTGACGCGTAGGACGTCCACTCCACCCGCACTGGCGGCTCCGCGACGGGATGCCCGGAAGTTACCGCGGCGTTCGCGCGACGGCGAGCGATCCCTTAGCTTTCCGACATGTCCGCACCGCAGACGCTGGTCGTCCGAACGTTTACCGATCGGTCCGAGGGGCTGTCGCATTTCATACTCCGGGCCGGCGAGGCGCCGCGCCTCGTGGCATTCGACGATGCCCTCGGGTGCCCGGTGGAAACCGCGCTCGCCGCGCTCGAGTGGACCGGCGCAGTCGGCATCCTGGCCGATGACGATCTGCTGCACGCGGCGCGGCTGACCAGCGAGACGGCCGCCGCGGTCATCGAGCGGAGGGGCGCCGGCGGCCGGCGATTCGTGTACCTCGGTCCGCGGCTCGACGCGCCGCCCATGGATGTGTTCGAGGGTGCCGTGCTGTTTGACGAGCCCGGCGTCAAGGCGATCGAGTTCACCCAGCGGGCGCACGGCCTCGCACATTTTCTCCGCGCCACCTCCGGCGCGGGCGCCCTCCTGGCCCTGCTGGGACGCCGCGCGCCGGAGATTCGTCACCTGCGCCGCTGGTTCGGGCCCATCATCAAGGAGCTGGACGCCCCACGACCCCTGGTCGCCGGGTGGTTTGCGGCCAGCTCGGCCGGCGCGCTGTTCGGCCCCAGCGGCGACGAGCCGAGCCACCGCTACATCGAGGTCGGTCTCGAGTCGTGACGGTGCCGGGCTTCCGGGCCCGATGTCGACAATTGCCAATTCACATCTCCACATCGTGTGGATGGGGGGCGCAGCTTACGCTCCCATCGGCTGTTATCTGTCCACATCCCCAGTGTCTCAAAGTAGCGTAACCCGAAGAAAATAGGGCACTTGCGAGATCTCAAGCCGCCGATATCTTGAGGATGCTTCGTCGGAAACGCGTCCGGGCGCCAGCCCGGAAGGCGGACGGCAGGCGAGCCCCAGCGGAATATCGGGGGAGGTCTTCGCGCGAAAGCGCCAAGGTCGCAGAACCCGGTGATCACTCCGTGGGGGCTGGTGAAGCCAGTCGCGTGCTTCATCCTCCCCGATCTGGCGCCTCGGGGGGCAGTGCGAAGGGTCGGTCCGCGACCCGATCCGACTCGCAGCGCTCACATGGATGAACCAGGTGGGATGGCCATCCGGCCTGGGGATCAATGCCGAGGCCTCGTCTCGCCCTCCCGCGCGGTCCACGAACCGAGCGGCGGCAGGCGGGAGAAGAACGGCGGACAACGTGCCCCGTCCTTGGCATGTCGATGTGTGAAGCGGCCGCCTAGCCACGACTAGGCGGCCGTTTCGTTTGTTCGGCCGGTGGCCCGCAGGTGCTAGGATTCGTGCCATGCTCCACATCCTGCTGGTGGATGCCGACCCGGCGCGCCGACGGGCGTTGGCCGAAACCCTGGGGGCCGCCGGGCATCGCGTGTTCGACACCGCCGATGCCGCCCTCGCTGCCGGATCGCTCGCGACGCCCGGCTTCGACCTGCTCTTCCTCGACCTCCGCCTTCCCCCGCTGGACGCCGCGGCGCTCCGGGCGGCGATTCACCCGCCCGAGTCTGCAACACCGGACTCGCTCGAGGCCGCCGAGCGGCGGCACATCGCGCGTACGCTCGAGCACACCGGCGGCAACCGTCGGCAGGCGGCACACATCCTCGGTATTTCGCGATCGACGCTGCTGCACAAGATCAGGAAGTACGGGCTGGAGTGACTACCGGAGGATTCGCGTCCGTCCCAGCCGGGAGATGACCACGCGGCGCTCGCCGGTGCCGCGCGTGAGCCGGTAGGTCGCATTCGCCACGCCGAGCGGGACGCCGGTGGGTGCGAACCCGAGCGGATAAGCGGGTCCCTCGAGGGCGACCCCGTCACCCGCCGGGCCGGCTGCACCCCACACCGAGAGCGTATCGCTGGGGGTGACCGCGCGCACGACGAGCGTGTCGGCCCGGACGACGAGCAGCGTACGCCGGCTGCGCATGATCGCGGTGAATCGCGCGACGCGATGCGCTGCCACGATGCGGCGCGCCGCCTGGTCGACCGCGACCCCGTCACGGAGCCGCGCCGTGCCGGGCACGGCGATGGCCAAGACGATTGCGGCGACAACCAGAGCGAGGCACAACTCGACGAGCGTGAACCCGGTGCGCATGCGCCACGGTAGCACGGGTCGGGGGACGGGCTCGCATCAGGGCAGCGCAGCGCGGTGCAAAAACATGCGCGGCCCGCCGCGGGAGCGCCGGTCCCCTTGCTCCCGCCCGTTCATCCGGCGATACTAGCACAGCCCCGCGCCTACCCCCCTCACTCAGCGGAGCACCTCGTCTGCGCACGTTCGAGCCTGGCTGCCTGTTTGCTACTTCGGCCGTCGCCGACGGTCCGCCCTGTTACGATCAGTTCCTTGACCGTGCGCGCACCGAGCGCGAGCGCGACGACGCGGTAGGATCGCGCTCGGCGCTCGCCGCGTATCTGGTGCTGCGGCTGGCGGAACGCCGGCTGGCACTGGACGCCGACCGGGACGACTGCGACGCGTACACCTGGCAGCTGGAGAGCACCCGCCGCTACGTGGACGAACTGGACGGCGCCCGCGCGGAGACGCGCCATCTGCAGGGGCTGGTCGACGCGCTCCGCCTGCGCGAAGACGGCGCGCGCGCCACGGCGATCAGGACGGGCTTCACCGCGTACGCGTACTTCCTCGAACACGAGGGGCGGCTGGCGGAAGCCCTGGAGGTGCTGAGCCTCGCCGTCCGGGCGCACGGCTCCGCGATGACTCCGGCCGACTTCACCGCCGTCGCTCTGTTCGCGGGGCGGCTGAACCGGCTGCAGGCGCGGTGGAACGCGGCCAACCAAGCCTATGCAGGGGCGGAGGAAGCGGCTCTCGTGACCGGCGACCGGAACGCCGTGCTGCGCTCGCGGCTCGGCCGGGCGAACGTGCTTCGCGCGCAGGGCAACCTTCCCGCCGCCCGGGAGGCGGTCGGGCGGGTGATCGACGAGGCGACCGCGCCCGAGTTGGTGGACGTGCGTGGCGGCGCCTACGCCGATCTCGCGGCGGTCCTCGCGCTGCAGGGGTTCCGGGTGGACGCGCTCCTGGCGAACTACCAGGCGTTCCGCCTGACGCACGACCCGCTCACACGCATGCGGATTCTGGGCGACCTCGGGGTGCAGCTCTCGGAGCTGGGCTACTACGCCGAGGCGCGGCTCGCGTTCGAAATCGTCGTCGCCTCCCAAACGAGCTTTCTGGTCCGAACCAACGCTCTTCTCGAGCTGCTGGAGCTCGAGTCGGCCACCGGTAACCGGGTGGCGTTCGAGCGTCACCGCGCGGCGGCCCGGGAGCAGATGGGCCGGATGCCTCCGAGCATGGCGGTGGACCTCCGGTACAAGATCGGCGTGGGCTTCGCGCGGTTCGGCCAGCTCGCGCGGGCGCGGAGCGCGCTGCGCGAGGGCCTCCAGCTCGCAGAAGAGCACCGGCTGAACGAGTGGTACTTCCGGCTCGAGCGATTGTTGCGCAACATCGACCAGTGCCCGCCGCAGGGGCTGACCGCGGCATCATCCGCCGCGGCGACCCCCCCGGCGGCCGTCGCCGAGGTCGCGGCGGGGCTCCAGGCGTACGCGACCACGGGGATCGAGTAGCCGGAGCCCCATCGGCGGCGCCGCGGTCAGTTGTTGGACCCCTGGTTCTCGGAGGCCGGCAAGGTCCGGGTGAGGCGGTTGTTGGACCCCTGGTTCTCGGAGAACTGGGGCGCGGGTGCGGCGTTCGGAGCGGTAGCGTCGGCGCAGGCCGTCAAACCCAGCGAGAGAGCGAGCAGGGCAGCCGGAAGCAGCGAGCGGAAGCTGAACATGGCGCAGATCCTCGAGATAAGCGTGGCGAACGCTCAGGGGACGGCGTCATGTTAGCGGTCGCGTGCGGGCTCGTTTAGGGCATTTTTGCGACATCGAGGGGCGGAAATGCGACACGTGCCGATCCTCGCGGCGGTGACCGACACCAGGCTCTTCCGGCTATGTGCCGTGGAGCCCGACCGTTACGAGTGGATCCCGGCGCGGACCTGGCTGGACGCTCTGACGGCCATCCGGACCCGCGCCGTGGATCTCGCAGTGGTGGATCCGCTGCTGGGCCGGGAGCCCCGGTCGGTGGAGATTGCGCGCCTGCACCAGCACTTTCCGTCGCTGCCCCTGGTGGTGTACACGACGCTGGCGCCCGAAACGGCGGGCGTGCTGCTGGAGCTCGGCCGGGCCGGGATCCGGCGGGTCCTGTTCGAGCGGTTCGACGACGCCCCGGGGGCGATCCGTCGGGTGCTGCGCGCCGAGCTCGAGCTGAGCGCGTCGCAGCAGCTCATGCAGCAGCTCACGGCGGCGCTGCCGGCCTTGCCCGACACGCTCCGGGAAGCGCTGGAGGCGACGCTCCACGCTCCGGGCGACCGGTCGACGGTGTCGGCGCTCGCGCGGCGCGCGCAGGTCACGCGTCGCACCTGCGAGCGCAGCTTCGCCCGGGCCGGCCTGCCATCGCCCAAGATGGTGATGCTGCTGGCCCGGGTGCTCTACGCGCACCGCCTCCTGCTCGACCCCGGCTACACGGTGGAAGACGTGGCGCAGAAGCTGGGCTACGCGAGTCCGAAGACGCTGCAGGCGCACATCCGGGAGGTTTTCGGCCTCACGGCCGGCGACCTCCGCATGTCGGTATCGCCCGAGGAGGCGCTCGAGCTGATCCTCCGGCGGTACGTGACCCACGGGCAGCGGGTGGCCTCGTGACCCGCCGGATCCTGGTCATCGAGGACGAAAGCGCGCTGCGGCGCGCGCTGGAGCGGGCCCTGCGGTCGTTCGGGTACGAGGCGGCGAGCGCGGGCGATCCCCGCTCCGCCTATGCGCTGCTGAGCGAAGGGCGCTTCGACGCCCTGGTGCTGGACATCCGGCTTCCCCATACGCTGGGCGACGCGTTCTATTTCGCGGTGGTGCGGCAGTGGCCGGAGCTGCGCGGCCGCATCGTGCTCATGTCGGGCGATCCCTGGAGCGGCAGCGAGACCTGGCCGCCCGAGCTGCACGGCTGCCCGATGCTTGCGAAGCCTTTCACCCTCGACACGCTCGCGCGCACCCTGGCCGCGGTGTTTGACGATGGCAGCGAGCGGCGTCTGACCAACGGCTCGTGACCGCCGTCCTTTCCGCGCCGCCGGGCGACCCCCTAGCGACGCTGCGTGACTATCGGGCGCTGGCCCCCTGGGGCCTGCGGGACCTGACCGCGCTCGCCGCGGGCATTCTGGACGCGTCTGCGGTGGTGCCCGTGAGTCCGGTGGCGCGCTCGCGCCCCACCGAGCGCACCATCCGGTTCTACGTGGCGCGCCATCTGGTGAATCCGCCGGACGGCCGCGGCACCGCCGCCACCTACGGGTACCGCCACCTGCTGCAGGTGCTCGCGGTCAAGCTCCGCCAGATGGAGGGCGCCACGCTCGAGACGATCGAGCGTGACCTCGCCGGGCTCACCGGGGACGCGGTCGAGCGGCGGGTGGCGGCGGCGCTCGGCCCGCGGCTTCCGCGCGCCGGCGACCTGCAGTTGCTGCGCACCCCGGGCGCGGGCCGCGGCCGGGTCGCGCGGGCGGTGGACGCCTGGCTCGCTCCCCCGCCCGAGCCGGCTGGCCGAGCCACCTCGTGCCGGCGCATCCCGGTCGCGACCGGCGTGGAGCTCCTGGTGGACGACACCCATCCCGCGCTGCAGCTCGGAGCGGAGGGCGACCTCGCGGCCCGGGTCCGCGCGGTGCTCGAGGACGCGGTCCGGGCGGCGCTGCCCTGACCGGTCGCACGCCATCGGAGGCATCATGGGCATGATCGTGCTGCTCGCGATCCTGGCGCTGATCGCGCTGTGGGTCATCGGGGCCTACAACGCGCTGGTGGGCCTCAGGAACCGGGTGGCAAACGCATGGAAACAGATCGACGTGCAGCTCAAGCGGCGGCACGATCTGATCCCCAACCTGGTCGGCACGGTAAAGGGCGCGCTGGAGTTCGAGCGCTCGACGCTCGAGGCGGTGGTCGCCGCGCGCAACCGCGCCGTGAGTGCCACCGGCGTCCGGGCGACCGCGCAGGCCGAAGGGGAGCTGAGCCAGGCGCTGGGCCGGCTGTTCGCGGTGGCGGAGGCGTATCCCGAGCTCAAGTCCAACCAGAACGTGCTGCAGCTCCAGGAGGAGCTGACCAGCACGGAGAACAAGATCGGGTTCGCGCGCCAGCTGTACAACGACGTGGCCACCGACTACAACACGAAGCAGATGCAGTTCCCCACCAACCTCGTGGCCGGGCTCGCCAAGGCGTCGCCCGCCGAGCTGTGGGCGATCGAGGACGCCGCGGAGCGCGCGGTGCCGAAGGTGGATCTCTCCCTCAACAAACCGCCTTCAGCCTGAGCACGGGCAACCTCTTCGAGCAGCAGGAAGCCAACCGCGCGCGGTCGCAGTGGCTGATCGCCGGGTTCATCATGTTCTTCGCCTGGGTCGGGTTCGGCGGGGACATCGCCTTGCTGCTGCTCACACGCGATGCGCCGCCCGGCGGCTACCAGCACACCATCCCCATCATCGGGATCGTCGCCGCGCTCGTCGCCGCCGGGATCTGCTGGTACTCGTGGCGCCACGGTGCTGATCGGATTCTGTGGGCGACCGGCGCCTGGGAGCTGGTGGAGCCGGCCACGCCGGAGCAGCGCCAGCTGGTGAACGTGGTGGAAGAGATGGCGATCGCCTCCGGGCTGTCGAAGCCCCGGGTGTGGATCGTACCGGATCCCGATCCGAACGCGTTCGCCACGGGACGCGACCCGGAGCACGCCAGCGTCGCGGTCACCGACGGCCTGCTGAGCACCCTCGGCCGCGACGAGCTGCAGGGGGTGATCGCGCACGAGCTGGCCCACGTGCGGAATCTCGACACCCGGCTCATGACCCTGCTCGCGGCGATGGTCGGCGCGATCGCGCTGATGTCGGACGGGATGGGGCGGATGCTGGGGCGCGGCGGGCGGGTGCAGGGCGGGAGCAGCGGCGGGACTGGGCGGCGCGGCGGGGCGAAGGGCGGCAGCCCGCTCGGCATCGTGGTTCTGGTGCTGTGGCTGCTCACGCTCGTCAT